>JAICWH010000116.1 GCA_025934895.1 Nocardioidaceae bacterium | reverse complement strand
CACGCTCAAGCAGCTGGTCGGGCTGGTGGAGTACGACCCCGGTCAGGACCCCTTCCCGGTCACCGGGTGGGACGCCACGGTCTGGGCGGTCGGCAACGCCACGCAGACCGCCCACTTCTTCTCGTCCGCCTTCGGCATGGAGCTGGTCGCCTACTCCGGGCCGGAGACCGGCAACCGGGACCACGTGGCCTACGTCCTCACGAGCGGCTCCGTGCGCTTCGTCTTCACCGGTGGCGTCGATCCCCGCAGCGCGGTGATCGGCCATCACGCCAGGCACGGCGACGGGATCACCGACATCGCGCTGGAGGTGCCCGACGTCGACAGGTGCATCGCGCACGCTCGGGCTCAGGGCGCCAGGGTCCTCGAGGAGCCGCACGACGTGAGCGACGAGCACGGCACCGTCCGGCTGGGTGCCATCGCCGCCTACGGCGAGACCCGACACACGCTGGTCGACCGGTCCCGCTACCAGGGCCCCTACCTGCCCGGGTACGTCGCCCGCACCTCGTCGTACCAGAGGCGCGAGGGCTCCCCGAAGCGGCTGTTCCAGGCGCTCGACCACATCGTCGGCAACGTCGAGCTCGGGAAGATGGACGAGTGGGTGGACTTCTACAACCGGGTGATGGGGTTCACCAACATGGCGGAGTTCATCGGCGACGACATCGCCACGGACTACTCGGCGCTGATGAGCAAGGTGGTGGCCAACGGCAACCACCGGGTGAAGTTCCCGCTCAACGAGCCGGCGGTCGCGGCGAAGAAGTCGCAGATCGACGAGTACCTCGAGTTCTACGACGGGCCGGGCGCCCAGCACCTGGCGCTGGCGACCGGCGACATCCTCACCACCGTCGACGCCCTGCGGCGCGAGGGGGTCGAGTTCCTGACGACCCCGGACTCGTACTACGAGGACCCGGAGCTGCGGGGCCGGATCGGCAACGTCCGCGTGCCGATCGAGGAGCTGCAGAGGCGTGGCATCCTCGTGGACCGCGACGAGGACGGCTACCTGCTGCAGATCTTCACCAAGCCCATCGGCGACCGTCCCACCGTGTTCTTCGAGCTCATCGAGCGGCACGGCTCACTCGGCTTCGGCAAGGGCAACTTCAAGGCCCTGTTCGAGGCCATCGAGCGCGAGCAGGAGAAGCGCGGCAACTTCTAGCCGCGCACGCGGTCGACGGGCTGCGCCGGCGCCCAGCCGCTGCGCTTCTCAGCCACCAGCCCCGTCGTCCCGGGCCGGACCGCCGGCCCACGTCCACGCGTAGCCCGGGTCCTCGGCAGCGATGCCACCCTCGCCGAGCTCGAGCGGGGCGAAGGTGTCCACCATGACCGCGGACTCCTCGAAGTACTCCGCACCCAGCGACGCCTCGATCGCCGACGGCTGCGGGCCGTGCGCGTGGCCGCCGGGGTGCAGCGAGATCGACCCGATGCCGATGCCGCTCCCCTTGCGGGCCTCGTAGTCGCCGCCGACGTAGAACATCACCTCATCGGAGTCGACGTTGGAGTGGTAGTAGGGCACCGGGATCGCGAGGGGGTGGTAGTCGACCTTGCGGGGCAGGAAGTTGCAGACCACGAAGCCGCGGCCCTCGAAGACCTGGTGCACCGGCGGCGGCTGGTGCACCTTGCCGGTGATCGGCATGAAGTCCTCGACGTTGAACGTGTAGGGGTACAGGCAGCCGTCCCAGCCGACGACGTCGAAGGGGTGGGTGCGGTAGGTGACCCGACTGCCGACCACCGCCCCTCCTGCGCGGTGCTTGACCAGCACCTCGACGCTGTCGCCCTCGACCAGGAACGGCTCCGCCGGCGTGCGCAGGTCACGTTCGCAGTACGGCGCGTGCTCGAGGAACTGGCCGTAGCGGGACAGGTAGCGCTTCGGCGGCGCCACGTGGGAGGCCGCCTCGATCGGGTAGAGCCGGGACGGCTCGCTGGGCACCCACCGGTGGGTCGTGGACCGTGGGACGATCACGTAGTCACCGGTGCGGTAGCCGAGCACCCCGAAGACGGTCTCCACGGTGCCGGTGCCCGACTCCACGTAGACGCACTCGTCGCCGATCGCGTTGCAGTAGTACGGCGACGGCTCGCTTGCCGTGACGACGTAGGAGATCCGCACGTCGGCGTTGCCGAGGACCAGCCGCCGGCCCTCCACGGCGTCGGCCTTGGAGTCCAGTGGGTCGAAGAGCGTGTGCAGCCTGAGGTGACGCGGCTTCAGGGGATGGTTCGGCATGCGCGACTGGTCGGGCAGGTCCCACACCCGGCTGTCCACGATCGCTGATGGAACCCCCACGTGGTAGAGCAGCGAGGAGTCCGAGGAGAACCCCTCCTCTCCCATCAGCTCCTCACGGTAGAGGTTGCCGGCCGGGTCCCGGAACTGGGTGTGTCGCTTGTCGGGCACCTCGCCGACCTGCCGGTAGTAGACCATGTGCGCGCCCGTCCGATAGTCGGTCACCGATGTTCGTCCCTAGGCATGCTGCTGCTCCCTCGACCCGGAGTCAACGCCGCGACGGGGCGCGGGCGTCGTTGGCCACCAGCTCCGCCGCTCCGCGCGGCCGCTCGCTCGAGTGGCCGGGCCAGATCACCGTGGCGGTCGCGCTGTTCGCGGCTCCGCTCCTGCGGCTGGCCGGCGCATGCTCGCGCTGCCCAGCGACCCGAGGTCGAGGGAGCCGTGGCCGCCATCAGCTCGGTCCCGCTGGGTGCCAACGGCGTTCCCGCCTCCATCAAGCTCCCGGACGACGGGCCTACCTGACCATCTCGCTGATCTGCAACGTCGGGCGGATGTTAGTGTAGTTCGCGACGTCGGCCATGATCGCCTTGGTGTGCGGGCCGAACCCGGTCTCGTAGTCCTCCATGGACTCGAACAGCAGGTGGCCAGCCGCCAGGAACGGGGGCGGAGCGTCGGCGCCGCCGCCTCCGATCCCGCGGTCGATGGAGTAGTCCTTGAGCTTGTGGCCGACCATCTGCTGCACCATCGGCATGTGCCGGTCGCGGTAGTAGTCGTCGTCGAACGTCTTGCCGTCACCGCTCGGGTAGAGCACGCTCACCTTGATCATCCGGTTCTCCTCTGTTGATGGGCTCGAGCACCGGTCCACCGGTGGTCCGCGCCGGCCCAGGCGAGCGTAGGCGGTCCGGCTCGGGTCGAGAAGCGGCTTCGCCTCAGATCCACCGCCTGAACCAGATCCGCTTCAGCTCCTCCGGGGTCGAGATCAGCTGACCGGTGTAGATGGGCCAGAAGTAGGCGAAGTTGACCATTACCAGCACCACGAAGGCGCCGGCGACCGCCGTACCCCACATCCGACGCCCGTACGACGCGCGCGGGCCGCCCATCAGGGAACCGAGGCAGAGCACGATGGCCAGCACCGTGAACGGGATGATCGTGATCGCGTAGTAGGAGAAGATCGGCCGCTCGTCGTTCGGGATCCACGGGAGCCACGAGGCCACCACGCCGACCACGGCAACCCCGAAGCGCCAGTCCCGCTTGGCCACCCATCCGTAGACGGCGTAGAGCAGGGCCAGCACACCTCCCCACCACAGCGCGGGCGTGCCGAGGATGATCTCCTCGCGCAGGCAGGTGCTGTCCGCGGGCGCGGTGCAGCCCTGCACGCCGGGCTTGATCCCGAGGTCCGCCTGCACCACCACCGGACGGTTGAGGATCAGCCACCCCTGGGGCTTGGACTGGTAGGCGTGGGTCGCGGAGTTGAGGAACCTGGTGTGGAACGCGTAGACGTCCTGGTGGTAGTGCCACAGCGACCTCAGGGACCGGACGAGCTCGGGGAAGAACCCGTGCGCGTCCGCGGACAGGTAGCTCCCCCAGTAGGGCCCGTAGCGGTTGTGGGACAGCGCCTTCTCGTAGACGCCTGCATGCAGCAGCCACCCGGTCCAGGTCAGCACGTAGACGACGAGGGCGACCAGCACCAGGTAGCCGAACGCCGGCAGCGCGTCGGCCACGAGGGAGCGCAGCCGGGGTGAGCGCACCCCGATGGCTCGTCGTGCGCCGGAGTCCCAGATCCAGACCAGCACCGCGAAGGCAGCGAGGGGGTAGATCGCGTTCCACTTGCTGCCGCAGGCCAGACCGAAGAAGATGCCGGCCGCCAGCCGCCAGGGACGCCACAGCAGGCCCCGGACCGGGCCCCAGTCCGACGCGGTGACCCGGACGTCGGCGGGCACCAGGTGCAACAGCCGCGCCCGTCCCCAGTCGCGGTCGACGAGCAGGCAGGCCACCGCGCACAGCAGGAAGAACGCGACGTAGATGTCCAGCAGGGCCAGGCGGGACAGCACCAGCTGCATCCCGTCGAAGCAGAGCAGCAGACCCGCCACACAGCCCAGCAGCGTGGAGCCGGTGAGCCGTCGGGCGACCCGCACCAGCACCGCGATCATCAGCGTCCCGACCACGGCCGAGGCGATCCGCCAGCCGAACGGGTCCATGCCGAACACCTGCTCGCCCAGGCCGATCAGCCACTTGCCGACCTCGGGATGCACCACCATGCTCGGCGAGCTCTCGAAGATGCCGTGGAGGTTGCCGGCGAGGATCTTGACGTTCGCGTCCGGCGTGTAGTTGGTGACGTAGCCGTGGTGCCACAGCGACCAGGCGTCCTTGGCGTAGTAGGTCTCGTCGAAGAGGAACGCGTGCGCCCCGCCGAGGTGCCACAGCCGGAGGAACCCGGCCAGCGCGGTGACCGCCGCGGTGGCCGCCCAGCTCACCAGCCGGTCGTCGTCTCGCAGGACGGGAGCCAGTCGCTGGCGGGCCGTCGGGACCGCCCGCCCGTCGGCAGTGCTCGACAGTCCGGTGCTGCGCCGGGCCTCGTGGACGCTGGTCACGCGGCAACTGTACGGACCGCGGATGACCGGCTCGGGGAGGACGCCAACGCTGGCGTGCTGCAATGATCGGGCGATGGAGGCGGGGACAGCGAGGCGCGGATGAGCACCGACGAGACGCCGGGTGTGCTGGTGCTCGGGGCCACTCCGATCGGGAGGGTCGCCGACGCCACCCCGCGGCTGACCGCGGAGCTCGAGCGCGCGGACGTGGTGGCTGCCGAGGACACCCGTCGTCTGCGCCGACTGGTCGGCGAGCTGGGAGTGGCGATCGGGGGCCGCGTGATGTCCTACTTCGAGGGCAACGAGGCGTCGCGCACACCGCTGCTGATCCAGGCTCTCGCCCGGGGGGAGCGAGTGCTGCTGGTGAGCGATGCCGGGATGCCGTCGGTCTCCGACCCGGGCTACCGGCTGGTCGCCGCCGCCGTCGAGCAGGGCATCACCGTCACGGCCGTGCCCGGCCCGTCGGCGGTCCTGACCGCCCTGGCAGTGTCCGGGCTGCCCGTGGACCGGTTCTGCTTCGAGGGGTTCCTGCCCCGCAAGGCGGGCGAACGCGGTCGCCGGCTGGCCGAGCTGAGCCACGAGCAGCGGACCATGGTCTTCTTCGAGGCGCCGCACCGCACCGCTGCGGCTCTGACGGCGATGGCTGGGGCCTTCGGCGCCGAGCGGCGTGCGGCGGTCTGCCGGGAGCTGACCAAGACCCACGAAGAGGTACGACGGGCAGGGCTGGCGACCCTGGCCGCCTGGGCCGAGGACGGGGTTCGCGGAGAGGTGACGCTGGTCGTCGAGGGCTGCGCAGCCGTCGCCGCCGACCTCGCCGTGGACCCGGAGACGCTGGCCGGCCTGGTCGCCGACGAGCTCGCGGTGGGCTCCTCCCGGAAGGAGGCGATCCTGGACGTGGCCCGGCGCTGCGGGGTGCCGAGGCGCGCCGTCTACGACGCCGTCGTAACCTACAAGGACCGGCTGGGAGGGCGTGCCGATGGCTGAGCCGGACCGGGGCCCCACGCGACGCCGGGACGACGGGTCCGCGTCGGGCCGCGACCGCAGCCGCCCACCGGCCCCGGAGCCGCTTCCGCACGCGGTGGTCGACAACCACTGCCACCTCGACATCGCCGACGGGCCGGACGGCGCGTGGCTGCCCACCGACGAGGCGCTGGCCCGGGCCGCGGCGGTCGGGGTCACCCGGATCGTGCAGATCGGCTGTGACCTGCCGGGCGCTCGCTGGGCGGTGCAGGCGGCAGCCGCCCACGACGCACTGGTCGCCGGGGTGGCGCTGCACCCCAACGAGGCGCCGCGCCTGGACCTCGCGGGACAGCTGGAAGCGGCCCTGGAGGAGATCGAGCGGCTGGCCGCCTCCGGGGACCGGGTCCGCGCGGTGGGGGAGACCGGGCTGGACTACTTCCGCACCGGGGAGGAGGGCCGGGCCGCCCAGCAGCTGTCCTTCCGCCGGCACATCGACCTCGCGAAGCGGCTGGACCGGACTCTGGTGATCCACGACAGGGACGCGCACCCGGACGTGCTGCGGATCCTCGACGAGGAGGGGATTCCCGACCGGGTGGTGATGCACTGCTTCTCGGGCGACCCCGACTTCGCCCGTGCCTGCCTGGACCGCGGCGCCTGGCTGTCCTTCGCCGGGACCGTGACGTTCAGGAACGCCGACCCGCTGCGAGCCGCGCTGCGGGTCACGCCGAGGGACCGGGTGCTGGTCGAGACCGATGCGCCGTACCTCACCCCGGCCCCCCACCGGGGGCGGCCCAACGCGTCGTACCTCGTGCCGTTGACGCTGCGCTCGATGGCGGCCACCCGGGGGGAGGACCTGGAGGTGCTCTGCGCAGCGGTCGACGCGAACACCGACACGGCCTTCGGTGGCGGCTGGTAGCGCCACCCGACCGGCTCATCTCGCATCCCCCGACATGACTAGCCCAATACCGCCCGCGAGGTGATCTCGCGCACGTTCAACCGCTGCAAACCATGACATAACCGGGCGATCCATTTGGCACGGCCGAAGGTCTTCCGTATGGTCCTGTGCTTGTCGGCCGGGAGCGGGGAAGTTCTCGGACGGCACTCATGGGGCCCTCGCAGACACCGCCGCCACAGACGCCGACGGTGTGCGCCGAGGGCCGCGGCGCAACCTGGCGGGCCGGACCGGTCCCGGGCGTGCCGAGTGCCTGTCCCCCGCGGCTCGGGAAGCACCACCCCTTTGGAGCAGCGTGCGGACCACAGTCCTCAGAGCAACCAAGAGCAAGCCAGTCCTCGGCGGCCTCGTCGCCGCCACCGCAGTCGCCGTGGCGGCCACAGGCGTCGGCTACTCGGCGATGGGCAAGACCGTCACCATGTCAGTCGACGGGAAGTCCCGGACAGTGCACACCTTCGGCGACTCGGTCGGCGACGTGCTGAAGTCCCAGGACATCTCCCTCAGCGCCCACGACGCCGTCGCGCCGAGCCTGACCTCCCCGGTCAAGGACGGCCAGACCATCGCGATCCGCTACGGACGGCCGCTCGAGGTCAACGTCGACGGCCGGGCCAACCACTACTGGGTCACCGCCACCGACGTCAGCTCGGCCCTGGACCAGATCGGTCTGCGGGTCGGCGGCGCGGACCTGTCGGCCAGCCGCGGCGCCACCATCAGCCGCTCCGGATTGCGCCTCGCGGTCGTCACGCCCAAGACCCTCACGGTCAACCTCGCCGGCGCCCAGAGGCGCAAGGTCACGGTCACCGCCCTGCACGTGGGCGGGGCGCTGCGCGAGCTCGGGGTCAAGCCCGACGGCAACGACCAGGTCAAGCCGGGCCTGGGCGCCACCCTGCACAACGGGGACCACATCACCTACACCCGGGTCAACGTCGTTCGACGGCAGGCCACGGAGGCCGTCGCCTTCGGCACCGAGAAGACGGCCGACGGGGCGATGTTCACCGACCAGACCAAGACGGTCCGGTCGGGTCGTGAGGGCAGCCGCCGGGTGACCTACAAGGTGACCTACCACAACCACACGATCACCTCCCGCACCCCGGTGCGCTCGACCGTCGTACGCCGCCCGGTCGACGCCGTCGTCCGCTACGGCACCAAGCAGCGTCCCGCCCCCGCGCCGGCGCCCGCTCCCGCTCCCGCCGCGAACTTCTCGGGTGGCAGCAGCATCTGGGACAAGATCGCCTCCTGCGAGTCCGGTGGCAACTGGGCGACCAACACCGGCAACGGCTACTACGGCGGCCTCCAGTTCACGCTGGGCACCTGGCACGCCTACGGCGGCACCGGGCGCCCCGACCAGCAGAGCCGCGAGGCCCAGATCGCGGTCGCCGAGCGGGTCGCCGCAGCGGCCGGCGGCTACGGCGCCTGGCCGGTGTGCGGCCGCTGAGCCGCCTGACACCCCGCGCTCCGCAGTCACATACAGTCTCCAGGTGACGCGCGAGCAGGCAGACCTCTCCGCCGGTCCGAGGTTCCTCGGGCCGGCGGAGGTGCGTCTGCTCGCGGACCGGCTCGGTGTCCGCCCGAGCAAGCAGCGTGGCCAGAACTTCGTGATCGACCCCAACACGGTCCGTCGGATCGTGCGGGAGTCGAGGGTCACCTCGCAGGACGTGGTCCTCGAGGTCGGTCCCGGCCTCGGGTCCCTGACCCTGGCGCTGCTCGCTACCGGTGCGCGGGTGGTCGCCGTGGAGATCGACCCGGCGCTCGCCCGGGCGCTCCCCGGGACGATCGCGGCCTATGCACCGGACCAGGCCGAGCGGTTCGTGGTGCTGGAGGCCGACGCGCTCGGGCTCGATGCGCTGCCCGGCCCGACGCCGACCGCGCTCGTGGCCAACCTGCCCTACAACGTCTCGGTGCCGGTCCTGCTGCATCTGATGGAGCGGCTGCCTACCCTGCGACACGGCCTGGTGATGGTCCAGGCGGAGGTCGCCGACCGGCTCGCGGCTCCGCCCGGCTCGCGGACCTACGGCGTGCCGTCGGTGAAGGCGGCCTGGTTCGCCGACGTGCGACGGGCCGGGTCGGTGCCGCGCAGCGTGTTCTGGCCGGCGCCCAACGTCGACTCCGGGCTGGTGGCCTGGACCCACCGTGACCCACCGCCCGGCTCGGTCACCCGCGAGGAGGTGTTCGCCGTGGTCGACGCGGCCTTCGCGCACCGTCGCAAGACGCTGCGCTCCACCCTCAGGGAGCTGGCCGGGTCGGCGGAGGCTGCCGAGGCTGCGCTGAGCCACGCCGGCGTCGACCCGATGTCGCGCGGAGAGGCGATCGGGGTCGCGCAGTTCACCCTGATCGCCGAGGGGCTGCGCCAGGTCGTCCGAGGACCGGGAGCGGACCGGTGAGCGGACGTGTCCGGGGCCAGGTCAGCGCCGTCGCCCCGGCGAAGGTCAACCTGTGCCTGGGCGTCGGGCCGGTGCGCGCCGACGGCTTCCACCCCCTGGCCACGATCTACCAGGCGGTCGGCCTGCAGGACCGGGTGACCGTCGGCGCCGCCGACGAGGTCTCGGTGACCGTTCGCGGGGATGCCCGGTCGGCCGTCCACGAGGTGCCCACCGACGGCTCCAACCTCGCCGTGCAGGCGGCGCTCGTGCTCGCCAAGCACCATGGGCTCGACCGCGGGGTGCGCATCGTCATCGAGAAGGGCATACCCGTCGCGGGCGGGATGGCCGGTGGCAGCGCCGACGCGGCTGCCACCCTCGTCGCCTGCGACCGGCTGTGGCGGCTGGGCACCAGCCGCGAGAAGCTCCTGTCCCTGGCCGCCGAGCTCGGCAGCGACGTCCCGTTCGCCCTGGTCGGCGGTACTGCACTCGGATCGGGGCGTGGCGAGCTGGTGACACCGCTGACGACGCGCGGACGCTACTGGTGGGTGGTGCTGGAGTCGGCGGTGGGCCTGTCCACGCCGGCGGTCTACCGGGAGTTCGACGCCCTGCACACGGGGTCGGCCCTGGTCGAGCCCCAGATCTCCTCAGGCGTGGTGAGCGCGCTGCGCGACGATGACGTCGTGGCCCTCGGCGCGGCGCTGACCAACGAGCTGCAACCGGCGGCACTGCGGCTGCGGCCGGAGCTGGAGGGCGTGCTCGAGCTCGGCCGCACCGAGGGGGTGCACGGGGCGATCGTGTCCGGGTCCGGGCCGAGCTGCCTGTTCCTGTGTGCCGACCGGGCGGACGCCGTACGCGTCGGGGAGGGGTTGCGGTCCCGTGGCCTCGGTCCGGTGTCGGTGGCGCCCGGCCCGGTGGCCGGCGCCCGGGTCGTGGCCGCGCGGGAGGGCTGAGGTGGCGAAGGCCGCGAACCTGGTCAGCCTCGAGCGGGTGCACAAGGCGTACGGCGTGCGCCCCCTGCTGGGCGACGTCAGCCTCGGCGTCGGAGCGGGCGACCGGATCGGCGTGGTCGGCCGCAACGGCGACGGCAAGACGACGCTGCTGCGGGTCATCGGGGGGCTCGAGGACCCCGACGAGGGCCGGGTCTCCCGCAACCGGGGCCTGCACCTCGGCTTCCTGACCCAGGGCGACGAGCTGGACGCCACCGCCACCGTCCGCGAGGTCGTGCTGGAGGGCCGAGCCGACCACGAGTGGGCCGCCGAGCCGTCGACCCGCGAGGTCGTCGAGGTCCTGCTGGCCGGCGTGGCGCTGGACCGGTCCGTCGACGGCCTCTCCGGCGGGGAGCGGCGACGCTGCTCGCTGGCCCGGCTGCTCCTCGGCGACCACGACCTGGTGGTGCTCGACGAGCCGACGAACCATCTCGACGTCGAGGCGGTGTCCTGGCTGGCGCGCTACCTGGCGCGGCGCAGCTACGCGCTCGTCGTCGTCACCCACGACCGCTGGTTCCTCGACGAGGTGTGCACCGCCACCTGGGAGGTGCACGACGGTGTCGTCGACGTGTACGACGGCGGGTACGCCGCCTTCGTGCTCGCCAAGGCCGAGCGCCAGCGCCAGGCTGCCGCGTCGGAGTCCCGCCGGCAGAACCTGGTCCGCAAGGAGCTCGCCTGGCTGCGTCGCGGGGCGCCGGCCCGCACCTCCAAGCCGAAGTTCCGGATGGACGCCGCGAGCGCCTTGATCGAGGACGAGCCGGAGCCCCGCGACCGCCTG
Source organism: Nocardioidaceae bacterium (assembly GCA_025934895.1). Lineage (GTDB taxonomy): Bacteria > Actinomycetota > Actinomycetes > Propionibacteriales > Nocardioidaceae > Nocardioides_B. Next base: position 770 of record JAICWH010000116.1, on the reverse strand, counting down.
GAGCTGCAGCGGTTCGCGACCCAGCGGCTCGGCAAGGACGTGCTCGACATGGAGGACGTGGACCTGGTCAGGGGAGAGCGCCCGCTGCTCTCCCACGCCACCTGGCGCCTCGGGCCGGGGGACCGGTTCGGGCTGGTGGGAGTCAACGGCGCGGGCAAGACCTCGGTGCTGCGGCTCGTCGCCGGCGAGATCGAGCCGGACCGCGGTCGGGTTCGACGCGGCCGCACGGTGGCCCTGGAGCACCTGAGCCAGGTCCTCGACCACCTCGACCCGGCGCAACGGGTGCTGGACTCGGTCGAGGGGATCAAGCGGGTCACCCGGACGGCCTCGGGTGAGATCACTGCATCGTCGATGCTGGAGCGGTTCGGGTTCACCGGCGACCGGCTGACCGCCCGGATCGGCGACCTCTCCGGCGGGGAGCGCCGGCGGCTGCAGATGCTCCGGCTGCTGCTCACCGAGCCCAACGTCCTGCTCCTCGACGAGCCGACCAACGACCTCGACATCGAGACGCTGACCGTCCTGGAGGACTTCCTGGACGGCTGGCCGGGGACGCTCGTGGTCGTCTCCCACGACCGCTACTTCCTGGAGCGGGTCACCGACGCGACCTACGCCCTGCTCGGCGACGGCCAGGTCGCCTTGTTGCCCCGGGGCGTGGAGGAGTACCTCGAACGTCGTGAGGCTTCCCTGCACCTCGTCGGCTCCGTCGAGGCGTCCCGTGCTGCGCCGTCGCCAGCCGAGGCGCCGCATCCTGCGGCGACGTCGGCCGAGGT
>JAICWH010000232.1 GCA_025934895.1 Nocardioidaceae bacterium | reverse complement strand
TCGTTCGCGCACATGGCCGTCGCCGCGCAGGTCGGCTGCTCGTGGTGCCTGGACTTCGGCTACTTCCAGGCCCACAACGAAGGCTTGGACGAGCGGAAGGCCAGCCAGGTGCCGGTATGGCGGACCTCGGAGGTCTTCACTTCGCTCGAGCGGGACGTGCTGGAGTTCGCGGAAGCCATGACCGCCACCCCGCCGACCGTCACTGACGGGCAGTTCGCCGCGCTGCTGCGGCAGCTCGGTGAACCGGCGATGGTGGAATTGACCACCCAGATCGCCCTGGCCAACCTCTTCACGCGTTCGAACGTCGCGATGGGTATCGAGTCGCAGGGGTTCTCCAGCGCGTGCCAGCTCGAGCTGGCACGGCCCGACGTAGCCTCGCGAGGTTGACCGATCCGTCCCTAAGCACGCGCGCTGGCCCTACCGACGTGATCCAGGAGTGCACGGCCCGAAACCGCTGAAAGCCCATCGCTTGAGTGCACGGCCTGATCGCACGGCTTGAGTTTGCACGGCCTGAAGCGCAGGGGCTGAAACGGCGCAATTCCGCCATGCCTATCGCCCGCTGCCCAACGGCCCTGGCGCGTCGCGGCGACATTGGTGCCAGTCGCCGGGCTGAGGCCACAGAATGCTCCCCGCTGGGACCCCCAGGGCCCAAGCGGGGAGCTGTGACTCTTCTACGAGGCCACCGGATGTGGGGGAATCGCCTCGCACGAGCCGATCAAGGAGGGTCCGTGAGGAACGGCCGAACCCAGTGACATGTGTCAATTAGATATAACCAGCACGGGGTCCGGGTGCACGACGACTCGGTAGTCGTAGAGCAACGGGTACCCTTCCTGGGTGGGGATATGCGTCCTCGGTTTGACCCGATGACGCCCCCGTCCGAGCACGGGGATCGCGGCGCGAGGGGGGCTCGAAAGCCGAACGACCACTTGAGGAAGGAACATCGAAGACCAGGCCCCTGTGATGCTGGTCCAGCGCCGTCATGACGCGGGCAACTAGGTCAGTCTGCGCGCTGTCGCCCCGCCCTCCCGGATGTGGGGCGTGTCCCGGCCAGGGGTCTACTGGACCGGTCATCAGTTGCACGCGGAGTCCGGAGCAATAGTCAAGACCTGTGGATTGGCGTGTCACGCAACTTGTTGATCGCCTCCTGATTCGTCGGGTCGTTCGACGAGGATGCCTTCGTCGAAGCGTGCGCCGGCGCGAACCAGGGCGACGAGGTGGGGTGCGTTCACGGCTTGCCCAGCGGGTCTGGGCGGACTCCATCGGCTGGAAGGAGGTCGCGATGCCGTGCTCGGCGGGGTAGTCGAAGCACGCCAGCAGCACGTCCAGGTCGTCGGTGATCTTCGCGACCGTCTTGGGCCACTTCGCACCGTAGAGGTCCGCGAACGCCTCGGCTGCGGTGAGGGCGTGGCCGGGATCCTTGGCGTTGTAGATCTCGGCGATGGCACTGGCTCGACGCGGACCTGACCTCAGGTGCGTGGTCTGGAGCCCCCTCGTGGGGGCGCCGGTGCTTCCGTAGAGGAGGGCCCGGCCTCGACGTGGCCTGGGTGAGACCACCAGTCCCAGATCAGGGCCGAGACGGTCCCGATGGTGACGATTGAGCCGATCACCGTCAGCATGGATCGCTTCTTCCTGAACGGCCGTTTCGAGCCGTTGACCACCTCGGTGTAGCGCGGGACGGACCCGCGCGACGTGAGCGGCTTCCTGGCGTCGCGCGGGTCAGTCAGGTCCGCCGGTCAGGCTTCGGCCGTTTCCCAGCGGGTTGTGGCCGTTCACGACTCGGCGGCGTGGCCGGCTCTCACACATTCAACGCGGATACGCCTGTTGCTGTCCGTCGTACCGGAAAATTGGTAAAGACACCTGGGAACGAAAGTTGCCACTGAAGGCCTCCGTCGCGCTGGCCCGAGACCCGGGCCCGGGAGCGCACCGCGGGGCGTCTCAAGAATCCAGCGCGGTCGACCTGCCCCGCACATCGACACTTCGGATCAGCCACTCCGGACCCACACACGCGACGCTACCCGGCATCGCAGTCTCTGTGACCCCCACGCGGTTTCGGCTCGTCACCCTCCGCGTCGACGCGCCCGAGCCGTCAAGGTGGAGCGCCCACCGGATGTCTTGACGGCGACAAACGCCGGCGCACTCCAAGGCGCCGAAACCGCAGTCTTGACAACAGAGGGGAGCCGGAGTGACGCGCCCTTGCTGCGTCGTCCCAGCTGAGTGTCGGCCGGACCCTGCCGCCGCCCGGTGAGCATCGACCTGGGTCAGCCCCGCTTCAGCTCCTCGGCAAGCATGACGAGGATTCCGCTGGGGCCGCGCACATAGGTGAGCTTGTAGACGTCGCCGTAGGTGGCCACGCCGCGCAGCGGGTAGCAGCCGTGCCTCGCCGCGATCTCGAGGGCGTCGTCGATGTCGTCGACCGAGAAAGCCACGCGGTGCATGCCGATCTCGTTAGGCCGGGTGGGCTGCGTTTCGATTGCGTCGGGATGGATGTACTCGAAGAGCTCGAGGCGACCGTTGCCGTCCGGCGTCTGGAGCATGACGATGTTGGCGTGGTTGCCGTCGAGCCCGACGGCTATGTCGGTCCACTCTCCACTAACCGTGTCACGACCGAGGACAGTCAGCCCGAGGTCGGTGAAGAAGGCGATCGTCTCTTCGAGGTCGCGGACTGCGATCCCGACGTTCTGGAGTTTGATGGGCATGCGTTGCACGCTATCGAATCATCGCGAACCGGTCAGGTCAGCTGGCAGCCGCTACCGGCTCGGCCGGGCCAGGACCGTTCGCCGAGTCCTGCCTGCGCATGTGCGGTGTGAGGGATCGCTGCCTCACTGATCCTCCGGACAAGGCGTCTCGGTAACCGGGTCGAGCTCACCGCTGCTGGGCCGCGAACGAGACCTTGCCCCGATCGCACGCAAGTCTCGCCGCCCTATCGTGGCTTGAGCGTACGTCGACTCGCGACTCGGAGGACCGACCATGGAATGGCGCTGGGGGCGGGACCGCACAGTCAGCTGACGCGGCGATAGCGGATGTGGGTGGCCAGCGGCGAGTGAAGGACCTCGACGGGCTCGAAGCTGAAGGACTCGATT
>JAICWH010000131.1 GCA_025934895.1 Nocardioidaceae bacterium | reverse complement strand
GGTCGAGTCGGCGCATCCGCAGGGCCTGACCCAGGTCGAGTCGGCGCATCCGCAGGGCCGTGACTTCGGTGCCACGCGGGATGGCACGACCGGGTCATGGACACCTGCGCTGCTGCGACCAGGATGGGGGGAGGAGGAAGACGATGACCATTCACCCCGATGAGCAGACCACGCATGCGGTGGGTCTGCCCGCCCAGCGAGGACCCGTTCACACCACCAGCGCACCGCCTCCCGACCACGTCCGTACACATGGACGCTCCTGCTGGTGGGACGTCGCCGAGTGCCGCTGGGTGTGCGGCAGCTGAGCCTCCGCCCAGGACGGAGGAAGCGCACGCTGATCGGGCACTCCTCTGGTCGCAAGACTCCCACCGTTGTGCAATCACGAACACACCGACTGGCATCGGTGGGGCGACCGCGTGAGCCTTGAAACGGATCCGCTGGGCTCGTGGATGACCGTTCGGACGGGCACTCGAGAAGCAATCCCGCAGAGGTCGAGCGTCATCTCCCGCCGCGGCAGGCTCGAGTGCCTGTTCCAGGGGTCCTGCCTCGCCCATGCACAGCGACCAGAGGCCTAGATCGGGCGGGACCGGCGGCGCGGTGGGGCCCTGCGGATGCGCCGACTCGGCCGGGTCAGGCCCTGCGGATGGGCCGACTCGGCCGGGTCAGGCCCTGCGGATGGGCCGACTCGGCCGGGTGGGGCCCTGCGGATGCGCCGACTCGGCGGGGAGGGGGAGGGATCCACAGGGAGCGAGGATCGGGGCGGGTCGTAGGGTCGACGCCGTGAGCACCCCCTCGTTCCCGCCGCCGGGATCCACCGACATCGCGCTGTCGGTGCGCACCCACGACCGGGTCGGTGAGCGACGGGTCGACGAGGACTGGCTGGCCAAGACCTGGGAAGAGCCGTCGACCCGGATCATGCCCGTGGCCGGGACCAGCCTGCCTGTCAACGACGACGGCGACGCCATCCGATGGCGCAGCGGGGGCGACCTGCCGACCGACGGCCTGCGGATCTTCCTCGGCGAGCGCGAAGGGGTGCCGCACTTCACCCTGGTGCAGCCCGAGCCCACCGACGAGGGCCGCTGGACGTCGCTGCGCTCGGTCGTCCACACGCTCCACGAGCCGGACGCCGGCTTCGCGGTGCACGCGGTCGCCCTCGCCGAGTGGCATGCCGGCCACCGGTTCTGCCCGCGGTGCGGAGGGCGGCTGCTGCCCACCATGGCCGGCCACGCGCTGACCTGCGAGCAGTGCACGCGCCAGCAGTTTCCGCGCAGCGATCCCGCGGTCATCATGATGGTCACCGACGGTGACCGAGCGTTGCTCGGCCGGCAGGAGTCCTGGCCCGAGGGCCGCTACTCCACGCTCGCCGGGTTCGTCGACGCGGGGGAGAGCCTGGAGGAGGCCGTCGTCCGTGAGGTGGCCGAGGAGACGGGCGTACGCGTCACCGACGTGACCTACTTCGGCAACCAGCCGTGGCCGTTCCCCCAGAGCCTGATGGTCGGCTTCTTCGCGCGGGCCACCACCACGCAGATCTCGGTCGACCACAACGAGCTCAGCGACGCGCGCTGGTTCACCCGGGACGAGATGCGAGCCCAGGCGGAGGCGGGGACCCTGGCGCTCCCCGTCGGCATCTCGATCAGCCGTTCGCTCGTCGAGGCCTGGTACGGCGGTCCGCTGCCCGGCTCCTGGTAGAAAGCCGTCTCAGGCGATGCCGGCGAGCTTGGCCTTCACGTCGCTCAGCGAGGGGTTGGTCTGCGCCGAGCCGTCGGAGTACACCAGCGTCGGGACGGTCTGGTTGCCGTGGTTCACCTGCTCCACGACCAGCGCCGCATCCGGCACGCGCTCGATGTCCACGACCTCGTAGGCGATGCCCTCGCGGTCCAGCTGGCTCTTCAGCCGGTGGCAGAAACCACACCACTGGGTGGAGTACATCGTGAGGCTCGGGGTGCTCATGCGGGACGACTTCCTTCCGACGTGGGTAGAACCGTTGACGGGACAACAACCTCACCATCGCATGTGTTCCGCAGGTGGCGGCGGTCACAGGACGCTCGTCCCCAGCTCCGCCCGCCCAGCCGGGACCTGTCGGCGGCAACCACTAGGCTGGCCCGGTCCCGGTGCCCTTGCGGGCATCGAACCGTCCCGAGGAGTGCCCCGCCGTGATGCACCCGTCCACGGTCGACGGCGCTGACCAGCTGCTGGAGGCGCTCGACCCGGAGCAGCGTGAGGTGGCCGTCGCGCTCCAGGGTCCGGTGCGGGTGCTCGCCGGCGCCGGGACGGGCAAGACCAGGGCCATCACGCACCGCATCGCCTACGGCGTCGCCTGCGGGGTCTACAACCCCACCGAGGTGCTGGCGGTCACCTTCACGACCCGCGCCGCCGGCGAGATGCGCACCCGGCTGCGCGACCTCGGTGCCGCACGTGTGCAGGCGCGCACCTTCCACTCGGCGGCCCTGCGCCAGGCCCGCTACTTCTGGCCCAAGGTGTACGGCGGTGAGCTGCCCGTGCTCACCGAGTCCAAGCTCGGACTGCTCGGCAACGCCGCCCGCCGCAACCGAGTCGCCACCGACCAGTCGACACTGCGCGACCTCGCGAGCGAGGTGGAGTGGGCCAAGGTCAGCAACGTGCGACCCGACGACTACGCCCGGGTCGCCACCGCCAGGGGCCGGTCGGTGACCGGCCACGACCTGGACACCGTGGCGCGGGTGTTCGCGACCTACGAGGACGTCAAGCGCGGCCAGGGCCGGATGGACATGGAGGACGTGCTGCTGTGCGCGGCCGCCCTGCTCGCGGAGGACGAGCGGGTGGCCGCGCAGGTCCGACGGCAGTACCGCTGGTTCGTGGTCGACGAGTTCCAGGACGTCAGCCCGGTCCAGGTCGCCCTGCTCGACCTGTGGCTGGGTGGCCGGGACAGTCTCTGCGTCGTCGGCGACCCCGCCCAGACGATCTACTCGTTCGCGGGCGCGAACGCGTCCTTCCTGCTGGACTTCCCCAAGCGGCGCCCGGGGACCACCTGCGTCGAGCTGGTCCGCAACTACCGGTCCACGCCACAGATCGTCGCCGCCGCGAACCTGCTGCTGCGCGGCTCGCCGAGCGCCGGGGTGCAGCTGCGCTCGCAGCAGTCCGGCGGTCCCGAGGTCACCTTCCGAGAGGAGACCGACGAGGTGGCGGAGGCCGAGCAGGTGGCCGCTGACATCCTCGGGATCCTCGACGACGGGACGCCGGCGCGGGAGGTCGCCGTGCTGTTCCGAGTGAACGCCCAGTCGGAGGCGCTCGAGGAGGCGCTCGCCGCGCGTGGCGTTCCCTACGTCGTGCGGGGTGCCGCCAGGTTCTTCCAGCGGCCCGAGGTCAAGCAGGCGGTCGCCCTGCTGCGCGGCAACGCGCGCGGCGGCGACCGGTCCGGCGACGACCTGGTCGCCGACACACGGGCGGTGCTGGCGGGGATGGGGTGGACCGAGCAGGCCCCGACCGGTCGGGGCAGTGCCCGGGACACGTGGGAGTCGTTGCAGGCGATCGTCTCCCAGGCCGAGGAGCTGCTGGCCTTCGACGCCGAGGCCCGGCTTGCCGACTTCGTCGCCGAGCTCGACCGTCGCGCCGCCGAGCAGCACGCCCCGGTCGCCGAGGGGGTCACCTTGGCGACGCTGCACGCCGCCAAGGGCCTGGAGTGGGACGTGGTGTTCGCGGTCGGGACGCACGAGGGCACGATGCCGATCGTCTACGCCGAGGGACCGGCCGCGGTCGAGGAGGAGCGTCGGCTGCTCTACGTCGGCATGACCCGCGCCCGCAGACGGCTCAGCGTCTCCTGGTCCCTGGCCCGCACGCCGGGCGGCCGGCCCTCGCACAAGCCGTCCCGTTTCCTCACCGGCCTGCGACCGCCGAGCGCCTCTGACCGGGCGACAGCCGAGGGCCCAGCCGCCCGCAGGCGCAAGGGGGTCGCGCACTGCGGCGAGTGCGGCAAGCCGCTGGCGACCACGGCCGAGCGCAAGGTCGGCCGGTGCGAGGACTGCCCGGCGTCGTACGACGTGGAGCTGTTCGAGCGGCTGCGCAGCTGGCGGGTCGAGCGCGCCGGGCAGGAGAAGGTGCCGGCCTACGTGGTGTTCACCGACCTCACGCTGCAGGCCATCGCCGAGGTGAAGCCGGTGGACCCCCCCGGGCTGCTGCGGATCAACGGGATCGGCGCCTCCAAGCTCACGAAGTACGGCGACGACGTGCTGTCGATCATCACCGGCGGGCCGGTCGCGGACTGATCCCAAAGAACTACGAGGAAACGCCCAGAAAATCGATTGCTGGTGACCGGCCCGGGACGCTACCGTCGTAGGACCGCACGACCGATGCGAACCACGGCACTGACAACGCCGGCGCCCGAGGACCGAAGGAGGTGAACGCAGTGACCACCACCATCATCACCAACCGGCACGCCGGCCTCGGCATGCCCACCTGGCGGGATCGCGTGGCAGTGCTGCGAGGCCTCCCGATGATCACGGGCGTCGACCTCACGGTCGCAAGGCACACGTGCGCCCCGAGCATCGACCCCGCCGGCATGGCCGGTGACCCGTCCGCCGCGACCGTCGTGTCCTTCGCCGCAGCATTCTCGGGCATCCCTGCCTGGAGTCCACCGATCTAGAGCGAGAGCTCTCTGACCGGCAGCCTCCAGGCCGCGGAACCCGAAACCCGGGATCCGCGGCCTTCTTGTATCTCGGACCAGCACCACCAGCAGAGCCAGAGACACATGTCACACGGAGGTGACCAGATGAGTATCAGCGCCCTCGACACACGCGCGGCGACCGCCGCCGAGGTCGACGAGGAGCAGCTGCCGTGCCGCAGGGAGAACCCCGAGCTGTTCTTCGCGGAGACCCCGCAGGACGTCGAGGTGGCCAAGGCACTCTGCACAGGCTGTCCGGTGCGGGCGGAGTGCCTCGCCGGAGCCCTCGAGCGGCGCGAGCCGTGGGGCGTCTGGGGAGGGGAGCTGTTCCTGCAGGGGGTGGTGATCCCCCGCAAGCGCCCCCGCGGACGCCCGCGCAAGAACGACGTGGCCGCCTGAGCACCGGAACCACGACACCCGACACCACACACCAACCACACCACCGGAGGAAGAGATGTATCTCGTCGAGAACCACGTCCGGGCCCTACAGCACGAGCGGCTACGTGAGGCGGAGCTCTACCGCCGCAGCCACTACGTCGTCCGCGTCCGTCGCGCCCGGCGTCGTGCCGAACGCGCAGCGCTCCAGGCCCGACTCGTGCTCGCCCGCGCCCTGTGAACAGCGGCGTCGCCGTCAGCACAGCCCGGCAGCTCGTTCCAGGAACCCGTGAGCCCGTCGTCCGCAGCCGGCGGATGAGACTCGGCTTCGAGAACCTGGCGAGAGCGCAGATGCCCGGGCGCCAGGGAGGGGCGCACTCACGCACGGACCGACCAGCACGACCGGACCCCGGCAGCCACCGGCTGCCGGGGTCCGGCCCGCTGCCCGGGCTGCCCGGGGTCCGGCCCGCCGTCCGCAGCGTCGCGTAGCCTCGACCGGGTGAGCGAGAGCGCGCCGACCTGTGACTTCTGCGGTGCCGTGGCACCGGCCGACCGCCCGGTCGACGGTCTGCCACTGACCTGGACCACCGCCGTCGAGAACGGCCGGCGCCGGGTGTTCTGCGCGACCTGCTCGCGCGAGCACCTGCGGGCCATCGAGGGCAAGCTCGACAGCGAGTGGTGGTAGCGCTCAGGCCTCGGCGAACCCGGGCAGTGCGTTCTCGAGCATCGCCCTGAACGGCAGCTCCGCCTCCAGCTGGCACAGCACCCCGATGCTGCCCACCCACACCCGGTGGATCAGGAGGTACGACGGGGGCAGGTTGAGCCGCAGCGCGAGGGTGGACCCCGGCTGGCGCGGGTCCTGCAGGCGCTGGAACTGTTCGCGCATCCAGGCCCGCGAGAACGCGAACGTCTCCGCGCGGGCCGGCTCGATGAACGGGCTGAGGTAGTCCCGCAGCTCGCCGGGGTCGATGGTGATGTTCGGCTTGACGAACCCCTCGGTGCGAAGTCCCTCCAGGACGTCCTCGTAGTCGTCGTACATCGCGATCCGGACCAGCGACCCGATGGTCCTCGGGAGGCTGTGCTCGGGAAGCCTGGCCACGGCCCCGTAGTCGACGATGCCCAGCCCGCCCAGGGACCCGGTCGGCTCCCCGTCGCGTGCTGCCAGCATCCGGAAGTTGCCGGGGTGCGGGTCGGCGTGCAGCATGCCGGCTCGGGCGGGCCCTTCGAACAGGAAACGCACATACAGCTCGCCGTAGTGGTTGCGCTCCTCCCGGGTGCCGTCCGCGATCAGCCGGGCCAACGAGGCCGGGGAGTCCACCCACTCCGACACCAGCACCTTGTCGGTGTGCGCCACCACCTCGGGCACCAGGAAGTCGGGGTCGTCGCGGAACGCGTCGGCGAACCCCTGCTGGGCCTCCGCCTCCAGCTCGTAGTCGAGCTCCTCGGCGACCCGGTCCTGCAGCTCGGCGACCAGGGGCTTGATGTCGATGCCGGGGACCAGCGCCCCGAACGTCCTGGCCAGCCGGCCGATCTGCCGCAGGTCGGCCCTCAGCGCGTCACCGGCGCCGGGGTACTGCACCTTCACGGCCACCACGCGGCCGTCCGACCACCGGCCCTTGTGCACCTGGCCGATGGACGCCGCGGCGGCGGGGTCGTCGTCGAACTCGACCAGCGACTTCCGCCAGGACGTCCCGAGCTCGGTGGCGAGCACGTGGTGCACGGTCGGAGCCGACATCGGGGGAGCGGAGTCCTGCAGCCGGGTCAGCTGCTGGCGGTAGGGGGCGGCCACGTCCTCGGGGAGGGCCGACTCGAGGATGGACAGCGCCTGGCCCAGCTTCATGGCGCCGCCCTTGAGGTCCCCGAGGGTCCGGAACAGCTGCTCGGCGGTGCGGCGTTGTACGTCGGACACGACGGTCTCCGCGGGGGAGCCGCCGATGCGCCGGCCCATCCCGACCGCGGTGCGGCCCGCGAAGCCCAGCGGCAGGGCTGCCAGCCGGGCGGTGCGTGCGACTGCTTTGCGCGGAAGGTCGGCCATGGTGCCCATTGTGTCCGACGTCCCCAGCCGGGGTGCCCTGACCAGATGGCGAGGTGTCCGCGGTCACGTGTTGGATCGATCCAGTCAGGTCCAGGAGCACCCGCAGGCCGGGTGGCGGAGCCAGCTGCGGGTCTCGATGCGGCTCAGCTGCGGATGCACCGTGACGGTCGCGGACCAGGTGGAGGGGCGACCGCCGTCGACGTACGACGCAAGGTCCCGGGCCGCCCAGGCCAGGGCCAGCGACGCCAGCAACGGGTCGACCGGCTCAGGGGCGCCGTCCGCGCGGTCCCGGGCGCTGGCGGCGGAGTACTGCCGCACCAGCAGCGGCCACGCCGGGTCCGCGTCGGTGCAGTGGGCGTCCAGGCAGCGCAGGCAGGCCGTGCTGCCGGGTTGCACGAACGGCCCGACCACGGCTCGGCCCTCGGTCAGCCGGACCAGCAGATGCGGCGTGCCGGCGCGCGTCCACTCGTCCAGCAGGTCCCGGTCCGGCTCGCCGATGCCGACGAGCACGCCGGCGTCGGGCGGGGCGACCCGCCGCGCCGCGGCCTCGAGGAGCCCCGCCGTGCGGGCCACCTCCACGAAGGAGGCCCGCAGCGCGTGCCCGGCCGGGTGGCCGAACGAGCGGGTCTCGGTGCGCCAGCGCCGGCGCGCTGCGTGCGCGGTCGGGAGGGCGGGACCGGTGGACCGCGCCAGCGCGGCCGTGACCGGGGAAGGCAGCCCACCACCGGCCAGCAGGGGCATCAGGTCGCGCTCGTCGATCAGGCTGTCGTGCTCGGCCAGCAGCTCGAGGGTCTCGGTCCCTGGGTAGGCGTCCTCGTCGGCGGACCCGGCCAGCAGCCGAAGACTGGTGCGCACGGCCGCGGTGTCCGGCAGCACCAGCGCAGAACCGGGATCCAGGCCCACCTGCAGCTGTCCGCCGCCACGTCGCAGGACGTGGGTGCCCGGACGCAGGAGGGGACGCATGGCGCCACCCTGCCGCAGGTCGGCACGCGGCGCGAACGGTCATCCACAGGCAGACGCGGGACCGCTCGAGGAGCGGTCCCGCGTCCGAGGCTGAGTGGGCGCGGAGAAGTGCCGATCAGGCCTTGCCGAGGATCCGGTTCAGGTTCGTGCCGCACACCGGGCAGACGGCCTTCGCCATCCGGGTGCCCTTGTCGTTGACCCGCACTTCGCCCTCCGCCTCACGCTTCTCCTTGCACTTGACGCAGTAGAACTCGCCGCTCCAGGTCTCCGCCATGACGGCCTCCTTGCTGTTGTCGAACTGGTCGTCGGCGGGGAGCGCAGCAGGTTCCCGCCGGGGCCGCACGAGCGCGACCGCCTCGCACACTACGGCAGGCGAGCGCTGAATCCATGCAGGCCGGTGCCTGACCGGGCGACAGAAGGCCCCCAGCCTCGTCGGGGCGCCACCCGCCTTCCCCTTGCGAGTGCCGCACCGACTCGGCTGAGGGCCTCGTCCGTACCAACGTAGGCGGAGGCTTCGGCTGCGGTCAACGCATTGTTCTCCACCCCTGTGGATAACTCTGTGGACGACGTGTGGAGCACGTGCACAGCCTGTGGACACATCTGTGGGAATCCGTGGACAGCGCTGTGGGGGACACGCCCGGCGTGGGTGTCCGACGCGCCGGAGGACCAGCCACAATGGCCGTGCACATGGTGTGGACGCAGAATCCCTGAGGGAGGGTGGCGGGAGATGGACACGTGACGACGACCGAGGACGGCCAGGCGCCCGACCCGGTGGCCGTGCTGCGCCGGATCGCCTTCCTGCTCGAGCGGCGGCTCGGCGACACCTACCGGATCAAGGCCTACCGCACCGCGGCCGCCGCCCTGCTCCGTGTCGAGGCCGACGAGGTCCGCACCCGGGCCGCGGCCGGCACGCTGCGCGAGCTCGCCGGGGTCGGCGCCAAGACCGCGGCCATCGTCGGGGAGTGTGTTGCCGGGCGGGTGCCGGGCTACCTCACCGAGCTCGAGGCGTCGGCCGGGCCCCTGGCCGAGGGCGGCGAGACCTATCGACCCGCGCTGCGCGGCGACCTGCACTCGCACTCCGACTGGTCCGACGGCGGCTCTCCGATCGAGGAGATGGCGATGACAGCCGTGGAGCTGGGCCACGAGTATCTGGTGCTGACCGACCACTCCCCGCGGCTGCGGGTGGCCAACGGGCTCTCCTCCGCGCGGCTGGTCCAGCAGCTCGAGGTGGTGGCCGCTGTCAACCAGCACCTGGGATCCTCGAGCGCCGCGTCCGGCGGCTTCCGGCTGCTGCGCGGCATCGAGGTGGACATCCTCGAGGATGGCACCCTCGACCAGACCGAGCGCATGCTGGGCCGGCTCGACGTGGTAGTCGCCTCCGTGCACTCGAAGCTGCGGATGGACGCGCCCGCCATGACACGACGGATGGCGGCGGCAGCGCGGCATCCGGAGACCAACGTCCTGGGTCACTGCACCGGCCGGCTGATCACCGGCGGCCGCGGCACCCGGCCGCCGAGCACCTTCGACGCGGAGGCGGTGTTCGCGGCGTGCGCTGAGCACGACGTGGCCGTGGAGATCAACTCTCGGCCCGAGCGCTGCGACCCACCCGACGACCTGATCGGGCTCGCCCTCGCCGCCGGGTGCCTGTTCTCGGTCGACAGCGACGCGCACGCCCCAGGCCAACTCGACTTCCTGGGCTACGGCGCGGCGCGGGCCGAGCGGCTCGGCGTCCCCCTCGACCGGATCGTCAACAGCTGGCCCGTTGACCGGCTCCTCGCCTGGGCGGAAGGGTAATCTCCGTCTATGGACGCCACTCCGGTCCCCGGCGAGCCCCTCGTCGAGGTACGACGATCGCGTCGGCGTCGCAGGACCGTGGCGGCCTACCGCGACGAGGACAAGGTGGTGGTCCTGGTCCCCGCCCGGCTGTCGCGTGCGGAGGAGGAGGAGTGCGTCGCGACGATGCTGGCCCGGCT
>JAICWH010000022.1 GCA_025934895.1 Nocardioidaceae bacterium | reverse complement strand
TCACCCGGGACTACCCCTACAGCGACTCCCCCGAACCGCAGGCGGCCTAGCCGCTGCGGTGTCGGGTCTGCTGGGGGACGTCCTGGCCCTGCTGGGGGTCGGGTTCGTGTCTGCGCTCGTGCCTCTGGTCAACATCGAGGCCTACCTGGGCGTGCGGGGCTCGGTGGCCGACGTGGGAGGCCTGTGGACGCTGGCCTTCGCTGCCGCGCTGGGTCAGATGGTCGGCAAGCTGGTGTGGTACTACCTCGGCGCGAACGCGTTGAGCTGGGGCTGGGTGCGGCGCAGGGTGGAGACCCCCAAGGCGCGGGCCCGTCTGGACGCGTGGCGGACCCGGACCCAGCAACGCCCGGTGCTGACCGGGCTCCTGGTCTTCGTCTCCGCCTCGAGCGGGTTCCCGCCGTTCGCCATCGTCGCCGTTCTGGCCGGTCAGCTGCGCACCGGGCTGCTGCTCTTCCTCGGGCTCGGGCTGCTGGGTCGGTGGCTGCGCTTCGCCGCGGTGCTGGGCGGCGCCGAGTGGCTCAGCTCGGTGCTCCACTAGCCGCCACGACGGCGCCGCAATCCACCCGCCGGCCCGGCTCGAGGACCGCCCCTGGGTCGAGGACGGCGTCGTCGCCGACCGTCACCCCCGCGAGGCGGACGGCCCGTCCGACGCGGGCCCGGGGGCCGAGCACCGAGTCGACGATCACCGCCTCGGCTTCGACGGCGGCGCCCGGCATCAGCACGCTGCCCGTGACCACGGCGGCCTTGCCGACGGTGGCGTCGCGGGCGACCACGGACCCGCCGTCGACCCGGGCGGTCACGTCCACGATCGCCTCGTCGTCGATCCGGGCCCGTTGGTCCCCGGCGGGCACGGCGGGGCTGGTGGCCGTCCCCAGGACGAGGTCCCGGGACGCCGCGACCAGCGCGGTCGGGGTCCCCACGTCGCGCCAGTAGGCGTTCTCGACGTACCCGACCACAAGCGCACCCTCACGCACCAGCGCGGGGAACGTCTCCCGCTCCACGGAGACGACCCGGCCCTCGGGGATCGCGTCGACCACCCGTCGCCGGAACACGTAGCAGCCGGCGTTGACCTGGTTGGTCACCGGCTGCTCGGACTTCTCGGTGAAGCCGGTCACCCGGCCGGAGCCGTCGGTGGGGACACAGCCGAACGCGCGGGCGTCCGCGACCTCCACCAGGTGCAGGGACACGTCGACCGGGCGTCCCTCGCGCGGGGTCGCGAAGTCGCGCAGCTGGGCGGGCAGGTCGTGACCGGACAGCACGTCACCGTTGAGCACGACCACCGCGCCCTCGGGGTCGTCGCCGAGGGCAGCGGCCACGTTGCGGATCGCACCGGCGGTGCCGAGCGGCGCGGCCTCCTGCACGTAGTCCACCCGGATGCCCCAGCGGCCCCCGTCGCCGAGGACCGGCTCGAACAGCTCCGCGCGGTAGGAGGTGGCCACCACCACGTGTGCGACCCCCGCCGCCGCGAGCCGGCTGATCTGGTGCTCGAGGAACGGCACCCCGCCGACCTCGAGCAGGTGCTTGGGGCGGTTGGTCGTCAGCGGCAGCAGCCGGGTTCCGAACCCGCCCGCGACGATGACGGCCTTGACGGGGACCGTGGTGAGCGACTCGGACATGGGCGGCATCCTCTCACTCCGTAGCATGCCGCCATGCGCACCCCTGGGAGATCCACACCCGAGCCGAGGGCCGGCGCCCTGTCCTTCCCTGTCGCGCTGTCCGCGCTTGTGCGGACGGCACCGAGCCGGCCGCTCGTCACCTTCTACGACGACAGCACCGGTGAGCGGGTGGAGCTGTCGGTGGCGACGTACGCCAACTGGGTCGCCAAGACAGCCGGGCTCGCGCAGGACGAGCTCGACCTGACCCGGGGCGGCGCGGTGCTCCTCGACCTGCCGACGCACTGGCTGGGGGCGGTGTGGCTGGGCGCGGCGTGGTCCGTGGGGCTGAGCGTGACCGACGACCCGGGTCTGGCCGAGGGCTGCGACCTGGTGGTGTGTGGTCCCGAGGCGGTGCGGCGCTACGCCCCGGGGGCCGACCGGGTGCCCGTGCTGGCACTGTCCCTGTGGCCGCTCGGGGCCCGCTTCACCGAGGCGCTGCCGACGGGCGTCACCGACTACGGCGCCGTGGTCCTCGCCCAACCGGACGCCTTCGCCGCCGACGACCCGCCCGGACCCGACGATGCCGCATGGCACGACCGGGGCGGCTCACTGACCCAGGCCGAGCTGCTCAGCGAGGCCGCGCACTCGGCGGTCGTCTCCCCGGGCGGTCGGTTGGTCACCGACGTCAACCCCGTCGGCCGGTCCGGAGCCGCCACCTTGCTGGCCCCGGTGCAGCTGGACGCCGGCACGGTGTGGGTCCGGCACCCCGATGAGGGCCGCTGGGCGGCCCGGGCGCAGCAGGAGCGGGCCACCGACGAGCTGCGGGCCTGACGCCCGCCGACCCGGCGCGTCCGCAGGCCCGGAACCCGCCGACCCGGCGCATCCGCAGGCCCGGAACCCGCCGACCCGGCGCGTCCGCAGGCGGCACGGTGTCCGGGGTCTACCCGAACAGGTCGAACCGGCCCATGCCCGTGCGGAAGGACCGGCGCGAGACGAACCCGTCCCGCGACCCGGGCAGCAGCCACATCCGATGGGTCACCGCTGCCCGAGCCACCAGATCCGGGCGACGGTCGCCGGTGATGTCCCCCACGGAGACCACCCAGTCGTAGTTGCGGCCGGCAGAGCCGATCCGCGTCCCTCCGGTCAGCCCGCCGGGGCCGTTGCCCGGGTAGAGCACCAGCGTCCCGTCACTGCGCCGCAGCACAGAGTCCGGCGACCCGTCCCCGTTGTAGAACCCGACGCCGAGCTGGGAGATGGCACTGATCGCCGAGTGGGCGACGTACCCGCCGTGAAAGCCCGTGGCCCCGTTGCCCGGAAAGATCCGCATCGCACCACCCACGGGCTGACCCATCAGGTCCGGGCGCCCGTCCCCGGTCATGTCACCGACGGCGGCCAGCAGTCGGTCGCGCCCGAAGCTGGTCCTGCTCATCAGCACCGGAGCGCGCAGCTGTCCGCCCGCGGCGCCCCGGTAGAGGTTGAGCAGCCCCGTCCTGGCCGAGCGGGTGATCAGGTCGCCGCGCCCGTCGCCGTCCCAGTCCCCCGCGTTCAGCACGAGGTTCGCGTGCGGGAACCTGGTGCCGGTGTTGCGGATCCGCCCGGCGGTCCCGTCCGGCCGGGTCGAGACGAGCCAGACCTGCCTGGTCCGCCGGTCGCGGGCGACGATCACCGGACGGCTGCTGCCCGCTACCCGGGTGGTCCGGACCCGAGGCGCGAAGGAGCGCTGGTAGCGCGCGGCGCGAGCCCGGATCGTCGGGATCTGGGCGTAGAGGTAACGCCCGGGGCAGGCGGTCTGACCGACGTCGCGGTGGCCGTCGATCGCCGGCAGGTAGCGCCTGGAGATCCACTGCCGTCGCGAGGATGCGAACACGCCGTGCAGGCTGAGCTTCCACGCGAACAGCCGACCGAACGCGTCGACCATCGCCGGGGACGGCTGGGCGATGTCGTAGTTGCCGATCGCCGACATCGCGAACGCGTCGTCGTTGTAGCCCAGCGTGTGCGCGCCCACGACGGGACGGGTCACGCCGCCGTACCGGCCCTCCCAGATCCGCCCGAAGCGGTCGACCAGGAAGTTGTAGCCGATGTCGGACCAGCCGCGCGACTGGGTGTGGTAGGCGTAGATGCCGCGGATGATCGCCGGGACCTGGGCGGCGGTGTAGCCGTTCGCGTTCACCGTGTGGTGCACGAACCCGCCGTGCACCTCCCCGTAGTGCAGCGCCGAGCGCTCCCGCATCCGCTCGTCGGCTCCCCACTGGGCCCGCGAGAAGATCCGTGGCTTGGCGGTGACCCGTGCCGCAGCCCGCGACGCCTCGGTGGAGGTCGTGGCCGAGAGGCTCAGCCGGCCGGTGTCGATGGCCGGCTGCTCGGCGCGCGCAGCCACCTGGCGACCGGGGTCGACCAGGGACAGCTTCATCCCGGCGGGTGCGGTGCCCGTGTCGGTGAGCGCCTTGACCTGTACGTCGTCCACGGCACCGACGTAGACAGGGTCGGTGCCCGGCGCGGCGGCCCCGCCCTCCGCGCTCGTGGGGTCCGGGCCCTCGTCCTCGTGGTAGGGCACCCCGGTCCACGCGGACCAGGTCCCGCTGCGCTGGGTGCGCACCGAGATGGTGATCGCCCGGTCGGGGACCTGCACCCCGTGCGCCCAGGTCACCCCCACCGTGGCCAGCCCGTGCACGGGCTGCGGCGCGGACAGCGCCGTGAGCCGGTCCGCCCCCGACCCACCGGCTGACCGGCCGGTGCTCGCGGACGTCAGTCGGGCGGCCGCGACCCCACGGCCGCCGAGGGCACGCAGACCGGCCTTGCTCACGCCGCGCAGCGGCACCCTTCTGACCTGCGGCCGCACCGGCCGCGAGGCGACCACCGAGACGGTGCCGGCGGCACCTCCGGTCGGCTGCGCCCGTGCCTCGGTCCGGGGCTGCGGTGGCGCGACGATCTCGAGGGTCACCAGGTTCGCGGCCGGGGCGGCGATCGCGACGACCACGCCGAACGCCAGGGTCTGCTGACACAGGAGCACGAACCGGCTTCTGTTCTGGGCCATACGCGAGGCGCTCCCCTGGGCAGGTGTTCACACGAAACCCAAATGTCACACCCGTCACAGCCGGCGGCAAGTGGTTCACGATAAGAACAGACCTGTAATTCGCCTTGCCGGCAAGGCGGTGGTCCCCGATCAGACGTCCGCGCCGAGCACCTCGTCCTCGGTGTCGTCGACGACGTCAGTGGGCTTCTCGTCGGTGTCGGCGTCGTCGTAGTGCAGGTATCGGATGCCCTCGTCGACCGGCCCGTCGAATCCGAGCACGCCCTTCTCGAGCACCAGCACCCGGTCGCACATCTGCCGCACGGAGGCGGCGGCGTGGCTGACGTAGAGCATCGTGCGGCCCTCGTCACGGATCTCCTGCATCCGGGCCATGCACTTGCGCTTGAACGGCTTGTCGCCCACCGCGAGCACCTCGTCGACCAGGAAGATGTCCGACTCGGTGTGCACGGCCACCGCGAACCCGAGGCGGGAGAACATCCCCGAGGAGTAGTGCCCCACCGGGGTGTCGAGGAACCTGCCGATGTCCGCGAAGTCGACGATCTGGTCGAACTTGCGCTTGGTCTCCGCCTCGGTCATCCCGAGGATCGCAGCGTTGAGGTAGACGTTGTCGCGTCCGCTGAGCTGGGGGTGGAAGCCCGCCCCGGTGGCGATCAGTCCCGCGATCCGGCCCCGGGTCAGCACCGACCCCGAGTCCGGCTTCATCACCCCGCTGACCAGCTTGAGCAGCGTGCTCTTGCCGGAGCCGTTGAGCCCCATCAGCCCGATCGACTCACCCTGCTGGACCGTGAAGGAGACGTCGTCGACCGCCTTGAAGGTGTCGCTGATCTTCTGCCTGCGCATCGCCGCGATCGTGATCTGCTTGATCGTGCGGTGGTAGCGCAGGGTGAACTGCTTGGTGGCGTGCTCCACCTGGACCGAGACCGTCATCCCCGGGCCTCCTTCGTCGGGCGCTGCCGCATCACAGGCGCTCCGCGAACTTGCCCTCGAGGCGCCGGAACACCATCTGGCAGAGCACCAGGATGATGCAGGAGACGCCCAGCATCAGCAGCCCGAGCTCCATGTAGTTGTGGGGCAGGTAGGGGAAGCCGACATCGCCGAGCTGGTCGGGGAAGCCGTCCTTGCCGAGCGCCGTGGGAATCCAGAAGGCGCGTTGCATCAGCACCACCGCGATCGTCAGCGGGTCGGACATGTAGATGCTGTAGAAGACGTGGTTGTGCCCCAGGCCACTGGTGGCGACCTTCTCGAACGGGTAGATCATCGGCACGATCCAGGTGGTCAGCACCATGAACGTGGACACGATGTTCTGGAAGTCCCGGAAGAACACGTTGAGACCGGCGAACAGCAGCGCGAGCGCGGTGCCGAGCACCGTGACGATCGCGAGCCCGAGGAAGGCGGCCAGCACGCCGACCACGTCCGGCCTCCAGCCCGCGACCACGGAGGCGACGAACAGGATCGCCAGCTGGGGGAAGGTGTTGACGGCCGACACGATCACCGAGGCGACCGGGAACATCTCACGCGGCATCGGCATCTTGCGGACGATGGACTTGTTCTTCACGACCGAGCGCGTGCCTGAGGAGAACGTCTCCGTGAAGAAGTGCATCGCGACGATCGCGGAGAACATGTGGATCGCGAAGTTCGGGAACGACTTGTGCAGGCCCAGCACCAGCCCGATCACGAAGTAGTACATGCAGAACCGCACCATCGGCTGGATGTAGGACCACATCACGCCGAGCAGGGAGCCCTGGTAGCGGGAGCGAACCTCCTTCTGCACCAGCAGCTTGAGCAGGTAGCGGCGGCGGAAGACCTCGATCAGGCCGCCCTTGGAGAACGGCGGCGCGAGGTCGGGCGCCGGTTGCAGCACGGGTTCGATGCGTACGGGATCAGGGTGCGTGGTCACGACCGCTCCTCCTCCGGGACAGCAGCTGCCCGGGTTGCTTGGGATGCCTCGAACGTCTTGGTCCACTGCTCGGGGGAGACGATGTCGGGCAGGGCCTGGCGATAGCGCCGCGCCAGTGTCGGCCACTCCCGGTAGAGCCGCTGGTGGATCTCGACGGTCCGCCGGAGCAGGTCGGTGAACTCCTCCTTGTCGCGGTGGTACCACGCCGCGCTGGTGCCGTCGGGCATCGAGACGACGACCGAGTCGAACTGCGCGACCATCCACCACCTGGCGTCCAACGCGGACAGCCGAGCCTCGGGATGCTGTGCCGAGAGCGGGCGCGGACGCCTCACCTGGCGTACGGCGCTGGTGGCAGCCGCGAGCAGCTGGCCCACCTTGCCCTTGGGGAGGGTGGGGTCCTGACCCCGCTTGGGCGGCCTCTCGCGACGTACCGGGGGGAAGGCGTCGGGGTCCGGCGCGGTCCGGGCGTCGTCGTAGGCCCGGCGCTTCGCCTGGAGCTCGGGGAGCTTGGTCATCAGGTCGGCGTGCAGCCGCTCCGGTCCCGCGAGCACGTCCTCGAGGGCGAGGTGCCGCAGCTCGGCGGTGGAGTACTGGAGGGCGAAGAGGTGCTTGATCTGGTGGTTGAAGCTCTCCCGCAACACCCGGCCGCCGTGCTCGTAGGGCGAGTGCAGCAGCGCCGCGACCGTCCGGTTGCGCTGATGGAAGTAGGACTGCCAGTCCAGCGCGTCGTTCTTGTCGGTCCACGGCACGTGCCACACCGCGGCACCCGGCAGCGTCACCGTCGGGAACCCGCTCTCGGCCGCCCGGACGCCGAACTCCGAGTCGTCCCACTTGATGAACAACGGCAGGCTGAGCCCGACCCGGCGCAGCACCTCCGTGGGGATCAGGCACATGAACCAGCCGTTGAAGTCGACGTCGATCCGCCGGTGCAGCCAGCGCGAGGACCGCAGGTTGCGCTCGGCGAAGTCCCAGTCCGACTGCACCGTGGGCGGCGACATCCACCAGAAGCGATACCTGTTGATGATCTCGCCGAAGCTGTGCAGCCGCGACTTCGCGAACAGGCTGAACATGTGGCCGCCGACGATCGTGGGTCGCCGACACAGGTCTCCGAAGGTCACCGCGCGCAGGATGCTCTCCGGCTCGCACACCACGTCGTCGTCCATGCACATCATGTACGTCGACCGGCCGGCCTCGAGCGTCTCGAGCTGCGCACGGGCATAGCCCCCGGAGCCGCCCAGGTTGGCCTGCTCGATCACCCGGAGCTTGCCGCGCAACGACTCCTGCGCCGCAGCGAAGCCCTCCGCGTCGCGGACCTTGCGAGTGCCCTGCTCGGCGACAACCACCTCGTCGAGGACACCGTGCACGTCGTCGTCGCCACCGATCTGGGCCAGCAGTGAGGCGCAGAAGTCCGGGCGGTTCATGGTGGTGACGCCGATCGTCACGGTGCCCGGGACCGCCCGGTCGGCCGGCACGTCGGCCTCCCAGCTCGCCTGCTCCAGCACCGCCGGGTCGGGGCCGGCGATCACGTCGAACCAGTACCACCCGCCGTCGGCGAAGCTGGCCAGCGAGAGGTCGAAGCGCAGGTCGACCGGCTCCGTCCCGTGCACGGTCTCGTCGTCCACCCGCTGCGACCGGCCGTCCGGCATCGAGCGGTAGATGATCACCGACGCGCCCTCGCCGCGGATCCGCACATGCAGGGACACCTCGGACACGACCGTCCACTGTCTCCAGTAGCTGGCCGCGAAGGCGTTGAAGTAGGTGCCGAACGAGATCCGCGAGGACTCACCGATCCGGTAGCGACGGCGGTCCAGCACGGCGTGCGGGTCGGGCTCCACGTCGGCGTTCGGCGGGGCGGGTGGGAGGCGGCTGCGCTGCTTCAGGGTCATGCCGACGGTGTTGACGTCGAGCTGGGGGCGGTCGGGGTCGACGTACAGCGGGAGCACGTCGGTGTCGCGGTCGACGGGCATCACGACCCGCTGCAGCACCCGGCGCACGGTCGTCGGGCTCATGCGTCGACCCCGCCGCTGGCCCACGCGGCGCCGCGCTCGAAGTGCGGCCTGAGCTGGTTGTCGAACATCGATAGGGCCGACCCGATCGCCATGTGCATGTCGAGGTACTTGTAGGTGCCGAGCCGCCCGCCGAACAGCACCATCGGCTCCTGCCTGGCGAGGTCCCGGTAGCGCAGCAGCCTCGCGCGGTCCTCGGCGGTGTTGACCGGGTAGTAGGGCTCGTCGTGCTCGGTGGCGAACCGGGAGTACTCGTGCACGACCACGGTCTTGCCCGGAAGGTAGGTCCGCTCGGGGTGGAAGTGCTTGAACTCGTGGATCCGGGTCCACGGCACGTCCTCGTCGGCGTAGTTCATCACCGGCGTGCCCTGGAAGTCGTCGACGTCCCTGACCTCGGCCTGGAGATCCACGGTGCGCCAGGACAGCCGTCCCTCGCTGTGCCCGAAGTACTCGTCGACAGGGCCGGTGTAGACGACCGGAACCCGGCCGGCGTACTGCTCGCGCACGTCGAGGAAGTCGGTGTCCAGCCGGATCTCGATGCGGGGATGGTCGGCCATCCTGGTCAGCCACGCGGTGTAGCCGTCGACCGGCAGCCCCTCGTGGGTGTCGTTGAACCACCGGTTGGTGAAGTTGTAGCGGACGGGGAGCCTGCTGATGATGTCCGGGCTCAGCTCCTTGGGGTCGGTCTGCCACTGCTTGGCGGTGTAGCCCCTCACGAACGCCTCGTAGAGCGGGCGGCCGACCATGGAGATCGCCTTCTCCTCGAGGTTCTTCGCCTGTGCCGTGTCGATCTCGCTGGCTTGCTCGGCGACCAGCGCCCTGGCTTCGTCGGGGGTATGGGAACGTCCGAAGAACTGGTTGATCAGCCCCAGGTTCAGCGGGAACGAGTAGACCTGTCCCTGGTAGTTGGTGAACACCCGGTGCTGGTAGTCGGTGAACGACGTGAAGCGGTTCGCGTAGGCCCACACCCGCTCGTTGGAGGTGTGGAACAGGTGCGCGCCGTACACGTGCACCTCGATGCCGGTCTCCGGTTCCACCTCGCTGTAGGCGTTGCCGCCGATGTGCCGCCGGCGCTCGAGCACCAGGACGCGTAGCCCCAGCTCGTTCGCGCAGCGTTCAGCGATCGTCAGTCCGAAGAAACCGGATCCGACGACCACGAGGTCGACGTCCACTCACCACTCCTGTCCGCAGGGCAACACCGGAGTCTATCGGCCGGTGCCGCCGCGGTTGGCGATCAGGGCGCGATAGGCGAGCCGTCGCAGCCCCACGGGCACGAGACGGTACCCCCCGCGGACGACCACGTTGCGCACGTACTGCGGGCGCGTGGTGATCCCCAGCTCGTGGAAGCGGCGTTGCACCGCGAGCTCGGAGCGGAGCAGCTGCCGGCCGCCCCGGCGGGCGTAGGCACCGGCCCCCACCCGGTAGCGGACCAGCGGCTCGGCGAGGTTCGCCGGTCGCGCTCCGCTGTCCACCATGCGGGCGAAGAGCAGGTAGTCCTCCATCAGCGCCATGTCGGTGTAGCCGCCCGCCGCCTGCACGGCGCTGCGGCGGTAGACCACCGTCGGGTGGTTGAACGGGTCCCGGAACCGCATCACCCGGCGGATCTCGTCGGGGTCGGTCGGAGGCGTGCGACGGCCCACCACCTGGTCCACCGAGGACCCGAACTCGAGCAGCCCACTGCCGACGATGTCCGCGCCCGCCTCGATCATCGGCAGCTGCCTCTCGAAGCGGACCGGGAGGCTGACGTCGTCGGCGTCCATCCGGGCCACGATCTCGTGGTGGCACGCGGCCAGCCCCCGGTCCAAGGCCGGGCCCAGCCCCAGGTTGTCCGCCATCACGACGTGGTCGACCGGCACCGGGCTGGTGGCCACCAGGCGGGCGATCTCCTCCGCCAACGGCTCGGGCACCTGACCGTCCTGGACGAGCACCACCTGGGCGGGGCGCCGGGTCTGCTCCTGCACGCTCGAGACGAACGCGTCACGCAGGAACGCGGGGTCGTCGCCACGCCAGACCGCGATCAGCAGCGAGAACGGCTCCGCGCGGGCACCGGGCCCACCGCCGGGGTGGCCGTCGTGCGGCGACCAGCCGGCGGCGGTGAGCACCTCGCCGTTGGTCCGAGGACGGGTCCGCAGGCCCGCGGCCAGTCCGGTGCGGAGACCGAGGAGCAGCGTGCGACGGTCACGCGAGCGGGCGATGGTGCGGGCCCAGCGGCGCAGCGTCGAGCCGCCGTAGACCAGCTTCTCGACCGGCCCGAGGCCACGGCTGCGGGTGAACAGCCAGACCTTGTTGCGGACCTCCAGGACGAACCGCTCGCCTGGGTCCACATCCGTCGAGCCGAAGGTCGAGGTCTTGTGGACCACGACGCTGGCCGGGACGGCCAGGCCCACCCGCGAGCGGATCAGCCGGGTCGAGTACTCGAAGTCGTCGTTCCACAAGAAGTAGTCGGCCACCGGCAGGCCCCGGTCGCGGACCACCGAGGCGTCGCACATGACCGAGACGAAGGACGCCGAGCGGATCGGCACCGCGCCGACCGCGGCGGCGGCGGCGCGCTCGGCCGACGACACGCCCGGCTTGACCCGTGGGGTGTTCATCGGGTGGTCGCGGCCGTCGGTCCAGACCACCCGGCTGGCGAGCAAGGCCGGGCGTGGCAGCTCGCCGGCGCCGTACGACGACCAGGCGGTGACCAGCCGCTCGGCGGCGGTCGGGGTCGCGACGGTGTCGTCGTCGAGCAGCCAGACGAGCTCGGGGTCGAAGGTCAGCGCCCTCTCGATGCCTGCCGCGAACCCTCCGGCCCCTCCGGTGTTGGAGCGCAGCGAGACCACCTCGAGGTGCCGGTAGTCGGTGCGCAGCAGCTCGCTCGTCCCGTCGGTGCTGGCGTTGTCGACGACCACGATCCGGCGGGGCGGCAGGGTCTGGCCCTCCAGGGCCGCGAGCGCCTCCACCAGGAGCCGGCGACGGTTCCAGGTGACCACCACGGCGCAGACGTCGGCGAGTGGAGGCACGGGGGGCACCGTACCGTGCCGGCGCCGGTGGCACCGGTTGCTCAGCAGGCGCTCGACAGGTCGCTCGAGGCGTTGGCGGCGTAGCCGTCCTGCATGTTGCCGACCGAGCCCCCCACGGTCTGCTTCCTGGCCGGGGAGAACCCCTTGCGGTGTGCCGCACCGGCAGGCGCCTTCGGCCCCTTGCCCACCGAGCGGTCGAGAGCCGACCTGACCATGGAGCGGATCTTCGCGACGTCGGGATGCGAGGTGCTGATCGCCGGCGGGACGAACGAGACCGTCCGCACCGGCTGGGAGCGGGCCTTCATCGCCAGCTCGACGAACCTGCCGAGCTCCGAGGCGGGCAGGTCGGTGGTCACCAGCTTCTCGCTCGCCCGGGCGATCCGCTCGAACTTGAGCACCACGGTGGACGGAGAGAGCTGTTGCAGCATGGCGTTCATCACGCACTTCTGGCGCGCCATCCGCGAGTAGTCGTCGGCGCTCTCCCGGGACCGGGCGAACCACAGCGTCTGGAAGCCGTTGAGGCGCTGCACGCCCGGCTCCAGGTGGCCGGTCACCGGACCGCCGACGCCGCCGATGGGGATCCGGTCGCGGACGTTGAGCGTGAGCCCACCGACCGCCTGGACCATGTCCCGGAAGCCCTGCAGGTTGACCATCGCGTAGTAGTTGACCTTCAGCCCGGTGATGCCCTCGACGCCCTCGGTCGTCGCCTCGACGCCGGGGTTCGGATCGCCCTTGAACAGGCTCTGGTGGTCCCGGGCCCAGGTGGCGAGGCTGTTGAGCTCGCAGGTCGAGCAGTCGTACGTCGCGGGGAACCGCCCTGCCATCACCGACCCGTGGGGGAAGGGGAAGCCGGTCATGTTGCGGGGCAGCCCGAACAGCACTGTCCTGCCGGTCCGGGCGTCGATGCTGGCCACCGTGAGGCTGTCCGGGCGCATCCCCCACCGGTCCGCACCCGAGTCCCCGCCCAGCAGCAGCACGTTGTAGCGGCCGTCGTGCGCCCCGGAGACCGCTCCGTTGCCGAACATCGCGGTGATGAAGCCCTTCTGGACCGCGACCATGTGCGAGGCGAACAGCAACGTGCCGGCCACCGCGAAGCAGAGCACCCCGTTCAGTGCCACCACCGCCAGCCGCTGCTTCTGCCGCAGCTCCAGCGGCTGCCCGAGCCGCCAGGCATCCAGGAACAGCAGCGCCCAGCCCACCGCCAGGGCACACAGCAGAAGCCGCAGCACGGTCAGCGCCAGGGTGCTGCTGACCAGCCAGTAGACGACCCCGTGCCAGACCAGGCCGAACACCACCAGCAGCACGAGACCGCCCAGCACCCCGAGGGCCACCCGAACCGCGAGCCTGCCGACACCGCGACGACCCGCCGCCAGCTGTGCGGAGCCGGGCAGCAGGAGCGTCATCACCAGCAGGGTCACTGCGCGACGGAACCGGACGCGGGAGGCTGCGTCGGCGCCGACCCCGGGGGAGGAAGCGGGTGGCATGCGTGAGCCTTTCGACTGCTGGCTGGCGACGGTCCAGTATCACCAACCCCATCAGTCACACCGGCCGCGGCGCGCCGAAGGTCTCGCCCGGGCCGGCCTGGGGCGGCAGGGTAGCGTCTGCGCATGGCAGACCGCCCCTCGCAGGACCCGGACGGCCGCGAAGGACCAGACTTCGACTGGCTCTACGGCTCCCGGGGGCCGGCGTCGACCGGCAGCCCCGTGGACCCGGAGCCCACCCAGCGGCTGCCTGTGGTCGACCGGCCATCCTCGGGCGGCCCCTACCAGGTGCCTGCGCCCCCGTCCGGCCGGGTCCCGGGGCCGCCGTCGCACCAGGCTCCACCCAAGGCCCCACCCCAGGCCCCGCGGCGGGGTCCCCTCGGCGGCGGTGGCAGAAGACGGCCCCGCTTCCGACTGCGCTGGCTGCTCTACCTGGTCGTGCTGTGGCTGGTGTTCCTGGTCGTCGTACCCGTGCTTGCCTGGCGGTCCGTGGACAAGGTGGACGCCACGCCGAGCGGCGGTCGTCCGGCGCCACAGAAGGGCACGACGTACCTGCTCGTCGGGAGCGACAGCCGGCAGGGGCTGAGCGCCGCTCAGAAGCGGCGGCTGGGCACCGGCAGCGCGGCCGGGCAGCGCACCGACACCATCATGCTGCTGCACACCGGGGCCGGACCCGACCTGCTGATGTCGATCCCGCGGGACTCGATCGTTCCGGTCCCGGGGCACGGGACCACCAAGATCAACGCCGCCTACGCGTACGGCGGCCCGCAGCTGCTGGTGCGGACCATCGAGGCGAACACCGGCATCCGCGTCGACGACTACGTCCAGGTCGGGTTCGCCGGGTTCGTCGACGTGGTCGACGCCGTCGGCGGCATCCGCATCTGCCCCAAGCACGCGATGCGGGACCGGCTCGCGAACCTCGACATCAAGAAGGGCTGCCAGGACGTGGACGGCCGGGTCGCGCTCGGCTACGCCCGCTCGAGGCACACCTCGGGTCTCGGCGACATCGCCCGGGCGGAGCACCAGCGCCAGGTGGTCAGCGCGGTCGGCGCAAAGGCCGCCTCCCCGTGGACGGTCGTCAACCCGGTGCGCTACTACCGTCTCGCGATGGCGGGCGCGCACGCGGTGAAGGTGGGCACGGACACCAGCCTGCTCTCGACCGCCCGGTTCACCTACGCCATGACCCGGGTGAACGGCACCAGCGGGCTGACCTGCGGCGTGCCGATCTCCGACCTCGCCGTGCACTGGGACCCGGTGCGCTCGAAGAAGCTGTTCGCGCTGATCAAGGAGGACCGGACCCAGGACGTGACCAGGAACCTGTGCCGGGCGAGCGGGCTGGCCGGTGGCTGACCCGTCGGTGGGTGACTACCGCACCCTGGACTACTCGGTGGAGGACCGCATCCTGACCCTGACCCTCGACCGTCCCGACCAGCTCAACTCGTTCACGCTGACGATGGCCGAGGAGCTGGTGCGCGCCTTCGAGCGCGCCGACCGGGACGACGGCGTCGCGGCGGTCGTGGTGACCGGCCGCGGGCGCGCCTTCTGCGCGGGCATGGACCTGTCCGCGGACGGCAACGTCTTCGGCCTCGACGAGTCGATGCGACCCACGAACGACGACATGCGCAGCCGCCTCGAGGACCCCGAGATCCTCGCCGGAGTGCGGGACACCGGCGGCCTGGTGTCACTCGCGGTGTTCCGGTGCAGCAAGCCGGTGATCGGCGCCATCAACGGCGCGGCCGTCGGCATCGGCGCCACGATGACCCTTCCGATGGACGTCCGGCTGGCCTCCGAGGCGGCTCGCATCGGCTTCGTTTTCGGACGGCTCGGGATCGTCCCGGAGGCCTGCTCCTCCTGGTTCCTGCCGCGGATCGTGGGCATCAGCCGCGCTCTGGAGTGGGTCTACTCCGCCGACATCCTGACCGCCGCCGAGGCCCACGAGGGCGGCCTGGTCCGCTCGGTGCACCCACCGGGGGAGCTGCTCGACGCGGCACGTGATCTGGCTCACCGCTTCACCCGCAACCGCTCACCGGTGGCGACCGCCCTTGCCCGGCAGATGATGTGGCGCAACAGCGCCCAGCGGCACCCGCTCGAGGCGCACCGCGTCGACTCGCTGGCGATGTTCTTCACGAGCATCGGCGACGGCAAGGAGGGTGTTGCGGCGTTCCGGGAGAAGCGCGAGCCGAGGTTCACCGGGCGGACGACGGACATGCCGCCGTTCTACCCCTGGCAGGACTGAGGGACGGGTGCCTCTCCGTGCTGCGATCAGGCCGTCCGTGTCGGTGTCCACCGGGTCGCCGGTGGGTGCAGCGGCGGCTCAGTCCGACCAGGAGGCCTCGGTGCGCTCGGCGAGGTCCGCCACGACGGCACGCAGGTCGCCCGTCGCCTCGAAGACGCTGCGCTGCCGGGTGGCGCCGGTGCCGCGGGCGCTCAGCCGCGCGAAGGACTCCGTCACCCGCTCCAGGTCGCCTGCCTCCTCCAGTGCCGGTCGGACGTGTCGCACGGCCGCGTCGAAGACCTCGCGGACCGGCGCGAGCCGAGCCTTGTGCGGGTGCACCAGGTCGGCGGCCAGACCGAACCTGGCGGCGCGCCATCCGGCCACCCGCAGGAGGTCGGCCCGCCACGTCGGTGCCTCCTGGTCCTCGGCGGCAGTGGCGACCAGTGCGCGCGTCAGGAGCGTGAGCAGGACCACGTCCTCGACGTCGGTGGTCACGTCTGCGGTCCGCACCTCGACGGTGGGGAACTGCTCGGAGAGCCGCACGTCGAAGTACAGCATCCCGGTGTCGAGCGCGCCGCCCCAGCCGATCATCGACGACGCCACCGAGCGGTAGGTCGCCACGTCACCGAACGGCTGGCCGCTGCCGGCGGTGGGCCACCGGCTCCACACCTGTGAGCGCCAGCTGGCATGCCCGGTGTCGCGGCCCTCCCAGTACGGCGAGTTGGCGCTCAGCGCGAGCAGCAACGGCAGCCACGGGCGGATCCGGTCGATCACCCGCACGCCCTCGTCCTCGTCGGCGACCTCGACGTGCACGTGGGTGGCGCAGACCAGGGCCTGGCGGGCCAGCTCGCCGTAGTCGGCACCGATCCTCTGATAGCGGGGCGCCTGGGTGAAGTCCGGCTCTTCCTCCTGCAGGACGGGCGTCGCCACCGCCACGGCGCGGACCCCTGCCGCCGTCGCGGACTCCTCCGCCGTCCGGCGCCCGGAGCGGATGCCGGCGAGCAGATCCTCGGCGCTGCGGCAGGGCGGGGTGGCGGTCTCGAGCTGCTGGTCGAACAGCTCCGGCTGCACGTCGGCCTCGTCGGCGCGGGTGCTGCGGGTGGCGCGGGCTGCTCGGACCGCCGACGCGGCGACCGGCGCGAGGTGGAAGGTGTCCGGGTCGACGAGCATCAGCTCCTCCTCGACACCCACGGTGCGCACGGCCATGGCTCCTCCTGCCCCGAACGGTGCCCGGGCAATCGCCGGCCGGCCGAGGCGTCGGGTGCTACGCAGGGTGGGACGCCCCGGTCAGAGGTCGGACTGGATCCCGGCGAGGAGCTGGCGGGCCATCACGATCCGCTGGACCTGGTTGGTGCCCTCGTAGATCTGGGTGATCTTGGCGTCGCGCAGCATCCGCTCCACCGGATAGTCGCGGGTGTAGCCGTAGCCGCCCAGGACCTGCACCGCGTCCACGGTGACCGCCATGGCCGTGTCGGAGGCGAAGCACTTCGCTGCGGCGCCGAAGAACGTCAGGTCCTGGTCGTTGCGCTGGGAGCGGCCCGCCGCGGCGTAGGTGAGCTGGCGGGCGGCCTCCACCTTCATGCCCATGTCGGCGAGCATGAACTGCAGTCCCTGGAAGTCCGCGATCGGCTTGCCGAACTGGCGCCGCTCCTTGGCGTAGCCGAGCGCGTGGTCCAGGGCCCCCTGCGCGATGCCCACCGCCTGAGCGGCGATGGTCACGCGGGTGTGGTCCAGCGTCCGCATCGCCGTCGCGAAGCCGGTGTGCTCCTCGCCGATCATCCGCTCGGCCGAGATCCGCACGTTGTCGAGGTAGACCTCCCGGGTCGGCGACCCCTTGATGCCGAGCTTCTTCTCCGGCGCGCCGAAGGAGACACCCGGGTCGTCCTTCTCCACGACGAACGCGGAGATGCCGGCGCGTCGGTCGGGGTCGGTGACCGCGAACACCGTGTAGAACTGCGACACCCCGGCGTTGGTGATCCATCTCTTGACGCCGTTGAGGACGTAGTCGTCGCCGTCGCGGACCGCCCTGGTCCGCATCGCCGCGGCGTCGGAGCCGGCCTCCGGCTCCGAGAGGCAGTAGGAGAACATCCCGGCGCCGGCCGCGACCTGGGAGAGGTACCGCTTCTTCAGGTCCTCCGACCCGGCGAGGATCACCGGCATCGTCCCGAGCTTGTTGACCGCGGGGATCAGCGAGGAGGACGCACAGGCCCGGGCCACCTCCTCGATGACGATGCAGGTGGCGAGTGCGTCGGCTCCGGCTCCGCCGTACTCCTCGCCGATGTGGGGGGCGGCGAAGTCGGCTGCCACCAGTGCGTCGTAGGCCTGCTGGGGGAAGCTGCTCGCCTCGTCGACCTCCGCGGCGTACGGCGCGACCTTGGCGTCGCAGACGGCCCGGACCGCCTCCCGGATCGCGAGGTGCTCCTCGGACGGCGCATACATCGGGTAGTCGGTCATGAGCCGATCCTACGGCCGCTCGACCGGTCGCGGCCGGCGTCGCCGGGGCGGCTGCGGAGGCTTGTAATCTCCGTCGTATGGCAACGACACCGTGGCTCGACAGGGACAACATCCGCCGCATGCTCGAGGAGAGCAAGACCTGGGCCGTCGTGGGGCTGTCCGGCAACCCGCACCGCACCGCGTTCCGGATCGCGGAGTTCCTCCAGGGCCACGACAAGCGCATCGTCCCGATCCACCCGGACGCGCCCACGGTGCTAGGGGAGCAGGGGTACGCAACCCTCGCCGACGTGCCGTTCGACATCGACGTGGTCGACGTCTTCCGCCGCTCGGAGGCCGCGGGCCAGTTCGCCGACGAGGCGGTCGCCGTGGGCGCGAAGGGCGTCTGGTTCCAGCTCGGCGTGGTCGACGAGGCGGCCTTCGAGCGCACGACGGCGGCGGGGGTGCCGATGGTGATGGACACCTGTCCGAAGATCGAGTGGCCGCGCACCGAGTGGGAGCGATGAGGTTCCCTGCCACCAGACGCGACAGCACGACTGAGACCCTGCACGGCCGGCAGGTCGACGACCCCTACCGCTGGCTCGAGGACCCCGACTCCGAGGAGACGCGTGCCTGGGTCGCCGAGCAGAACCGGCTGACCCGTTCCCACCTGGACGCGCTCCCCTCCCACCGGTGGTTCCTGGACACGATGCGGGCGGCGGTCGAGCGACCACGCTCCGGCACCCCGGACAGGGTGGGCCGCCGCTACGTCGTCACCCGCAACGACGGCACCCAGCAGCAGGACCTCCTGTTCGTGGGGGACACGCTCGCGGAGCTGACCCACGGCAGCCGTCTGCTGATCGACCCGAACACGTTCTCCGAGGACGGGACGTCCTCGCTGGCCGGCTACCACGCGAGCCGGGACGGCCGGTGGCTGGCCTACCTGGTCAGCGACGGCGGGAGCGACTGGGCCAGCATCCGGCTGCTGGACCTGGGCTCCGGGCGCGAGGTCGACGACGTGGTGTCGAAGGTGAAGTTCAGTGAGGCGACCTGGCTGCCGGACCACTCCTCCTACGTCTACCTGCACTTCCCCAGCACCGGTGACGGCGTGGGCACGGAGGCGGGTGCGCTGCCCGGCGGGCGGCTGTGCCGGCACTACGTCGGGGAGTCGCAGGAGACCGACGAGCTCGTCCTGGAGTTCCCCGACGAGCCACAGCTGATCAGCACCCCCCGGCTCTCCCACGACGGGTGCTGGCTGGCCGTCAGTATCACCGACGGGACCTCCGAGAAGAACCGGTTGTGGGTCTACCCGGTCAACACCACGTCCGGGGCCGCGACGCTCGGCTCTCCCCTGAAGGTGGTCGACGAGCCCCGCGCCGGCTTCGAGCTCGTGCGCAGCAACGGCAGCGACCTCTACCTCCTCACCGACCTCGAAGCACCGCTGCGCCGCGTGGTCCGGCTCGACCTGGACGCCTTCGCCGCCACCGGGGCGCTCGAGCTGGTCGACGTGGTCCCCGAGTCCGAGCACCTCATCGAGCGCGTCGAGGCGGTCGGCGACGAGCTGCTCGTGGTGCACCTGGTCGACGCCTCGCCCCGGGTCAGCCGGTGCACCCTGGCCGGGGACGCGCGCCAGGTCGACGTACCGGGTGGGGCTCTGGTCGCCGTGCACGGCGACGTCGGCGACGCCGAGGTGTTCCTGGGGATGTCCTCGCTCACCCGGCCCGTCGTGTCCTTCCGGCTCGACCTCGGCAGTGGCGTCCTCGAGGAGCTGGACCTCGCCCCGGCGGGTGACACGTCCTGGCGTCCGCCCACGGTGTCCATCGACCGCAGGCGCACCACCAGCGCCGACGGCACCGAGGTGCCCTACTTCCTGGTCCGCCGTGCGGACCTGTCCGGCGACGCCCCGCGGCCCACCCTGCTGTGGGGCTACGGCGGCTTCGGCGTCTCCGTGCTCGCGTCCTACCGGCCGGCGTTCGTCGGCTGGCTGGCCGCCGGGGGGGTCCTGGTGATCGCCAACCTCCGCGGGGGCGGCGAGTTCGGCACCGCCTGGCACGAGGCCGGACGGCTCGCGCGCAAGCAGAACGTGTTCGACGACTTCGTGGCCGTCGCCGAGGACCTGTTCGCCTCGGGCGTCACCACCCACCGGCAGCTCGCACTGCACGGCGGCAGCAACGGTGGCCTCCTGGTGGGCGCGGTCCTGACCCAGCACCCCGACCTGGCCGCGGTCGCCCTCCCGGCGGTCGGGGTCCTGGACATGCTGCGGTTCCACCGGTTCACGATCGGCGCCGCCTGGGTGCCCGACTACGGGGACCCGGAGGACCCCGCCATGTTCAAGGTGCTGCTCGGCTACTCGCCGCTGCACAACGTGGTGCCCGGCACGTCGTACCCCGCGACCCTGGTGCTCACCGGGGACCACGACGACCGCGTCGTCCCGGCGCACAGCTTCAAGTTCACCTCGGCACTCCAGCACGCCCAGGCCGCCGACGCCCCGGTCCTCGCGCGGATCGAGACCTCGACCGGCCACGGTGTCGGCAAGCCCAGCTCTGTCATCGCCCGGGAGACCGCCGACCTGCTCGCCTTCGCCGCCGAGCACACCGGCCTCGAGCCACCCGGCTGAGGACGGAGGGCTCGGTGCTCGGGGCGGCGCTCGCCCCCGCCCCGCTGTTTACCAGGGGATGCAGGATGTTTGGCGCCCCCCATGGCGTACGCCCCATGGGAAGTGCCAGAACGCCATGGGGAGTCGGTAAACGCCATGGGGAGTCGGTAAACGCCATGGGGAGCGCCGGCATCAGGGCCGACCGCCGTGGGGAGTCCCGCACACCGCACCAACTGCCGTGGGGAGAGCGGCTGGCGGCCGCAAACTCCCTGCATCCCCTGGTAAACGGGCAGCCCCCTCAGCAGCCGACCCGCGGCGACACCTCTCCCCGCACGACCCGGCCCTTGTCGCGGGCGGTGTCGCGCAGGGCGGCCTGGAAGTCGACCATCTTCGCCCGCAGCGCCTCGTCACCAGCCGCCAGGATGCGTACGGCGAGCAGCCCGGCGTTCCGGGCGTTTCCGACGGCAACCGTCGCGACCGGGACGCCGGCCGGCATCTGCACGATCGAGAGCAGCGAGTCGAGCCCGTCGAGGTGCCGCAGCGCGACCGGCACGCCGATCACCGGCAGCGGCGTCACGGCGGCGAGCATGCCGGGGAGATGCGCGGCTCCTCCGGCGCCGGCGATGACGACCCGGAGGCCGCGAGCGGCGGCGGCACGGCCGTAGGCGAGCATCTCCTCGGGCATCCGGTGCGCGGAGACGACGTCGGCCTCGAACGGCACGCCGAACTCCTTGAGCGCCTCTCCCGCGGCCTTCATCGTCGGCCAGTCGGAGTCCGACCCCATCACGATCCCGACGACCGGTCCGCTCGTCGAGCTCACTCGCTCTCCTCGCCCAGGTCGCCGCGGAACCAGCCGGCGGCGTGCCGGGCCCGCGCTCGTACGTCGGCCAGGTCCTCGCCGTACGCCGTGACGTGGCCGACCTTGCGACCGGGCACCACGGACTTGCCGTAGAGGTGCACCTTGAGCCGCGGGTCGCGGGCGAAGACGTGCGGGTAGCCGGCGTACAGGTCCTGCGACAGCTCGCCGTGATCCCCGCCCAGGATGTTGACCATCACGGTCCACCGGGCCCGGGGGTCGGGAGCGCCGAGCGGCAGGTCGAGCACCGCGCGCAGATGGTTCTCGAACTGGCCGGTCACAGCACCGTCGATGCTCCAGTGCCCCGTGTTGTGCGGGCGCATCGCGAGCTCGTTGACCAGCACCCGCCCGTCGCGGGTCTCGAAGAGCTCGACCGCGAGGATGCCGGTCACCTCCAGTGCCGCGGCCACCTGCATCGCGATCCGCTGCGCCGCGACCGCCAGCGACGGGTCGAGGTCCGGCGCGGGTGCGGTGACCTCGGAGCAGATCCCGTCGACCTGCACCGACTCGACGACGGGATAGGCCGCCACCTGGCCCGAAGGCGAGCGGGCCACCAGTGCGGCGAGCTCACGCCGGAAGTCGACCCGCTCCTCGGCGAGGATCCCGACGCCGGCCGCTGCGGCTGCCTCGAAGGCCGCCACGCACGCCGGCTCGGAGTGAGCCACCCACACCCCCTTGCCGTCGTAGCCGCCACGGGTGGTCTTGAGCACCACCGGGAACCCGTCCACCGACGCCGCGAAGTCGCCCACGTCGGCGGGGCTGGCGACCAGGCGGTGGCGGGGGCTGGGCACGTCGAGCTCGTCGAGCCGGGCCCGCATCACCCCCTTGTCCTGGGCGTGCACCAGGGCGTCGGGTCCCGGGTGGCAGGGGTGCCCCTCCCGGGCCAGGGCGCGCAGGTGCTCGGTCGGGACGTGCTCGTGGTCGAACGTGACCGCGGCGCATCCCTGGGCGACGGCGCGCAGGGTGTCGAGGTCGCGGTAGTCGCCGACCACGGTCCGTGGGACGACCTGGGCCGCGGCCACGTCGGGCCCCTCGGCCAGCAGCCGGATCGGCACGCCGAGCCCCACAGCAGCCTGCGCCATCATCCTGGCGAGCTGGCCTCCACCGATGACCGCCAGGGTCGCCGCGCCCACCGGCGCGGGCGCGAAATCGGGCACGGGGGCGAGGGCGGTCACCGACCGAGCGTAACCAGCACCCCGGGCCAGGAGAACGTCAGGACGCGGACTGGACCTCCTCGGGCAGCTCTGCGTAGACAGGAGCCGACTCCTCGAAGCGCAGCCCACGTCCCCGAACGGTGGAGATGAGCATCGGTCGGCGGGTGTCGTCGCCGAGCTTCTTGCGAACCCAGCCGAGGTGCACGTCGATGGTCTTCGCCGAGGTCCAGAAGTTGGTCTGCCAGACGTCGCGCATCAGCTCCTCGCGCGTCACGATCTCGCCCGCCCGGCTGATCAGCGCATGCAGCAGGTCGAACTCCTTGTTGGACATCCGAATCTCGATGCCGTCGCGCCAGACCCGCCGCGCGTCGGCGTCCAGCTCCACCCCTTGCACACTGATCATGGCTCGATCGTAATGAGACATTTTGGACAGCGGGAGCCCTTCCCCGAGATTAGCCCACAATGACTACGCCGTGGTTAGTCATTGTGGCGCGGAGCGACCCCCGTGCCAGCCGCGACGCAGTGTGGCACCGATCCCCACTCAGTGCCGGCGTACGGCGACCGGCTCGACGACCCCGAAGCCTCGCAGCGGACGGGCCGGCAACAACCGGGAGTGGAACTGTCCGACCGGGAGCAGGTCGGCGGTGGTGCGGTCGGTGATCACCCGGTTGCGGCGCGCCACCCCCGTCAACCGGGCGGCCATGTTCACCGGCGGCCCGAACACGTCGCCGAGCTGCATGATCACCGACCCGGTCGCCAGGCCGATGCGTACGTCGGGCAGCCGGATGTCGTGCCCGATGACATCGATGATGCTCAGCGCGATGTCCATCGCGCGGGCCGGATCCTCGCAGACGAACAGCACCGAGTCCCCGAGCGTCTTGATCACCCGCCCGGAGCTGGCCGCGACCACGTCGGCACAGCGCGACTCGAAGATCTCCACGAGGTCGCCGATCCGGTCCTCGTCGAGCTCGTTGGACAGCGCGGTGAAGCGCACGATGTCCGCGAACCCGACGGTGACCTGGGTGGTGTGCAGGTCGGACTCGCTGGCGCCGAGCGCCTCCACCCGGGCAACGGCCTGCGCGAGGTGCCGCCGCCAGCAGTAGACCAACAGCTCCTCGAAGGGGATGCCCACCTGCTCGGTCAGCCGGAGCGCACTGCCGATCCGGCTGCCGGTGGCCTCCGGGCCGGCCTCGAGCTGTTCGACGCGCGCGGACAGCGTGGCCACCTGCCAGTCGGCCAGCCGGGCCATCGTCTGGCCGACCGCCCGAGTCAGCCGGACGGCGGTGTCGAAGTCGATGGCACCGATGTCGACGGCCCGCACGATGGTGGCGAGCGCGACCCGGTCGCTGTCGGTGAACGCCGCGGCGTCGCCCGCCTCGGGGAAGCCCAGCGCCCGCCACAGACGACGTGCCTGCTCCAGGGGCACTCCGGCCGCCTCCGCCACCGCGTCGCTGGTCAGCTGCGGCGAGTCGCCGAGGATCGCCTTCTCGAGGTCCTGGCGGGTGAAGCCCTGCTCAGGTCCGGTCATCGTCCCTGCGCTCCCCACGGCCGTCGTGGCTGTCCAGCAGGTCGCTGCGCCGCGGGCACCAGCCGGGCCTTGCCGCGCGTGCGCAGCGAGACCACGACGTGCTCCCCTCCGCTGAGCAGCCTCCCGGAGATCGCCACCGCCGCATCATGCCACGCGACACCCCCCACCGGGTCGACTCAGACCGGGCTCACGTGGACGACGTCCCCCGCTCCGAGGACCCGCACCCCGCTGCCGTCGTCCACCTCGAGCCGCCCGCTGTCGTCGATCCCGACCGCCTGCCCGGTCAGCGATCCCCCGGTGGGCAGCTCCACGCGCACGCGCCTGCCGAGGGTCGAGCAGGCGGCGACGTACGACGGGCGCAGTCCTCGTCCCGCGGCGCCGAGCCATCCGTCGTACAGGCGGCTGAAGGCCCCGAGCGTGCCGACCAGCAGCGCCGTCCGGTCCACTGAGGTCGCACCGGCCAGCTCCAGCGAGGTGGCCGTCGGGACCGGCAGCTCCTCGCGGGTCGAGGACACGTTGATGCCGACACCTACGACGGCGATGGCCCCGGCCGGTCGCTCCACCCGCTCGACGAGGATCCCGGCGACCTTGTCGTCGCCGACCAGCACGTCGTTGGGCCACTTGAGGGTGGTGGCCAGGCCGGCGGCGCGGCGTACGCCTTCGACCACCGCGAGGCCGCTGAGCAGCGGCAGCCAGGACCACCGGGCCAGTGGCACGCCCTCGGGGGCGACCATGAGGGAGAACGTCAGCGCCGCGCGGGGCGGGGTGACCCAGGAGCGGTCCAGCCGGCCGCGCCCGGAGGTCTGGTGCTCGGCGACCACGACCAGTCCGGGCGGCTCGCCGTGGAGGGCACGAAGCCTGACGTGCTCGTTGGTGGACGGCGACGTGGGCAGCACCTCGAGCCGCCACCCGGGCACCGGGGCCGTGGCGTCGACGGGCGGGCGGGCGGGTCGCTGGGCGGGCACAGGCACTAGATTGACGCAGCCGGGCCCAGGAAGCGACCGTGCAGGAGGCGAGCCACCGTGAGTGAAGCAGCAGCGTCGGAGACCCCGGCGGGTGAGGGGGACCTGCCGGCGGAGGAGGAGCCCCGGATCGACATCCACAGCACCGCGGGCAAGGTCGCCGACCTCGAACGCCGGCTCGACGCGGC
Organism: Nocardioidaceae bacterium; assembly: GCA_025934895.1. Classification (GTDB taxonomy): domain Bacteria; phylum Actinomycetota; class Actinomycetes; order Propionibacteriales; family Nocardioidaceae; genus Nocardioides_B. The sequence goes on along the minus strand of JAICWH010000022.1, from coordinate 10,775 downwards.
CGTGAACGCCGGGTCCGAGCGGGCCATCGAGAAGCAGCACGCGAGGGGCAAGAAGACCGCCCGCGAACGGGTCCTCGAGCTGGTCGACGAGGGGTCGTTCGTGGAGCTCGACGAGCTCGCCCGGCACCGGTCGACGGCGTTCGGGATGGAGCGGGACCGGCCCTACGGCGACGGGGTGGTCACCGGTTACGGCACCGTGGAGGGTCGTCAGGTGTGCGTGTTCGCCCAGGACTTCACGGTCTTCGGCGGGTCGCTGGGGCAGGTGTTCGGCGAGAAGATCGTCAAGGTGATGGACCTGGCCATGAAGACCGGCTGTCCGGTGGTCGGCATCAACGACTCCGGCGGCGCGCGGATCCAGGAGGGGGTCGTCTCGCTCGGGCTCTACGGCGAGATCTTCCGGCGCAACGTGCACGCCTCCGGCGTCGTACCGCAGATCTCCCTGGTGATGGGCCCGTGTGCCGGCGGCGCGGTCTACTCCCCCGCGATCACCGACTTCACGGTGATGGTCGACCAGACATCGCACATGTTCATCACCGGTCCGGACGTGATCAAGACCGTCACCGGCGAGGACGTCTCGATGGAGGACCTGGGCGGCGCCCGGTCGCAGAACACCCGCTCCGGGAACGCGCACTACCTGGCCGGCGACGAGTCCGACGCGATCGACTACGTGAAGGCGCTGCTCTCCTACCTGCCGCAGAACAACCTCGACGAGCCGCCCGTACACCCCGGCTCCGAGCTCGACGCGAGCGACCTCGAGACGAACGAGGACGACGAGGCTCTCGACGCTCTCGTGCCGGACTCGCCGAACCAGCCCTACGACATGCACACCGTCATCGAGGCCGTCCTCGACGACAACGAGTTCCTCGAGGTGCAGCCGCTGTTCGCACCGAACATCGTGGTGGGCTTCGGACGGGTCGAGGGACGCTCGGTCGGGATCGTCGCCAACCAGCCGCTGCAGCTCGCGGGCACCCTGGACATCGACGCCTCCGAGAAGGCGGCGCGGTTCGTGCGCACCTGCGACGCGTTCAACATCGCGGTGCTCACCTTCGTCGACGTGCCCGGCTTCCTGCCCGGCACCGACCAGGAGTGGAACGGCATCATCCGGCGCGGCGCCAAGCTCATCTACGCCTACGCCGAGGCCACGGTCCCGCTGGTCACCACCATCACCCGCAAGGCGTACGGCGGCGCGTACGACGTGATGGGCTCCAAGCACCTCGGGGCGGACATGAACCTCGCCTGGCCCACCGCGCAGATCGCCGTGATGGGCGCCCAAGGCGCCGTCAACATCCTCTACCGCTCGGAGCTCGCGGGCGCCGAGGACCGGGAGGCCCGGCGTGCCGAGCTGGTGCAGGAGTACGAGGACCACCTCGCCAACCCCTACCTCGCCGCCGAGCGCGGCTACGTGGACGCGGTGATCTACCCCCACGAGACCCGCGGGGAGATCGTCCGGGCGCTGCGGCTGCTGAGGTCCAAGCGCGAGACGCTGCCGCCCAAGAAGCACGGGAACATCCCCCTGTGACCGGGCCGGACGACGGCGCTCCTCCCCCGATGCTCGTCATCCGAGGGGACGCCTCGACGGAGGAGGTGGCCGCGCTGGTCGCCGCGCTCCAGGCGGTGGCCGCCAGATCCGCCGCTGACGCACGGCCCGGTCCCCGCGTCGTACCGGAGTGGGCCGCCCCGCGGCGGCTGGTGCACGGCGTGTCTCCGGTGCCGGGACCTGGGGCCTGGCGGGCCAGCGGGCTGCCGGGGTGGTGACCGGGCCGGCTGCCGATTACCAGGGGATGCAGGCACCTTGGCGCTCCCCACGGGTCACGGCCGATGGGGAGCGCCAAACATCCTGCATCCCCTGGTAATCGGCGGGCGACCCGCCAGCACGCACCACCCCAACCCAACGGCGAAGGCCAGCCACCAGGCCGCAACCTCGACCGGCCACCCCGGTGGCGAGAACCGCACGGTGACCGTCCTGCCGGAGGCGTCGGCGGGTAGATCGACGCTCACCAGGTAGCCGTCGACCGGGGCACCCAGCGATCCCGTGTCGGTCCGGTAACCCGGCCACGCGAGCGCACCGAGCACCACCCGGCCGCCGCGCGGGGGGACGGAGTGGACGGCGAAGCGGGTGGCTCGGTCGCTCACGGAGACCGGCGAGACCGATGTCCCGGCCGAGGTCCACACCGGAGCGCCGGCGGCGGGGACGGGTCGCTGCCGCACCCACGTGACCGCGTACCGCGTCGCGGCGGTGACCCGCCATCCCGGCGGTGGCCGGCCCAGGCGACGAGCCGGGAAGTCGGCGCGGACCAGCACCAGGGTACTGACCGAGAGCAGGTCGACCCGCAGGCGCCCGGTCGTCGGCTCCCGGGTGAACAGCGTGTCGAGCACCCCGGTGTGCACGGAGCCGTCGTACTCGTAGGGGTAGCGGTCCCGGAACCGGCGGAAGCCGATCGTGGTGTAGGTGTTCTGGACCCGGTGCGGGTTGAGGTACCACGCCGACCCGTCCAGCAGGTCGGAGACCGACGAGGGATCCGACTGCACGAGGGACGCGACGTTGCCGAGCACCATCACGTCGCCTCGCGCCGTGCGCAGCTGCGTGCGGTAGTCCGCGGCGTGGGCGGGAAGGTGCCGCTCCGGGGACGGCGGCACGGGGAAGTAGGCGTGCTGCAGCACCGTCAGCCCGAGCGTGAACGCCACGGCGACCGCGGCCCCCGCCTCGGCCCGCCGGCCCGGGAGCCGTGCCACCAGCCACAGCGCGGCCAGCCCCGCTGCGACGAGGACCGCTCCCACCGCGATTTCGGTGGCCCCCGCGAAGAACCGGGCGAGGGCGAGGACACCGGCCAGCGCCACCCAGAGGAGGCTCGCCAGCAGCCTGTCCCGCGAGGGCCGACGGACGGCGTACCGGCTCAGGCAGACGGCACACAGCACCACCAGGCCCATCACCAGGAAGGGCTGCAGGCGCAGCGGCCACCGCAGCGGCCCGACTTGCGCCGGGCCCACCACCTCGAGGGCGACCAGGACCGTCACCGTCACCAGGCCGGCGACCGGGCGCCATCCCCGGCGCAGCCGAGCCGGGTCCAGCCAGAGCAGCACGGGCAGGAACCACACGGCGTAGTCGTAGGGCAGCACGTGCAACGTCGTTCCCGGCACGGCCGTGGTCGGCAGGAGCGAGGTGAACAGCGCGACCGGGTCGGAGTCGAACTTGCCCCTCAGCGCGATGCCGGACCCGCGGATGGTCACCGGGGACGTGAGGACACCGGGAAGGTACACCGCGACGGCGACCAGCCCGCACAGCACCCCGACACCGAACACCCGCAGCGCCCCGCGCCGGTTCCGGGTGAGCGCGCAGTCCAGCAGGCAGGCGCCCAGTACGACGATCAGCATGATGGTGCCGTAGACGTAGCCCACCGTGACCAGCAGGTAGCCCAGCGCGAGGGCCGGGAAAGGGCCGGCCCGCTCCGCGCGCATCATCCTGCGCAGGGCCCACCACGCCCACGGCAGCAGCGCCCAGATGGTCAGGCCGGCGAGCCAGGTGGGCAGGTCGAGGTACTGCGTCATCCCGCCGAGCGGGGCCGCGACGGCCGCGACGTAGGCGAGCGGGCCGGCGGCACCGTAGGAGCGCGCCAGCGCGTAGACCCCGAGCGAGCCGGCACAGGCGAGCACGATCTTGGTCAGAGCGGTGAACACCAGCACGTTGCCGACCACCGTGGAGAGCAGCCCGACCGTCATCGTCAGGGGGCTGTACAGCCCCGCCTGCCCCTCGGCGACGAAGTTCCCGGCCTGCCACGCGTGCGGGTCAAGCAGCGGCCAGTGGCCCAGCCTCAGCTGCTCGCCGAGATGGTACTGCCACCCCAGGTACGCCGCCTGGGTGTCGCCGTAGAACAGGTAGCGGTGGTTGCGCACCACCAGCAGCAGGAGCGGGAGCAGCACGGTGGGAACGACGGCGAGCGCCCAGCGCGAGACGGCAGGGGGACGCCTCGAGGTCACCGACTCGACCTGAGCTGGGCAGCCACGTCCGCGGCGGTGCGGGCCATCCCCACCAGCAGCGGGGTGCGCAGATGGCTGTCGAGCGCGGGCCACACCTCCGAGCGCAGCCGCAGGTCCCGGATCTGTCCCGACCGCTCGTCGGGCGCCTTGACGAGGACCCGCGGGCGGGCCCGGTGGTGCCGGGTCGAGTGGGCGATCAGCGACCCGATGGTCAGGCTGGCTCCGGTGGCGATCACCTTGACCACGACGGCGGTCGGCTGGCGCGCCACCCGGGACCGCAACGCGTGCAGGCCCGTCGCGACGAGGTCACCGACGTCCGCGGCGTAGACGTAGTCCCGCATCGTGTCCAGCGACACGTAGATCGGGACCGGCTGCCCGGTCAGGTGGGCCCGGCTGAGCTGCGAGACCAGGCCCTGGGGCTTGCTGAGGTTCTGGCCCGGGCCGTAGAGGTTGGCGATCCGACCGACGAGCGCCGCTGTACCCGTCGCGTCGGCGAACCGCGCGACCTCCTCCTCCATGTCCAGCTTGGCCCGACCGTAGGCGACCAGGGCGCCCGTGGTGGACGTCTCGGTGAAGGGCGGGGGCTGGGGGGAGCCGGCGTAGACGCCGCCGGCCGACGACGCCAGGAACATCGAGCCGCGGCCGGCCAGCGGTGGCCGGTCCGCGATCTCCTGGAGCAGCCACTGCAGCGATGCCTGCTCCTCCTCCATGGCCTCCGCCGTGGTCGCCACCACCCCGGCACCCGCGCACCAGGCGACCTGCCAGGGTCCCCCGCGGGCCGCCGCCTCCAGCCGCCGTACTCCGTCGGTGAGGGCTGCGCGGGTGCGCGCCCCGGCGCCCCAGGGCACCGGGGTGGTGAGCACCGCACCCGGCTGGCGACGCAGCGAGGCGACGACGTGGCTGCCGAGCAGGCCGCGTGCGCCCAGCACCCAGGTCGGGGGTCCCGCTGGCGTGCTCATCGGCGCCGTCCGGCAGGTGGGCGTCCGAGCGGACCGGCGAGCGGGTCGGCGGAGATCAGGTACAGCGGCTTGCCCATCGCCATGTCGACGGCGACGCCGAGGTACTCGGCCATGATCCCGAGGGTCAGCATCATGGCGCCGGTGCCGACGAGCACCACGACCATCACCGAGGTCCACCCGGGCTGGATCGCGCCTCCGAACAGCTTGTTGAGGACCAGGAAGACCGCGAAGGCGAGACCCAGGAGCGCCAGCACGGCGCCGAGGACGGCGACCAACCGCAGCAGCCGGGTGCCGCTGGTGAGCACGAGCCGCCAGAAGTGCGAGAGGAGGGTGCTCAGCCGGTAGCCCGAGGGCCTGGTGCCTTCGGCGCGCAGCGTCACCGGGCAGGTCGCGGCGGTGCCCGCCACCCAACCCAGCGCGACGTCGAGGTAGACCCCGACACCGGCGTACGCCGCGACGCCCCGCCCGACCTCGCCGAGCATCAGCCGGTAGCTGTGATAGGCACGGACGTTCCCCTCGGCCACCAGCAGGTCGACGAGCCGCTTGGAGGCAGACGAGGCGGCGTTGCGGAACCAGCCGTGCTGGCGGCCGTTGACCGGCCGGGCGTAGACGACGCCGGCCTGCTGCTCCATCGCCCGGTCCAAGAGGGCCGGGATGTCGGCGGGGTCGTGCTGCCCGTCCTCGTCGAGTGTGACGATCCACTCGCCACCCGCGGACGCCATCCCGGCGAGCGTGGCCGCGTGCTGGCCGTAGTTGCGGCTCAACCAGACCGGGCGTACGACGGGGTGCTCGGCCGCCAGCTCGCGGATCACCCGCGCCGAGTCGTCCGGCCCGTGGTCGTGCACCAGGACCACCTCGACGATCTTGGCGAGGTGGCCCGCCGACGTGCTGAACTCTTGGGTCAGCACGAGGATCTCCTTGAGCAGCATCGGGAGGGTCAGCTCACCGGCGTACACCGGGACCACCACGGAGATGAGGTGGGGTGCGGGGGCCGGCTGCTCCGGTTCACCGGCCATCGGCCCCTCCCCTGAGGGCGTGGGAGGCCGGCTTGCAGGCGGCCAGCAGCACCGAGGACCCGAACGGCAGGTCGCGCGACCTCAGCAGGCTCCGGTCCAGCTCCGTGAGTGTGACCAGAACCCTCTCGAGCAGTGCGGGCACCTCGGGAAGACTCACGATGTCGGCCGGTGCCCTCGCCCCTCGCCGCCAAACCCGGTCGCGGGCCTTGCGCAGGAGCCGCTCCGCGGCGAAGAAGGGGAACACGGAGGTGAACGCGTACGTCGTCCGCTCGACCTGCAGCCCGGCCGACCGGACCGCCGCGGCGGCCCGCCTGCGGGTGTAGCGCCGGTGGTGACCGTTCTGCTGGTCGAAGTCGCTCCAGGCCCAGCGGTAGGCCGGCACAGACAGGAGCAGCCGCCCGCCCGGGGCGAGGACCCGCGACAGCTCGGCCAGGGCGACGGCCTCCGGCTCGCAGTGCTCGAGGACGTCGAAGGCAGCCACGACGTCGAAGCAGCCGCTCGCGAACGGCAGCCGCAGGGCCGAGCCGCAGACCCCTCCGGGTCCCAGGCCGCGTGGGTCGATGTCGAGAGCGGTGTGCCGTCCGGTGCCGTGCAGCCACCCCACGCTCGGGCCGTCGGCACTCCCGACGTCGAGCACCCGTGCGGCGTCGCCGACGTAGCCGCCGAGGGCGGTCTGCAGCAGGTCGGCGCGCGCGCGGTACCACCAGTACTCCGGCGCCGCGATCGACGCCGACCCGCCGTGGTTCACAGTGCTCACCCAGGGACCTTAACCCGGCGACCGTGCGAGCCCCGACTTTCCGGCCGATCGCGCCCCGGCTCCGGTACGCACAGTAGGGTCTCGCCGCGTGAGCCGTGTCGTGCTGGCCTCCGCGTCCCCCGCCCGGCTGGCGACCCTACGAGCAGCCGGCATCCACCCCGACGTCGTCGTCTCCGGGGTCGACGAGTCGCTGGTCCGGGAGAGCGACCCGGCCCTCCTCGTGTCCCGGCTGGCCGCCCGCAAGGCGCACGCCGTGGTTGAGAAGCTGGGCGCCGACCCGGGGCCGGAGGAGCCACCGCTGCGGGTCTGGGTGCTCGGCTGCGACTCGGTGCTGGCCTTCGACGGTGAGATCCTCGGCAGGCCGGCCGACGCTGCGGACGCCGTACGCCGGTGGCAGCGGATGCGCGGCGGCTCCGGGGTGCTGCACACCGGTCACTGCCTCGTCGAGCTGGGGTCCGGCACCGCGGTGGAGCGTGCGGTGGAGACCACCGTGCACTTCGCGGAGCTCGCCGACGAGGAGATCGAGGCCTACGTCGCGACCGGCGAGCCGCTCGAGGTGGCCGGCGCCTTCACCGTCGACGGCCTCGGGGGGCCCTATGTGACCGGCGTCGAGGGCGACCATCACAACGTCGTGGGCCTCAGCCTCCCTGTGCTGCGGGAGATGTTCGCCGAGCTGGGGGTGGCCTGGCACCGCCTGTGGCCGCGCTCCACCGGAGCGGGAGGGTCAGCGACGTTGCGCAGCAGCCAGGGCCCGGCGCTCGAGGCCGGAGGGGCTGAGGATGACGAACCGGCGCAGGGCCCGGAACCAGCCCGTTGAAGATCACCAACGACACCAGGGACGCCACGCCACCCACGGTGAGGATCTTCGCGGCCTCACCGAGCAAACGCGACAGTCCGCGGCCCATCCCCACCCAGCGTCGAGACCTTGGTCGTTATTCCGGACCGGCACTCCGGCGCCGCGTTCGCTGCTGCCCCCGGGCCTCACTCCACCGGGAGCCCGCGCCCCCTGGCGATCAGCATCCGCTGCACCTCGGAGGTGCCCTCGCCGATCTCGAGCACCTTGGCGTCACGGTAGAACCGCGTCACCGGGTATTCCTCCATGAAGCCGTAGCCACCGAAGATCTGGGTGGCGATCCGGGTCGCGCTCACCGCCGACTCCGTGGCGTAGAGCTTCGCGATCGCGGCTGCCTGCTTGAACTCCTTCATCGGGCGCCCGGCGTCCTTCATCGCAGCCGCCTTGTAGGTCAGCATCCGTGACGCCTCCAGCATCACCTCGAGGTCGGCGACCTGGAAGGCCACCCCCTGCTTGGCCCCGATCGGCCTGCCGAAGGTGGTCCGCTGGCCGGCGTACTCGACCGACATGTCCAGGCAGGCCTGGACGCAGCCGACCGCCAGGGCGGCGATGGCCACCCGGCCGTCGTCCAGGGTGGCGAGGAACTGGGCGAAGCCGCGGCCGCGCTGGCCGAGCAGATGGTCCTCCGGCACGCAGGCGTCGACGAAGGTCAGCGGGTGCGTGTCGGAGGCGTGCCAGCCGAGCTTGTCGTAGGCCGGCTCGGCGGTGAAGCCGGGTGTGCCCGAGGGGACGATGATCGTGCTCACCTCGGCGCGACCGTCGTCCTTCGTGCCGGTGCGGGCGGTCACCGTCACCAGCGAGGTGATCGAGGACCCGGAGTTGGTGATGAACTGCTTGGCGCCGTTCACGATCCACTGTCCGTCGACCAGATCCGCCTTGGTGCGGGTGGCGCCCGCGTCGGACCCGGCGCCCGGCTCGGTGAGCCCGAAGCCGGCGAGCGAGCGCCCCGCGACCAGGTCGGGTAGCCACCGACGCTTCTGGTCCTCGGTCCCGAAGGTCAGGATCGGGTTGATCCCCAGCCCCACGGCCGCCTCCAGGGTGATGCCCATGGACTGGTCGACGCGGCCGATCTCCTCGATCGCCACGCAGAGCGAGGTGAAGTCGCCGTCGTCGCCCATCCCGCCGTACTCCTCGGGAGCGTTCAGGCCCATCAGCCCGAGCTCGCCCATCTGCGCCACCACGTCGGTCGGGAAGTGGTGCTCCTTGTCCCACCGAGCGGCGTGCGGCGCGATCTCGGCGAGCGCGAACTCCCGGACGCTCTTGCGGAAGGTCTCGTGCTCCGAGGACAGCTCGAACGACGACATCGACATGGGGTGGCTCCTTCGCCTACTACGCTGCGTACGTGACCTAAGCCGAGCGTAGGACGTTTGCGCCACGGAGGGCAGGCCGCAGGGTGACCGAGGGGCAGGGGCACCGGCCACCGGGCGACTCAGGACCTCGGCGTAGGCTCGTCGGCGTGGCTGACCTGAGCTTCCGGACCCTGGGCTTCGGCCGGTCGGCCGTCGAGTACGTCGCCGCGTGGGACCTGCAGCGGGAGGTGCACGCGGCTGTCCTGGCCGGCGGCGAGGACACCGTGCTGATGGTCGAGCACCCGCCCGTCTTCACCGCCGGCAAGCGCACGGAACCGCACGAGCGACCCGTCGACGACGACGTGCCGGTGATCGACGTGGACCGCGGCGGCAAGATCACCTTCCACGGCCCTGGCCAGCTGGTCGGCTACCCGGTCGTGCGGCTGCCCGGCCACGTCTACGTCGTCGACTACGTCCGGCGCCTGGAGGAGGCCCTGATCCACATCTGCTCGGAGCTCGGCGTGGCCACCGCGCGCGTGCCGGGGCGAACCGGCGTCTGGGTCCCCGAGGACGGTCGCCCGGGCGGCCGTCCCGAGCGCAAGGTGGCAGCCATCGGGATCCGGGTCAGCCACGGGGTGACGATGCACGGGTTCGCGCTCAACTGCGACGTCGACCTCGCGTGGTACGACCGCTTCGTGCCCTGCGGCATCACTGACGCCGGGGTGACCAGTCTGTCGGCCGAGCTGGGCCGCGACGTGACGGTCGAGGAGGTGGCCCCGGTCGCCGAACGACATCTGCGAGAGCTGCTCGCGTGGGAGCCCTACGACAGGACGCCGGACTACCCCGCCAAACCCGACCCCGGCCGCCGGATCACCCTTGTCACACCGTCGCGCTGAGCCTCCCAACCGGTTGGGCCGTCCCTGGGCCGCCGCGTAGAGTGGCCCCCGTGACTCAAGCCCCCACCCAGCCCTCGTCGAGCGCGCCGTCGGCGCCGGCTCCGGAGGGCCGCAGGCTGCTCCGTCTGGAGGTTCGCAACGCTGCGACGCCGATCGAGAAGAAGCCGGAGTGGATCAAGACCCGGGCGAGGATGGGGCCGCAGTATCGCGAGCTGCAGGGGCTGGTGAAGTCCGAGGGGCTGCACACGGTGTGCCAGGAGGCGGGCTGCCCGAACATCTTCGAGTGCTGGGAGGACCGGGAGGCGACGTTCCTGATCGGAGGTGACCAGTGCACCCGGCGCTGCGACTTCTGCCAGATCGACACCGGCCGGCCCGAGCCGCTGGACCGTGACGAGCCGCGGCGGGTGGCCGAGAGCGTGCGGACGATGGCGCTGCGCTACGCCACGATCACCGGGGTGGCCCGCGACGACCTGCCCGACGGCGGCGCCTGGCTCTACGCGGAGACGGTGCGGGCGATCCACGAGCTGAACCCGGGGACCGGCGTGGAGAACCTGATCCCCGACTTCAACGGGGAGCCGGACCTGCTGGGCGAGGTGTTCGAGTCCCGCCCCGAGGTGCTGGCGCACAACGTGGAGACGGTGCCCCGGATCTTCAAGCGGATCCGGCCGGCGTTCCGTTACGACCGGTCGCTCGGCGTGCTGACTGCGGCCCGCGAGTTCGGCCTGGTCACCAAGTCGAACCTGATCCTGGGGATGGGGGAGACCCGCGAGGAGGTCTCCCAGGCGCTGGTCGACCTGCACGTGGCCGGCTGCGAGCTGGTCACCATCACCCAGTACCTGCGGCCCTCCCTGCGACACCATCCGGTCGAGCGGTGGGTCCGGCCGGAGGAGTTCGTCGAGCTCCAGGACGAGGCCACCGAGATCGGCTTCGCCGGCGTGCTGTCCGGGCCACTGGTGCGCTCGTCGTACCGCGCCGGACGCCTCTACCAGCAGGCCATGGAAGCCCGCACGGAGGACCTCGCGATGACCGG
>JAICWH010000084.1 GCA_025934895.1 Nocardioidaceae bacterium | reverse complement strand
CTGCCGCACCTCCGACCCCCACGTGTGGGCGATCGGGGAGTGCGCGGCACCGGGCGGCCGGATGTACGGCCTGGTCGCCCCCGGCTACGCGATGGCCGAGGTCGTCGCCGACGCCCTGCTCGGCGGAGCGGGAGCCTTCACCGGAGCGGACATGTCCACCAAGCTCAAGCTGCTCGGTGTGGACGTGGCGTCCTTCGGCGACGCGCACGCCGCCACCCCGGGGGCCCTGGAGCTGGTGTTCGCGGACGCCGTCGCCGGTGTCTACAAGAAGCTGGTGGTCTCCAGCGACGGCCGCCGGCTGCTCGGTGGAGTCCTGGTCGGGGACGCGACCTCATACGGCGTGCTGCGGCCGATGGTGGCCAGCGGCATCGACCTGCCGGACAACCCCGAGGAGCTGATCCTCCCGGTCGGTCGCGGCGGTGCCGAGGTCGGACTGCCGGACGAGGCGGTCATCTGCTCCTGCAACAACGTCAGCAAGGCCCAGATCGTGGCTGCCGCCGACGGTGGCTGCGCGGACACCGCCTGCGTCACCGCCTGCTCGAAGGCCGGCAGCACCTGCGGGTCCTGCAAGCCGGTGGTCAGGCGGATCGTCGAGGAGTTCTTCGCGGACCAGGGCAGGGTGGTCGACCGCAGCCTGTGCGAGCACTTCCCGATGACCCGGCAGGAGCTGTTCGACGTCGTAGCCGTGCACGGCTACACCCGCTTCGACGACATCGTCGCCGCTCACGGCACCGGCCGCGGCTGCGACGTCTGCAAGCCGACCGTGGCCTCGATCCTGGCCAGCCAGCTGAACGCACACGTGCTGGAGGGCCCGAACCGGACCCTGCAGGACACCAACGACGCCTACCTCGCCAACATCCAGCGCAACGGCACCTACTCGGTCGTCCCGCGGATCCCCGGCGGGGAGATCACGCCGGAGAAGCTGATCGTGATCGGCGAGGTGGCCCGCGACTTCGGGCTCTACACGAAGATCACCGGCGGTCAGCGGATCGACCTGTTCGGCGCCCGGCTGGAGGAGCTGCCATTGATCTGGAGCAGGCTGGTCGACGCCGGTTTCGAGTCCGGCCACGCCTACGGCAAGGCGCTGCGGACCGTGAAGTCCTGCGTCGGCTCGACCTGGTGCCGCTACGGCGTCCAGGACTCCACCAGCCTCGCCATCATGCTCGAGGAGCGCTACCGCGGGCTGCGGTCGCCGCACAAGCTCAAGGGTGGCGTCAGCGGCTGCGCCCGTGAGTGCGCCGAGGCGCGCGCCAAGGACTTCGGGGTGATCGCGACCGAGAAGGGCTGGAACCTCTACGTCGCCGGCAACGGCGGCGCGAACCCTGCGCACGCCCGACTGCTGGCCGGGGACCTCGACACCGAGACGCTGGTCCGCTACCTCGACCGGTTCCTCATGTACTACATCCGCACCGCCGACCGGCTGCAGCGCACCGCGCCCTGGGTCGACTCCCTCGACGGCGGGCTCGACCGGGTCCGCGCGGTGGTCGTCGATGACGCCCCGGGGCTCGGCGCAGAGCTGGAGGCGGCCATGGCGGTGCAGGTGGCCGGCTACTTCGACGAGTGGAAGGCGACCCTGGAGGACCCGGACAAGCTGTCGCGCTTCGTCACCTTCGTGAACGCACCCGGGGTCCCGGACCCGAACATCTCGTTCCGGGACGAACGCGGGCAGGTGGCGCCGGCCGACTCCTGCGGTCCGGTGACGCTCGGTGCGACGATCCCGGTGCGGACGCCATGATGGGGACGCCCGGTTCGACCGAGCCCGCGACCTACACGACGGTCTGTCCGGTCGCCGACATCGACGTCGAGGGTGGGGTGTGCGCGCTGGTGGACGGCGACGCGATCGCCATCTTCCGGACCCACGACGGAAACGTCTACGCAATCTCCGACTACGACCCTTGCTCCAGGGCATCGGTGCTGTCGCGTGGCATCGTCGGAACGCGCGGGAACATCCCGTTCGTGGCGTCGCCGATGCACAAGCAGGCCTTCGACCTGCGCTCGGGACAGTGCCTCGACGACGCGGCCGTCCGGGTCCCGGCGTTCGACGTACAGGTGCTCGAGGGTCAGGTGCTGGTCGGTCCGAGGAAGGAGAGCCCGTGACGGAGTCCGGACGACCGCTTACCGGGTTTCGGGTCGGGGTCACCGCGGCGCGGAAGGTCGAGGAGCAGCGAACGCTCCTGGAGCGGCGCGGCGCCGAGGTCAGCTGGGCCCCGGCCCTGTCGATGGACCCCAACCAGGTCGACGACGTTCAGCTGCGCGCAGCGACGGCCGAGGTGCTGAGCCGGCCGATCGACATGTTCCTTGCCACCACCGGCATCGGCATGACGACCTGGTTCGCGGCGGCCGAGTCGTGGGGCATGGCCGAGGAGCTGGTGGCGGTGATCGGGCGGGCGGAGATCCTCGCCCGTGGTCCGAAGAGCGTGGGCGCCCTGCGCCGCCGCGGGCTGCGAGAGCTGTGGGCGCCCGAGTCGGAGTGCTTCGAGGACATCCTGCAGCACCTGCGGGGGCGCGAGCTGTCGGGGATGCGGATCATCGTGCAGGAGCACGGGCAGTCCCTGTCGATGGTGGCGCACGCGCTGCGGCGCCGTGGGGCAGACGTGACCGTGGTGACGGTCTACCGGGTAGCCGGCGCGGACGACCCCGAGCCGTTGTTCAAGATGATCGACCTGATCGCCGACCGGCAGCTGGACGCGGTCACCTTCACCTCCGCCCCGGCCGTGGCCGCGCTGATGGACGCCACCGGCCCCACCGGCCGCCGCGATGACGTGATCACCGCCTTCCAGGCCGACGTGGTCGCCTCGTGCGTAGGACCGGTGACCGCCGCCGCCTTCGAGCTCTGGGGCGTGCCCACCGTCTTCCCCGATCGGTCCCGACTGGCCGCGATGGTCAACCAGCTCGAGACCGAGCTCCCCTCCCGCCGCGACGGCCTGTCACTGAAGCTCGCCGACGGTCAGCTCCTGCTCCTGCACGGCGAGGATGTTCTGGTGGACGGGGTGGAGGTTCGGCTCTCCCCTGCGCCCGCGGCAGTCCTGCAGACCCTGGTGGCCAATCCCGGCACCGTGATCTCGCGGCGCGCGCTCCTGGCCATGCTGCCCAGCGGCACGGCCGGCTCCGAACATGCGGTCGAGATGGCCGTCGCCCGACTGCGCGCCGCGCTCGGCACCCGCTCCGTGCAGACCGTGGTCAAGCGCGGCTACCGGCTGGCCGTGGCGCCATCAGGCTGGTGAGCACCCCATGGCCAGCACGGAGGCTGTGCGCCTTACGGAGTAAACCCGTGTGGCAGTATCGCTGGCATGCCTGAGCAGAACCTGTCCGCCCTGCTGGCCGCGGCGGCACGCGACCTGGGCTCGGAGAATGTCGAGCGCACCCTGGAGAAGTCGGTTCACTTCGCAGTCGAGCTGATTGAGGGCTGCGACGACTGCGCGATCACCCTCGTGCGCCGCGGAACCGCTCTGGAGACCCCGGTCTCCACCGGCCACCTGCCCAAGCGAGGCGACGCTCTGCAGTATGAGCTCGGCGAGGGCCCCTGCATGGATGCTGTGTGGGAGCAGGAGGTGGTCATCAGCGCCGACTTGGCACAGGAGGAGCGTTGGCCGACGTGGGGCCCCCGAGTGGTGGCCGATCTAGGCGCGAGAAGCATGATGTGTATCCGGTTGTTCGCCAACCAGCAGACTCTCGGAGCGCTGAACATGTACTCCGTCAACGCCAACGCCTTCGCTGACGATTCCGACCAGGCCGTAGGCCAGGCTCTGGCCGTCCATGTCGCCGTCGCCTTCGCGGCAGCCCAGGAGATCGAGGGGCTGAACACGGCCCTGGTCAACCGGACCAGCATCGGCCAGGCCGAGGGAATCCTGATGGAACGCTTCGGGATCAGCGGCGAACGCGCCTTCCAGGTGCTGCGACGCGTGTCCTCCCACACCAACCTCAAGATCCACCGGGTGGCCGCTGAGCTGATCGAGACCAGGCGGCTCCCGTCGCCGTGACGCGAGGAGGCACAGAGCCGCCTCCGGCATACGAGCCCGGACCCCTCCCGGGGCCGGACGGTGGTCCCCCGGATGGGTCCGCTAAGCCTCGGCAGAGGTGCCAGCGTCGTCCCCAGGTTGGCTGTGCAGCACGTCGCGGATGGCGCCCGCCTCCCGGTCAGCCTGCTCGATGGTGTCGTCGAGGTAGGCGGGCGGTGCAGGTCGTTGCTTCCGCCACCGAGCACCACTCGCCCGATCCTCCAGTGCATGGACAGCCGACCACAAGGCGCCTACGGCCCCGGTCGAGGCCTTGACATGGAGGTCTTCGGCATCGAACTCGTGGCCCGATCGGCAACGAGCTCTCTCGTCGCCTGCTTTCAACGGTCCGCCACACGTCGGACACTGAGCCCTGGTCACGTGCCTAGTGTGTGCCACCGCCCGCTCCTTGGCAGTGCTAACGACTCAGGTCGGTCGATGTGGTTGTGCCATGCCGTTGGTCAAGTCCATGCTCGAGCCTGCCGAGACTGAGGGCATGAGACCTAGGCTCCTGGCTGTCCGGAGCGGTTCGCGGCTAGGGGTGGGCGACAAGCTGGGTCTGAGCGTCAGCATCCTGGTGATGATCGTGTTGTTGTCGCCGTCCTCGGGGATGCCGGTCTGAGCCGAAGCCATGCTGGGATCACTCACCTGTACGAGGACAACCTGCGAGCCATCCAGGTGGAGGCCGACCTGGCCGATGCGGTGCACGAGCTCGACGAGTCTGCTTCGAAGTCGCTCAGGGTCAGCGACCCGGGCGCGCAGGCCACCTTGCGATCGAGGCAGGACGATGTCCTCGTCCCCCGGGTACGACGGTCGATGGATGAGCTGCGGCTGCTGCTACGCGGCTGGCCACACCTGCTGGCCGCTGTCGACCGGATCGGTGTCGGCATCGATAGGTACGTGGACCTGCGCCAGACCGGTGCGTACGACGCCGTCGGAGGCGTTGACAGCACCCGGAGCCGAGCTGCCCTAGGTGAGCGGACCGACAGCCTGCTGCACCCCCTCACCCAAGAGATCCACGGGCTCCGGTCCGCCGAGCAGCAGGAGGCGGTGCAAACGAAGCGGGCTGAGGATCTCAGCTACCAACACATGAGGCTGATCCTGGTCAGCGGTGTCGCGCTCTCGCTGCTGGCCGGCATGCTGGTCGTACTGCTGCTGAGCCGCAATATGGTGCCGCGCATCCGCAGATACTCCCGGTTCGCGACCGAGATCGCCGCCGGTCGAGCGACCGGGCCTCTTGTCCTCTCCGGAACCGACGAGCTAGCCGTGCTCGGAGCGGCCTTGAACGACATGACCGAACAACGCCGATTGCTCGATGCGCGCGAGAAGAACCAGGTCGAGTTCGTCGACACCTTGCACGTCACCTCCACCGAGCAAGAAGCCCACGAGCTGATCCAGCGACACCTGCACCGGTCCCTACCCGGCAGCACCGCCCTGATCCTGCAGCGCAACAACAGTGCCAACCGGTTGCAGGCGTCCACCGCTCTCACCGCGGACAGCGAGATCGGTGCCCGGCTGGTGGGTGCAGAGCCGCGTTCCTGCATGCCCAGACCCTCGATGAGGACCAGCACGGCCGGATCAAGACCTCCGTCGCCCAAGCTGCTCCGGTCCTGGCGAACCTGCGCAGTCTCGCGCTGGCTGAGTTCCGCGCGAACAACGAGTCCCTGACCGGGTTGCCGAACAAGCGTGCAACCGACGACAGCCTGAAGCGGATGGTCGCCCAGGCCAACCGGACCCTCGCACCCCTGACAGCGGTGATGCTGGAACTGGACCACTTCAAGCACATCAACGACCAGTTCGGGCATGGCAAGGGCGACGAGGTGCTTGCCGCGGTGGGTGCCGCACTGACCAGCTGCCTACGAGCCAGCGACTTCGCCGGCAGATTTGGCGGCGAAGAGTTCCTGGTCCTGCTGCCCGACACCAGCCTCGAAGGTGCCGTGCAGGTCGCCGAGAAGATGCGGCTCACGGTGTCCTCGATCACCATCCCGGGAATGGATCGAAGCATCACGGTCAGCCTCGGGATCGCCGACCTCCTCGAACACGCCGGCAACGCGACCGGACTGATCCGCGAAGCCGACCGGGCGCTCTACAGCGCCAAAGCAGCCGGACGGAACCAGACCGTCGTCGCCCACGTCGACAACGAGCTCACCCGCCACCCGGAAGCCGGCACGATCCCGGGCGGATGAGCCCGGTGTCGACGCCGGCCGGCCCGCACGTTGCCTGCTCCGCCGTCGGTCCCGATCACAACGCTGCCAGAAGCCACCGGGAACGTGCCCGGGACCGTGGTGACGACCTTGTCGCGGACCGTGACGCGCACCGTGGTCGCCGCGGGGAGCTCACGGGGCCTGGGTGAACGCCTCTCGGAACCGTTGGAGTGCGGTATGGCTGTCTTCGGCTGCCCAGGCTTCCAGGCCGACGACTCCGGTGTAGCCAGTCTCGTGCAGGGATCGGGCGATGGCGGGGTAGTTGATCTCGCCGGTGCCGGGTTCGCAGCGGCCTGGTACGTCGGCGACCTGGATCTCGCCGACGTACTCGATGCTGTCGCGGATCAGCTGAATGAGGTTCCCCTCGCCGATCTGGGCGTGGTAGAGGTCCAGGTTCATGCGCAGGTGCGGGCTGTCCACGGCCTGCACGAGGGCCCGAGTCTCGGCGGCCTTGGCGAAGGGGGTGCCGGGGTGGTCCACAGCGGTGTTGAGGTTCTCCAGGCAGAACACGACTCCCTCACGTTCCCCGAGCTCGGCGATGCGGGCCAGGGTGTCCCGCGCGCGGTGCCGCATCGTGTCGGTGACCCTCTCCTGGGGCTGCACGGGCAGTCCCTTCTCGTCGAGCCCCGTTCCGTGCAGGTTGAGGTTCGGCGTGCCGAGCACGCTGGCCGCGGCGATGGACTGCTCGGCGGTCCGCAGGAGGGCATCGGATCCTTCGGGTTCAGTGAGGTTCCCCTCGATGTAGCCGGTCATGGAGGTGAACCGCGCGCCGGTGGCCGCGAGAGCGCTGAGGTCCTTGGTGGTCCAGTCCCAGATCTCGACGGCGAACCCGAGGTCGTGAATGATGCGGACCCGCTCCTGCATCGGCTCCTCGAGGAACACCATCTCGGCACAGACGGCGAGTGTGAAGCCGTGGCCACCGCTCACCGGGGGTCGACCTTCTCGACGGGGACCGGCGCACCGGCGCGGACCGACTCGATGCTCGCCAGCGCCAGCACGAGCGCGCGACGGGCGTCCTGACCGGTGACGGCCGGAGGGCGCTTCTCACGGACGGCGTCGGTGAACTCGACGAACTCGGCGATATAGGCGTCACGGAAGAGCTCCACGTCCCCGCGGACGGTCTCGATGTGCCGACCAGCGCTGGTGGAGTGCACAAGAGAGGACCTTGCTCCGTCACCCATGGCCACCATGCCATGTGACCCGAAGACCTCCCCGCGGACGTCGTACCCGTAGGCGGCCGAGAAGCTGGCCTCGGCGACGGCGATGGCTCCGTTGTCGAAGGTGATCACCACGACCGCGGTGTCCAGGAGTCCCGCGTCCCGGTAGGTCGGGGCGACGAGTGCGTCAGCGGTCGCGTAGACGGTGCACGGCTCGGCGCCGGGGTTGAGCCACAGCAGCGTGTCGAAGTCGTGGATGAGGGTCTGCAGGAAGATCGTCCACGGAGGTACGCCGCCAGGGTCGGCCAGGCCAGGGTCGCGCGTCAGCGAGCGCATCAGCTGGGGCGTGCCGACAGCACCGTCCACGACCAAGCGGTGTGCGCCGGCGAAGTCGGCGGAGAAGCGACGGTTGAAGCCGACCTGCAACGGCACACCGGCTGCCGCGGCAGCCGCGACGGCTCGGTCGATCTCGTCGACGGTGAGCCCCATGGGCTTCTCGCAGAACACGGCCTTCCTCGCGGCGGCAGCAGCAACGATCAGGTCGGCATGCGCGGTGGAGGACGCGGTGATGACCACGGCCTCGACCCGAGGGTCGGCGAACAGCGCCGCCGGGTCGCTGAGCGATCGACACCCCAACTCGGCAGCCAGCCCCTCGGCGGCTCCCGGGCGTGGATCCGCCACTGCGACGAGCTCCGCCCCGGGGACGTGACGAGCCAGAAGCGTGGCGTGCGAGGTGCCGATCCTCCCGGCTCCCACGAGCCCGACGCGGACGGGGGTTGACAACGCGGCTGAGGCACCGAGCATGGGTTCTCCTTCCAGGAAACTAGAGCGCTCTAGTCTCACCGCTGCGGACGTGCGAGTCAAGGTCGTCCTAGACCGCTCTACACTCTCTGGCGACGGTCGGGGCCCGGGAGGGAGAAGCGTGAAGTCGGACAGGCGGCCGCCCAACGTCACGATGGCCGACGTCGCCGAGCGGGCGGGCGTCTCCCGTGCACTGGTGTCGATCGTCTTTCGCGGTGTGCCTGGGGCCAGCCCTGCCACCAGACAGCGGGTCATGCAGGCGGCTCAGGACCTGGCCTACCGACCCGATCAGCGAGCTCGGCTGCTCGGCCGCAACCGGAGCCGCACCATCGGCGTCGTGTTCGGCCTGCACC
Source organism: Nocardioidaceae bacterium (assembly GCA_025934895.1). Taxonomy (GTDB): domain Bacteria; phylum Actinomycetota; class Actinomycetes; order Propionibacteriales; family Nocardioidaceae; genus Nocardioides_B. The sequence goes on along the minus strand of JAICWH010000084.1, from coordinate 8,557 downwards.
ACGAGTTCCATGCTGAGCTGGTCGAGGCGCTCTACCGCTCGGTCGAGGCCACCGGCTATGACCTCGCCCTCGGCGCCACCGCCCCTTCGCGAGACGAGCGCCGAGCCGTGAAGTCGTTGCTCGACTACCGGTGCGAGGCACTCGTCCTCCTCGGCCCCACCCTGCGTCGAGCCGCCATCGAGGAGCTGGCGGACCGCCTTCCCGTGGTGGTCGTGGCCCGAGCCATGCCGAGGACCTCTGTGGATGTGGTGCGCACCGACGACTTCGGTGGCGCCCGGATGGCCGTCGAGCACTTGGCCGGTCTCGGCCACACCTCGATCACCCACGTCGACGGCCGACGCGCGCCCGGCGCGGCCGAACGTCGCCGCGGCTACCACGCAGCGATGCGCGATCTGGGACTCCTATCCGAGACGAGGCTCATCGCCGGCGGACTGACCGAGAACGACGGCGAGCGAGCCGCAGACGACGTCTTGACCGGGCCACCGACGACGGCCGTCACCGCCTTCAACGACCACTGCGCCGCCGGCTTGATCGCCGCCGCCCGCATGCGAGGCCTGCGGGTGCCCGCCGCTCTCTCCGTCGTCGGCAACGACAACAGCCACATCGCAAGCCTGACCAGCGTTGCACTCACCACCATCGCACAGGACGCGTCCGCCCTGGCTGGCTCCGCACTCGGCCTCGCCCGAGCCCGAGCCGAGGCCAGCCCGGACAAGCTCTCACCGTCCGAGATCGTCGTCCCACCCCGGCTCGTCGTCAGACACACCACAGCAGCACCCCAACCACCCTGAGCCGACGCGGCGGCGACTACGGCCCCCGCTGGACGCCGGACGCCGCCGCGCCGGCAGTCAGTCCGTGTCGGGAACTTCACCTTGACCTGGCGATCGGCCGAGACACCGCTCCTAGGTCACAGGGCCGAAACCGGGGATCTTGCGCACTGCGATCTGCGCGATCTGGTCGTGGTACCAGCGCAGGTTCTCCTCCTTGTCGAGGAAGTCGGCGAAGCTGCGGTGGTAGAGCCGGTACCTCGGCGGCGTCGACGAGTCGGCGTTGAGGAACTCGCGCCACCCGTCGATCACCGGCTTGATCTCGCCCGGCCCGAGTGAGGTCCACTCGACGAGCTGCGGAACACCGACTGGCTCGCGGCTGATGGCCAGGAAGCACAGGACCGGCCGTTGACGGGTCGAGAACAGGACCTCGTCCGCGGCCTTCATGTCGCGCCAATGCCGTTGGTAGTACCCCTGCAGGCCGCGGGGCAGTGCCACCTCGCCATTCGCATCCCGGATGGCGAGCGAGCCTCGAGCCAGCTCCGGAAGCACATGCACCAGGTACATGAAGTTGCCTTCGGACCGCTGCACCACCAGGGTGACGAACTCGTCGTCGTCCACCCCCCACTCGACCAGCTTCGGGCTGAGGATGTCGCGGTGCGCGGACGCGTACGTGTGCACGTAAGCAATCGCGTCGGACAGGTTCCGCTCGTCGTCGTCACGGAGTGAGAGGTGCGCCTGGTGGTCGACGTCCAGAGCGAGATCGTGCTCCTCGCGCGCGGTGAGCACGACGAACACGTCCTCGGGCAGCGTCCGGGGCAGGAACAGGCGGTTCGCCGATCGGTACTCATCCATCCGGTCGGCCTCGTCGAGGGCATCGACGACGATGACCACCGGCAGGTCGCCCGCTACCCGCGCCGCCTCCGCGGCCTCGGTGAGCACCTGGCTCAGGAAGCCGCCGTCCTCGGTCGCGTGTGCGGGCAGCTGCTCATGGCTCAGGCCGTAGCGCACGATCAGCTGAGCGCACACGTTCTCCAGGAACTGGCTGGCGGACCGGATGTTCGCCGACGCGATGTTGAAGTGATGGACATAGCCGCCGCGCAGGACCAGCGACGCTGCGATGGCGGTCTTGCCGATGCCCGGTTCGCCGCTGATCACGACGTACCCGGAGTCGAAATCCGCGCCGCTCAGCTGCCGATCGACCTCCGCGAATATGAACCGCCGGCCGATGAAGCCGCGAGTACGTTCGTCGACCAGCGCTGCGAACTGCTGAGAGCGGATCAGCGAAGCCAACGGCGGTGCGGCCTGGCCGAATATCTGGAACACCGTGCCGTAGTTGCCGACGACAACTCCCCGACCGCCGCTGACGGCGACCCGGTCGGCGTCGGGTTGCGGGGGCTCAGGCACCGTCGCGGAAGTTCATCGTCACGACACCCTGATTCCCCACGACGATGCCCTTGCCGCCGGAGATGGTGACGGTGTACTTGCCGGTGCGAGCGCCCTCGGGATCGACCTGCGACATCAGCCCGGAAGCAGCCCGGATCAGTTCTTCATCCTGACCCAGACCTGCGGCCCGGATCCGTGCGCTGAGTTCGGACGCGTCAGCGCTCGGGTCACGCTCGATGACGGCCAGCTCGCCCTCCACTGCTCGGGCGTCGGCATCGCGTCCACCACCGAAGCGTCGGCGCAGCAACGCCCGCAACCCCGAGTAGGCATCCTTCACCGCGCTCGTCGAGGCGTTCTTCAGGCCGTCCGCTGCCCCGGCGACGAGAGCCGCAACGATCAGAGTCACTGGATCCATCACACGCCTCCTTCGATGAGCCGACCCGGCGTCCGTCGCATCGACGTCGACTGACCCAACAACGGGCCACGCGGCAATGATCGCGACCCCGGCGGGTGGTTGTAAACCGTCGTGCATGTGGCTCATGATCAGCACGAATGAGTCGGCGACCGGTCGCCGACGCCCGCACGCCTATGAGGCAGGTGTTGCCATGGGCTGGTCGCGCTGGCCGTGGCGCGGCCCTCGCCATCACCGCGCCGGCGACGAACCACCTGAGTCCGATCGGCCGCTGGCAGCGCTCTCGGACTATGAGCTGCGCAACCTCGTCCCCCACCTGGTCGCCGCCGGACACGACGACGTTGGCGATCGATTGCTGGCGTGGGTCGAAGGCACGGTGAACGCGTTGTGGGCCGAGACCGAGCGCCGTGGGGACACCGAGGCGTTCCTCGACGCGGTCGCGGTCGTGCGTGCACGGGCCATCGACCGGATGGCCGACAGTGGGGGCGCCGAAGCGCAGGTATCTGGCGTGGACCAGGCGGTTCGCTATGCCCTGTACGGCGGCTCGGTGCGCGCGCTGTCCGGTGTGGTGCCGGCGTGGTTGGTGGCGCGGGCGGTCGAGTGCGGCGTCATATCGCCGGCTCAGGGTCTGGCCTTGGCACGGCAAATCGCCTCACACGCACAGCGCGCCGAGACCCTCGCCCGTCTGCATCGCTTCGTCGAGGAACCAGTGCAGGGCGACGTCGCCGCCGAAGCGATGGCCGCCGCCCGTACAGCGACGGCGACCGGACAGGTCGACCAGCACGTGCGAAGCCCGCTGCTGACGCTGCCGAGCGTGCTCCCCGACGAGAACTTGGACGAGCTGTTCGCGCTCGGCAACCGGCTGGACCGCATCGGGCCGCGGTTCGGGTTTCTCGCGTCGGTGATCCAACGACGACCGGATCTCGCCTCGACCGCGGTCGACGAAGCCACCCGGGTTGCGACGCCGCTCGCTCGCGCGGAGGCGCTCACCCGCCTGCTGCCGGCTCTCCCCGAGGCGCTGCTCCCCTCCGCCGCGGCAGCGGCGCTGCGGGCCGGGCTGGAGTTCCCCCGGAAGGTCGATGGCTCGTACAGCATCAGTGGCGACGAGATGGGGGGGCTCGCGGCGCTGGCGGACATGGTTCCTTATCTGGATCCGACGCAGCTAGGCAAACTCCGCGGCGTCGTCGATGAGGTCCCCATCGATCGCGACAAGTCCCGCCTGCTCGGGGCACTCGCCCGCCGCTTCACCGGAGCGGATCGCGAATCGCTCGTGGCCGCCGCAGTCACCCTCGCGGGGGGAGGGGCGTTCGTGCTGGAACGCGCGCGCTTGCTGGCGCCGGTGTCCTCGCTCATCCCCGGGAGGCAGGCTCGCCGTGCGATCCGGTCCGGGCGGCATTGGGCCGGCGGCGAGTGGACAGCCGACAAGCTGGTCGATATGGCACCGCATGTCGAGGGGCGGCTGTGGGCGACATACCTGCAGGTAGCCAGGCGCATCCGTGCACCTGGCCACCGCGCGCGGGCGCTTCTGGCCGCCCTGCCCCGGGTCGAGGCCGCCGCGCGGCGAGAACTCGGGGCCGAGGTCTGGACCCTGGTTGGGGTCGATGGCCTGCCCTGGTCGTCGGGAGCCGGCGATGACCAGGGCGGGACGTCCGAGTACGTGGCGCAATTCCTCGACCCGGCGGCGGTAGCGGCCGGGTGGGCGCGCAGCCGGCGTATCGAAGACTTCGACGCCCGAGCGCGCACGATCGCCGAGTTGGGCCTGGGCCTGCCTCAAGCCGCGGTGAGCGACGCCGTTGCGCAGGCTCTGCTGATCGAGGACCCCGGGTCAAGGGCCTACCGAATTCGTGATCTTGCTCCTCGGATTTCGCCGGACGACGTACCGCAGGTGGCCCGGGCGATGCGCGAACTGGAACCGTCGTGGCGAGTGGTGGCACTCGCACCGTGTGCGCTGGCGGCCGCACCTGCCGACCGACCGAAGATCGTGGCCGACCTGTTGCGGGCGGCACAGAAATCCACTGACCGTCAGTCGGCGAGCGAAGCCGTGGCGGCTATCGTGCCGGCGTGTTCGTCGATCGAGATCGAGAAGATCATCCGCCTGGTGACATCTGGCGAGCTGAAGGTGGCGCCTGAGCCGGTACTGGCCGCGCTCGCTCCCCGGTTGACGCGGGATCAGCTGACGAAGCTGTTGCGGGGCCCGCACTGGCCCTCCGTCGTCGACGCGGTGCCGGCGGACCTCATCGACACCGTCGTGGACCGCATCCTCGCCGAGATCGACGACCGGGCCGTCGACGACGCCCTCACGCGTGTTGCCAGCCGCCTCGCCGCTGGTCAGGTGCGGGGCATCCTCGCCGCCGCTGAGGAGTGCCTATTCGCCGAGACGCGCGCTTGCCGCAGCTGCCGGTTGGCGCCGTACTCCGGCCCGGACGAGATCGAGGCGGCAATGCTGCTCGCGATCCGGCGCGTCGACGACCTCATGCACGCCGACGCACGGGGGGAGATGTTGCGGTCAATGGGCGAGGCGCTCGCGAGTCGAGACAATCCGCCACCGCTCGTAGTGGTTCAGGCGCTGACCGAAAGATCCCTGGCGGTCCCCGAGCCCGGATACCGGGAGAACGCATTCGCCGGTGTTGCCAGATGCCTGCCCGCCGAGCTCCTCGAGCCCGCCGTGCAACGTCTGCGCGACCTCGGAGGAGGCCGGCCTGAGAGCCTGCTGAGCGTGCTCCCGGCCCTTGCCCTCGAACAGCGGACACGAGTCATCGCCGAGATCATCGACGCGAACGTGGCGAATCCGCGCAGCGGGTCCATCTACCGCCTCGGACCCGTGCTGGCCGCCGCTCCGCACAGCGAGCAGCTGCGCCTGTTGCTCAGTATCGGCGAGCGCGGCCTGCTCAACGAGCTCCCGGCCGACAGCCTGGCCGGGCTGGACGCGGACGTCGCCGTGTCCGTCCTATCGGGCGAGGTCGCCAAACCCAGTACCTTCGCCGGACGCGCCGGGAGCTGGGAACCCCTCGCCCGCGCCGCGGCCCGCGCCACGCCGGCCGAGCTGACTACCGTGCTTCGCCTCTGGCTGGGGACCGAACGAGACCGCCCGGCCTGGCTGGCCGAGATAGCCGCGCTTGGCCCCGTGCTGCTCGCCGCCGGCGGCCCCCGAACCATCCAGCGAATCGCCGACTCGATCACCGACGTCGGCCGGTATTGGCCCTGACCGTGAGCCGCCGACCCGGTTCCGCTCCGGGAGTCCGATGGTCCGTTGACCGACGTCGGGCTCGGCCCGGACTCGGTCACAGTGCGTTACCTCGATGCAGGCTTCTTCCCGGTCCCGGGGGCAGCTGCCTGCACCATCGGCGCTTGGATGGATCGGCTACGGCGTCGGATCCGGGTATGCGCCGCCGAAGATGTCGGAGTTCCCGAACGTGGCCGGGCAGTCCTGTTGTGGTGCCGGCCCTTCAGGCGACGCGCTGCCGGCGGCCACCGCGTCCTGGACGGCGGCCCGCCAGGTGTCGATCGCGGGGCAGTCGGCGCCGTTGCGGACGTCGTTCCACACCCCCGCGCCGTACGTCCGGGTGGCCACGGCGTAGACGTAGTCACCGAGGAACTCCATCACCAGGTTGTTCTGGGCCGAGGCCCGTGGGTCACCCGGCTCGCCACGGTGGATCTCGGCGAAGGTGCCCGGGGACCCACCGGCGCCGATGTCGGCGTGCTTCACCACCCCGACCAGCGTCCTTGGGCTGGTGGTGTCGTTGCGGAACGCCGTGGTGAACGCGTTGTACACCAGGTAGGCATCGGTCCCTCTGGGGGAGATCGCAACCGCCGAGTAGTAGCCTCGGTCGCCGGCCGATTGCGCGGCGACCGGCGCCGACCAGGTGCTGCCCCCGTTGGTGGACCAGCTGACGAACACGGGCACGTCGTTCACGCCGTTGCGTCCATCGACCCATGTGCGCACGATCTCGTCGGTAGCGCCGTCACCGGTCGGGGCGCCGTTGGCGATGTCCACGCTGGGGGCGGACGACAGGTCGTCGCGGGCGCCCGCGACGCCGTCCATCACACAGCGGTAGTCGGAGCCGTCGAAGCTCACTGCGAAGCAGGTGTCAACGGCGAGCCCGATGTTCTGTGGCCGGGTCCAGGTCTTCCCACCGTTGTAAGACTTGATCATGATGTGTGCGCCCCGGGCCGGCTGGCCTACCGCGAACTGGTTGGCGAAGACGTAGACCACGCCGCTGCTGTCGGTACGCACCGTGCAGCCGGAGCGGCCGAAGCCTTGCTTGGGATTGAACGGGTTGTTGCTTGCCGAGGTCACCTGCTTCTGGGTCCAGGTGCCACCGCCATCTGTCGAGGTAGCCACCAGGAGCGGCTGTGGCGAGGCATTGCCGCGGCTGTTGCTGCGGAAGGACGCAAGGCAGGCGTAGACGTGACCGAAGTACGAGCTGCTGGCGGCGTTGTCAGCCCAGATCTGTTCCTTGTCGCTGAACGTGGTGGAGGACTGTCTGGTCACGATCACCGGGTCCTGCCAGGCACTCGCGTCGCCGCTCGCAGCCGCCCGGACGTCGTCGGTGCGCGAGACCGCCAGCGCCTCGTAGCCGCGGAACGGCTGCTGCCCGGGGAACGCCGAGGTCAGGTTCGCGTAGTAGAGTCGGGACCCGTTCGCCCAGGAGAAGTGCCCACTCCTGTCCGGCACCGGACCGAAGGCCAGCGCCGGGTCACCGTCGGAGACCAGCCCGTTCTCGTAGTAACTCGGCAGCGTCCCGATCGGTCCGACCTCGGGGGCACACCCCGCATCGGGGCCCACGGTGCCGAGGCAGTTGCGCCCCGTCCACCCCCGGTACGTCGGCTGTGTCCAGGTCGAACCGCGGTTGAAGGAGAAGTACACGCCGGAGACACCCACGCCTGGGGTGAACGGACAGGTGTTGTCGGCGCCGGCGTTGCACGCCTCCATGTCGATGTTGTCGTTGGCGCCGGACACCAGGACGTTCGGGTTGTTGGCGTCGACAGCCAGCGCCGGCTCGTTCTGCTTGTTCTGCGAGAACGGCGTCGACGGGCTACCGACGCTGACCTCGGTGTCCGAGCCCACGGCTCCGGCATACGGCACACCGCCGGCGCCGAGCCCCAGAACGGCCGCTGTGACCGCGACCACGAGAGAGAACCGCTTCGCCATGGAAGGCCCCTTCCCTAGGAAGCACTCGCCCCCCGGCGAGAACTGATCCACGGTAGGCCCGGGAGGCCGGGGGAGCAAGGGTCCGTAGCCCTGAAGAGCCTCCGCCCCGAGAGAGCCCGAGCGGACGCGGGCTGCGGTGCGTTTCGCCGGACGGGCCGGAGGTACGGAGGGCGGCTTCCGCGGATCCCGGCGTGGGCAGGGGGGCCAGTCGAGACGAGATAGGAGCCGACCCTGCGGATTCGCCCCCGATGACGCAGCTCGTCGAGCTGGCGGTGCGTGATATTGGGGTCCTTCTGGTTGATTGCCGCCGTGCCGTCCGACGTCAGATAGTTGACGAGACCTGGTCGGATGCTGGAGTCCACCAGTCTTGATCCCAGTCGGTTCGTGTACCCGTCCAGGCCATAGACGTCGACCCAATCGTGACAGCCTGGATCGAAGCTCCGTCCCAGGGCGTCGACCGCAATGAGAAGCATCGGCGAGTCCGACGCCACGCACGGCGATTTAGCCAGAACCGCAGTCACCGCCGTCGGATTCGGGGTGGGCCTTACCAATTTGGTGCCGCCGGTCAACCGCGTCACAGTGAGGCTGAACGAGCCTACGACGACGACCGCAGCCAGCGGCATCGCCATGGAACGAAGCCCGTCACGCGAGCCGAGAACCGCGATAAGGGCGGCGACGCTCGCCGAGAGCGTCACGGCGAAATAGTCGGGGTAGTAGGAGTACCAGGTGGGACCAACGGCCAGCACCGCGAGCTGCCCGATGCCGATGAGGACTATGAGTCGACAGCCGGGCACTCGCCAGGCAACCGCGAACAGGCCGGCCACCCCGATAAGCACGAGCGAG
>JAICWH010000167.1 GCA_025934895.1 Nocardioidaceae bacterium | reverse complement strand
GGCGACGTGTGGGAGTGGACGGCCACCGAGTTCACCGGCTACCCGGGTTTCCGCTCCTACCCCTACAAGGAGTACAGCGAGGTCTTCTTCGACGACGGCTACCGCGTCCTGCGCGGTGGGTGCTGGGCCACCGACCCGCTCGCCTGCCGCACGACGTTCCGCAACTGGGACCACCCGATCCGGCGCCAGATCTTCGCCGGCTTCCGCACCGCCCGGGACGCCTGAGGTGTGCCGACACCTGGCCTACCTCGGCGCACAGCGCACGCTGCAGTCGCTCGTCGTCGACCCGACGCACTCGCTCTACGAGCAGTCCTGGGCACCGAGGCGACAGCGCCACGGCACCGTCAACGTCGACGGCTTCGGCGTCGGCTGGTACGTCGAACGGGTGGAACCGGTCCGCTACCGCAGGGCCCAGCCGATCTGGACCGACGCCTCGTTCGCCTCCCTGGCGCCGACCATCTCGACCACCTGCGCCGTCGCCGCGGTGCGGTCCGCGACCACCGGCACGTCACCCGACGAGTCCGCGGCTGCGCCGTTCACGCACGGCCGGTGGCTGTTCAGCCACAACGGGCGGCTGCACGACTGGCCGACCGCCCGCAGGGCACTGCTGGCGCGGGCGGCCGACGTCCCGGACACCTGGGCCGGGGTCGACTCCGCGCTGCTGTTCGGTCTCGCTCTCGCGCGCTGGGAGGCCGGCGCGAATCTCGCCACGGGGCTGGCCGCCGCGGCCCGCGACGTCCTGGACCACGGCGGGGGTCGGCTCACGATGCTCGCCTCGGACGGCCGCTCGATCGCGGCGGTGGTGGTCGGTGAGCCGGTGCACCTGCTGACCTCCCGGACCGGCGTGGTCATCGCCTCCGAGCCCTGGGACGAGGGAGCACCGGAGGCCGGCAGGTGGCGCGAGCTGGCCGACGGAGCCGTTCTCCAGGCCGGCGCCGACGGCATCACCGAGACCCTGCTCAGGGCGTGAGGTCGCAGGCCACGCTCAGGACCACGGCGTGATCGGACGCGGAACCGCCACCTCGTCCAACGTCAGGTCGAGACGCTCGGTGAAGAAGGCCGCCATGTCCTTGACCGGCACGGCGTCCGCCAGCGGCTCCCATGTCCAGGCCACGTCGACCAGAGCGTTGCCGTCGGTCATCGACCAGTACGACGCCCGCCCCTTGTAGGCGCACACGGTCCGCAGGTCACTGGGCGCGAGAGCGTCGAAGCGTACGTCGGCGGCGGGGATGTAGTAGCGCGTTCCAGTCCAGCACCACGTAGCCTTCGAGGTCCTCGTCCTGCGGCGCGAAGCCGGCGGCGACGAGCTCGCCGGAGTCGGTACGCAGCGTGAGAGCCGCGCCGGGACACGAGTGGGCGGCGAACGAGCTTCTCGGGTCCAGCACCGGTGGACCGTCCGCGTCCGGGGGGCGCCTGCGCCAGTGCCCTCGGTGCTACGTCGGACCGGCGAGACCAGGTGGGGATGGCGCGGGTCGAGGCATCGATGGCGGGGCGCACCCCCTCGAGGCTCCATCATCGGTGCGGGTCCGCTCGATGACGGCGGCAGTCAGCCGGTCTTGACGGCTGTCAAGAGTTGTCTGGACAGTCGTCAAGAGCGGGTGGGGGCAGTCCGGCTAGACTGCTGTCCACCGAAGCCTGAGGAGGTGGTCCCCGATGTCGGAGACCGACCAGGGCGTCGCCATCCCGGTGCGGGACGTGCACCCGGGGCTGGACCCCGACCTGGATCCTCTGCTGCGGCTCGGTGGCCAGCTGGGCGGTCACCGGTCCGCGGACAAGGTCGACGCCCGCCGAAACCAGCTCGCCGAGTCGGCGCTCAAGACCCTCGGGGAGCTCGGCTACGCCCGCACCAGCCTGCGGGAGATCGCGGCCAACTCGGAGTTCAGCCACGGCGTCGTCCACTACTACTTCCGCGACAAGGCGGAGCTGATCGTCTACTGCGTGCGCTACTACAAGGCCAGGTGCGTGACCCGCTACGACGCCGTGGTGGCCGACTCGACGACGTCGGCGGGACTGCTCGACGCCTTCGCCGCCAAGCTCGCCGAGACGTTGCGGGACGAGGCCCCGATGCACCGGCTGTGGTACGACCTGCGCATCCAGAGCATGTTCGACGAGACGCTGCGCGAGGCGGTGACGATGATCGACCGGACGCTGGAGGAGATGATCTGGAGGGTCATCACCCGCTACGCCGAGCTCGAGGGCCGAGAGGTCGCCGCGGAGAGCGGCACGGCGTACGGCGTCCTGGACGGCGTCTTCCAGCAGGCCCTGCTCGCCCTCGGCACCGACGAGGAAGCGGCTCTGGGCCGGATCAGCGGCCAGGTGCACTCGCTGATGCCGCTCCTGCTCGCCCCGTCCACGATCCCCGACCCTGCGGACGCGTTCCATCCTGCTGCCTCCGGGGCCACCTGATCGCGGCTCGACGGCTGGTCACTGCTCGCTGGTCGCCGCTGGCCGGCCGGGTCGCCGGCGACAGGTGACCGATGACTGGGGATGCGCTATCGCCCCTCGGGGCCTTGCAAACGTGGGTATCGGGTATGGCGAGGATCAACCAGAGAGGAGGTGCGGATGCCGGGCAAGAGAGCTGCGCGACCGCCCAGGCGCCAGCGCGGTCTGAAGGTGGGGACCGCCGTCGTGCTCGGAGTGCTGCTGACCGTGGTGGTCGTCTGGTTCGCGTTCGCGAGGCTCGGCGGCAAGAGCAACGACACGGCCGACCACCCGAGCAACTCTGCCACCTCCGCGGAGCAGGCGAGCAGGTCGCCGTCGCCGACTGCGACCTCGAAGGCATCGGCCGGCTCGTCGGCTACATCGCCGGCGTTCCGCACGTGTGCGGCCACCGTCAAGCGGGCCGACATGGTCGTCGCGGCCGCCAGCCAGGGTGTCAAGGACTGGAACATCCACGTCCAGTCCCGCACCGACATGCTGGAGGGACGGATGAGCGTTTCCACGATGGACGCGATGTGGAAGCGAACCCGGCTCGCTGGCCCCGCCGACCAGAAGAGGTTCCACGCCGCACTCGACTCCTACCAGCCCACGTCCGCCTGCACCAAGCTCGGGAACCTGCCGAAGGTCGACAAGACCTCGGCCAACCACTGCGCGACCCGCTACGCCGCCGCCTCCGAGGCGGTCGATGCAGCAAAGGCCGCCATGGCCGACTGGAAGTCCCATCTCGACAACATGGCCGCCTTCGCGGCGGGGAAGATGACTCCCACCGAGGCGCAGACCCGGTGGGTCGAGGCCTGGCGCAACGCCCCGCCACACATCGACGACTACGAGAGGGCCCGCCGTGCGCTCGACAAGGCGCCTGCCTGCACACTCGGCTGACGGCCCATCGCCAAGGGTTGGCCGGGCTGGTCGGTCACAGCCAGCCGTTCCGGTCCGCGACCCGGATCGCCTCTGCTCGGTTGGCCGAGCCGGTCTTGCCGATGGCCGAGGACAGGTGGTTGCGCACGGTCCCCTCGGAGAGGTACAGCCTCCCCGCGATGGCTGCCACCGATGCCCCGTCCCGGCCGGCTCTGAGTACCTCGGACTCTCGCGCCGTCAGCGGGCTGTCCCCGGCTACCAGGCTGTCCGCGGCCAGGTCCGCGTCGACGACGCGTAGGCCCGCATGCACCCGCCGGACGGCGTCCGCCAGCTGCCGAGCCGGGGTGTCCTTGACGACGAACCCGTCCGCGCCGGCCTGCAGGGCCCGTCGCAGGTAGCCCGGCCGCCCGAAGGTGGTCACGATCAGCACCCGGGTCTCGGGGCGGTCCTGCTTGAGGGCCCGCGTCGTCTCGATGCCGTCCATGCCGGGCATCTCCACGTCGATGAGCGCGACGTCCGGGTGGTGCGCCTGGGCCGCGGCGAGGACCTGGTCACCGGTCGCCACCTCGGCCACCACCGAGAGGTCGGGCTCGAGGTCCAGCAACGCCGCAAGGGCGCCCCGCACCAGTGCCTGGTCGTCGGCCAGCAGCAGCCGGATGAGCGGCCCGCTCATCGGGCGAGGACGCAGAGGGCGAAGCCGGTCGGGTCGACCGGTCGGGTGACCAGCACCGCCCCGGCGGCAGCCGCGCGCTCCCGCAGCCCGTCCAGACCATGCCCGCCCGGTCCGGCGGCCGGGCAGGGTCCCCTCCCGTCGTCACTCACCTCGACCCCGGTGGCCTCGAGCCGCACGGTGCAGCGGGTGGCGCCGCTGTGCCGGATCACGTTCGTGACGCCCTCGCGCACCGTCCACGCGAACAGCTCTCGCAGGTCGGAGGGCACCTCGTCGGTGCTGTTCGGCAGGTCGGCGTCGATGTCAGCCGCTCGCAACGCCTCCCGGGCTCTCGCGATCTCACCTGGGAGGGTCAAGTCCCGGTAGCCCTGTACCGCACGGCGCACGTCCGTGAGGGCGTCTCTGCTGAGCCGTTCCAGGTCGGCGATCTCCGCACGAGCACGAGCCGGGTCCACGTCCATGATCCGGTTGGCCAGCTCGGCCTTGACCGTGATCACGGTCAGGGAGTGTCCGAGGATGTCGTGCAGGTCGCGCGCGAACCGGTTTCGCTCGTCGACCACCGCGAGCCGGGCGTTCTCGTCGCGCGCATGCATCAGGTCGAGGTTGCGCAGCATCAGCTGGTTGACACCCCACATCGCGAAGGCTGCCGTACAGACGGCGAAGGTCAGGCTGCCATCGTGCTCCCAGCCGGGGACGACACGACCCGCCACGTCGGAGCCCACCGCGAGCACCGTGACCGCGGCGAGCGCCAGTCGGCCCGAGAGCCACATCACGGCCGTCACGGCGATGTACACCAGCGTCGCGGTGCCGGACTGGCCGATCGCCGAGCTGACCACCACGGCCAGGGTCAGCAGCGCCCCGAGCAGGACGGCCGCCTGCTGCGGGGTGCTGTCCATGTCCCCGTGCAGGCGCCGCCGTCGGGTGACGGCGAACGCTCCGAGGTAGCAGGCGCCGAACGCGACCAGCCCGGCGAGGCCGACCCAGCCGTGCGGTGAGTCGCGCTTGTCCCAGGCGACCTGCAGCGGCGCCACCAGGAAGAGCAGCCAGACAGCGGCGAACAGGACGCCGAGCTTGCCCGGCGTGCCGCTCCGGGTCGTCCACACCCCTCCAGGACCCGGTGCGCTGCTCCCAGGGCTTCTGGGGGTGCTCATGAGCGCCACGGTACTGCTCACACCCGTGCGGTGTCCTTGCTCATCCGCCAGGCTGCTCCAGCCACGAACAGCGCGAGCCAGGCGACGGCGTTGAGGACGGCGTACCACGGCAGGTCACCGGTCAGTGGAGCGCGGCTGATCTCGGCGACGCCGAACATCGGGGTCCAGGAGGCGACGTTCCACAGCACGCTGCCGTTGTCGATCGGGATGAACACGTTGCCGAGGAAGGACAGGAGCGCGAGGCCGGGCCCGAGGATCTGCATGGCGTTCTCGCCTGGGACCAGGAAGCCGACGAAGACCCCCAGGGCCGCGAACACCATCGTGCACAGCAGGGTGAGCAGCGCGGACTCGACCCAGATGTGCGCCGGCATCGACGCCCGGCCCTGGGCGATCCCGACGACGTTGACCACGGAGATGGCCACCGCACCGAGCAGGAGGGCGATCAGGGCCTTCATCGCGATGTAGACCGCCGGGTTCAGCGGGGTCAGCCTGAGCTGGCGGGACCAGCCCAGAGCCCGCTCGGTAGCAACCATGGCGCCTCCGGCGGCGGCGGTCAGCGCGGCGCCGTACAGGGCCATCGAGACCATGATGTACGCCGCCACGTTGCCCTTGCCGACCCCGTCGTTCCAGCCGCGGCTCGAGCCGATGGCCAGGAACAGCGCGGCCGGGAACACGAAGGTGAAGACGATGGTGCGCCGGTTGCGCAGCATTCGTGAGAGCTCGATGCGGAGCACGGTGAGGTTGAGTCCGCCGAACGGTGGCACCCGACGGGTGGTCGGGTCGATCATGGGGGTGCTCATCGGTGGCGCCCTTCGCCGGTGGTGGTGATCGGGTCGGTGGTGACTGGGTCGTCGGGGTCCTCGCCGGCGTCGCCGGTGAGGGTCAAGAAGGCCTCCTCGATCCCGCGGGAAGTGATCTCGAGGTCGTGGGCGGTCGTCTCGTTGAGCAGGTAGCGGGCGATGGCATCCGTGTCCTTGGCGTGCAGCAGCAGGGTGTCGCCGCGCAGCTCCACGGACTCGACGCCGGGTAGCCGGGAGAGGGTGTCGTGGTCCGGGTCGTCCAGGGTCGCCCGCACCGTCCGGCCCGCGGCCAGCGCCTTGATCTGCGAACTGGTGCCGTCGGCCACGATCCGCCCCTTGCGCATCAGCACTATGCGGTCGGCGTACTGGTCAGCCTCTTCGAGATAGTGGGTCGCGAAGAGCACCGTGCGACCGCGCTCGGCGTCCTGACGGATGGCCGACCAGAATGCCCGCCGGCCCTCGACGTCCATGCCGGTCGTGGGTTCGTCGAGCAGCAGCAGCGCCGGGTCGGACAGCAGCGCCATCGCGAACCTCAGGCGCTGCTGCTCGCCGCCGGAGCACTTGCCGACCTTGCGGTCCGCGAGGCCGGCGATGCCGGCGTGCTGGAGCACCACGTCGATCGGCTGGGTGTCCGCGAACAGGCTTGCCATGTAGGCGACCGTGTCACGGACGGTGAGGTCCTTGAGCAGTCCGCCGGTCTGCATGACGGCAGACACCAGGCCCCGGGCGATGGCGTTGCGGGGCTGGAAGCCGAGAACCTCGACGGTCCCGTGCGTGGGCTGGGACAGCCCCAGCATCATGTCGATGGACGTGGTCTTGCCGGCCCCGTTCGGTCCCAGGAAGGCAACGATCTCGCCCTGCTCGATCGTGAGGTCTATGCCACGCACAGCCTGGACCGGGCCGAACGTCCTGGTCACGCTGTCGAGTCGGATCGCGGGGACGGCGGACCCGGCTGGCTGGGCGGTGGCTCGACCGTCCTCGAGAGAGGGAGTTGTCATGCGTCGAGCATGGCGGGGCCGAGTCCGCCGTACCCCGGTGCAACGTCACGCCTCCTGGGTGACAAATGTCAGGACCCTGCCGAGTCGGCCCGTCCGCAGGGCTGGGACCCGTCGAGTCGGCGCGTCCGCAGGGCTGGGACCCGTCGAGTCGGCGCGTCCGCAGGGCTGGGACCCGTCGAGTCGGCGCGTCCGCAGGGCTGGGACCCGTCGAGTCGGCGCGTCCGCAGGGCTGGGACCCGTC
>JAICWH010000246.1 GCA_025934895.1 Nocardioidaceae bacterium | reverse complement strand
TTGCCTGGCTGGTTGCCTGTCTCGTCGTCTGGTTCGCCGGCGGTGTCCTCCGTCTGGGCCAGCTGCGCGAGCACGGCGTCGAGGCGCGTGAAGCGCTCCTCCGCCCGGCGGCGGTAGCGCTCGATCCATGCCGTCATCAGGTCGAGCACCTCAGCCTCGAGATGACAGGGCCGGCGCTGCGCGTCCCGGCTCCTGGAGACAAGGCCGGCGTCCTCGAGCACCTTCAGGTGCTTCGAGACGGCCTGCACCGTGACGTCGTACGGCGCGGCCAGCTGGTTGACCGTGGCGTCTGCGACCGCGAGCCGTGCCACCAGGTCGCGGCGGGTCGGGTCGGCGAGCGCGGAGAAGACCCGGGACAACCGGTCGACCGCCATGCCGCCTCCCGCCGTCGTGTCGCTATGTTCAACTGACTGGTTGAATAACTGTAGGGCGGGTACGGCGTAATTGTCAACCGACTCATTGAATACGGAGGGTCGTGGTGCCCGCCGGAAATAAGGTCGAACGGGTCCTGCCACGCCGCTGTCCCCTCTACGTTGGGTGCCATGAGACTCAGCCGAGGTCGGGCGTCAGGCATCACCGCGGGGTTGGCCGCGAGCGTAGCGGCCGGGGTGCTCTCCGCCTCCACGGTCGC
The DNA here is from genome assembly GCA_025934895.1 of Nocardioidaceae bacterium. Taxonomy (GTDB): domain Bacteria; phylum Actinomycetota; class Actinomycetes; order Propionibacteriales; family Nocardioidaceae; genus Nocardioides_B. Next base: position 902 of record JAICWH010000246.1, on the reverse strand, counting down.
GCCGGCTGATGCTGCCCAGCACCGCAGCAACCTCAGACAGGGCCACTACACCGTGAGCTCCTTCAACGTCCTGGGCGCCTCGCACACCGCTACAGGCAGCGGGCGAGCCTCGGGTGATCGCCGCATCGTGTGGGCCAAGGGCCTCCTGGACCGCCACCACGTCGATGTGGCGGGCTTCCAGGAGCTGCAGGCCTCCCAGCTGACCAAGCTGCAGGCTCTCACCAAGGGGACGTGGGCGTTCTACCCCGGTCTGCGCGGCAAGCGGATCGACAGCGAGAACTCGGTCGGCTGGCGCACCAGCGAGTTCTCCCTGGTGCAGGCGACGACGGTGAACATCCCGTACTTCGACGGGCGCCCCCGTCGGATGCCACTGGTGCTGCTCCGGCAGAAAGGCACCGGGATGATGACCTACTTCGCGAACTACCACAACCCGGCCGACACCGGTCAGCACCGCAACCAGGGCCACTGGCGGCGCGAGGCGACCCGGGTCGAGGTCGCCCTCCAGAACCAGATCGTCGGGCACGGCATCCCGCGGATCCTCACCGGCGACATGAACGAGCGGGCGCCGTACTTCTGCCGGGTGACCGCCCGCGCACCACTGAAGGCTGCCCGGCCGGACACCTACCGACGCGGCAGCGTCTGCCACGCCGACAAGCCGCGAGCCGTCGACTGGATCCTCGGGTCCTTGCGGCTACGGTTCTCCCACTACATCGAGGATCGCGGGCCGCTGGTCGACAGGACGACCGACCACCCGATGATCCTCAGTGACGTGAGCGTCGACCCCGACCAGCTCCCCAACGGCTGGCAGGTGCGTCCGCCTGCCCCGGTCGTGCCCCGGGTCCACTACTGAGCACTGCCAGGGACCGGCTGACCGCGGCTCCCGCCCGGTCCACCCCAACCCA
>JAICWH010000059.1 GCA_025934895.1 Nocardioidaceae bacterium | reverse complement strand
GACACGCTCTACCGTGCCGCCGCGTTCGCCCGGGTCGTCGCCGCCGGTCGGGCGCACACGGGCGCGGAGTACGACTCCGACCTGTCCGCCTCGCGGATGCTCACGATGGCCGAGCAGCTCGAGCACGCCGCCGGTCTCGAGCTGGCGGGCCAGCTCGCCTGAGGGATCGGGGTGGACGCCGAGCGCGCACCTTGTACAGTGGTGCCTGCGCCGGGCCGTGGCAGCCCCGGGTCCCGAAACAAGCCGCTACGAGCGGCCACGCGCCGTGAGGCGCTCCCGGTCCGGCGCACTACCTACCCTCGAGCGGCGGCTACCGCCGCGGCCAGCTCGGCGTTGGCCAGCACCAGGCCCACGTTGGCCGTCAGGCTGGCGCCGTCACTGCGGTCGTGGAACCAGCCCAGCAGGAACGGCGTCACGTCCTTGCCGGTCACCTCCTGGCGCTCGGCCGCCGCCAGCCCCTGCTGCAGGATGCTCTCGTGCAGCGCGCGATCCATCTCGTCGTCGGGGTCGACCGGGCGCGCCACCACCAACGCCTGTGGGAGCCCGAGCTCGTCGCGACACGCCATCATCTCGGCGACCTCGCTGACCGAGTCCACCCGCCAGGGCACCGGCAGCCCGATGTCGCGCACGTAGAAGCCCGGCATCCGGTCCGTGCCGAAGCCCAGCACCGGGATCGACAGCGTCTCGAGGCGCTCGAGGGTCGCGGGCACGTCGAGGATGGACTTCACCCCGGCGCAGACCACAGTCACCGGCACAGCCGCCAAGGCGGCCAGGTCCGCGGACTCGTCCCAGGAGTCGCGGGCGCCGCGGTGCACCCCGCCGAGACCGCCGGTCGCGAACACCCGGACCCCGACCCGGTGGGCGACGTAGGCCGTGGCCGCCACCGTCGTCGCCCCGGTCAGCCGGCGGCTCAGCACCGGCCCCAGGTCCCGGACGCTGGTCTTCACCACACCGGTCCCCTCGGCCACCCGGATCAGTTCGTCGTCGCTCAGCCCGAGCCGCACCGCCCCGTCCACCACCGCGACGGTCGCCGGGACCGCCCCGGCGGCGCGGACGGCGGCCTCGATCCTGCGGGCGGTGGCGGCGCTGCTGGCGGTGGGCAATCCGTGACTGATGATCGTGGACTCCAGCGCGACGACGCCCGCGCCTGATGCAATAGCGTCGGAGACCTCGTCGGCCACGACGAGGCGCGGTGCGGACCGGTTCATGGGATGGATTGTGCCCGAGCAGCAGAAGGAGGTCGGCGGGTGCTGGTCGCGTGCCTCGGTGACGTGATGCTCGACGTGATCGTCGAGGTGGAGGGCGGCCTGACCCCTGACGACGACACGCCGGCGGTGATCACCCTGGGCGCGGGCGGGCAGGCGGCCAACGTCGCGACCTGGGTGGCTGCCCTGGGCGGCAGGGCCCGGGTGTTCGGACCGCGGGCGGACCGTGGTCCCGGGCTGCTGGTCGAGACAGCGCTCAGCCGGCACGGCGTCGAGCTGTGGGGTACGTCGACGGGCCGGACCGGCGCGGTGGTGTCCATCGTCACCCACGGTGTCCGGTCGATGGCGTCGGACCCCGGTGACCTGCGCTGGCTGGGCCAGGTCCGCTCCGGGGCCTGGCTCCAGGACGCCGACTGGCTGTTCGTGTCGGGCTATGCGCTGCTGCGCAGCGACGACGTGCAGCGGCTCGTCGAGACGGCGGCAGTGGCGCGTGCGCACGGCACTCGGGTCGCCCTGGACCTCGCCTCCGCGTCGATGCTCTCGCGCTTCGGCGCCGACGCGTTCTCGGCCATGTGCCGGTCGCTGCGGCCGGCGGTCGTGTTCGCCACCGAGGCCGAGTGGGCCACGAGTCCGGGGGCGTTCGGCGCCGGCGGGTCCGCCGTACTCGTGCTGAAGCGGGGGCCGGCAGGTGCGTCGTTCGTCATCGACGGCATCTCTGACGACCGGCCGCCGACCCCCGGGCAGGTCCTCGACGTCACCGGCGCCGGCGACGCGCTCGCCGCCGGGTTCCTGGTCGGCGGGGTGGACCTGGCCATGGAGGCGGCCGCGCGGTGCGTCGCGCAGCGGGGCGCACAGCCCGGTGTCTCATGAACGGTCCGCTGACCTTCCGTGGCATCACGATCCCCGCCTCGGAGCTCACCTGGCGGTTCAGCCGGTCCAGCGGGCCAGGTGGTCAGTCGGTGAACACCTCGGACTCGCGCGTTGAGCTGGTCTTCGACGTGGGGCTGTCGGCGTCGATGCCCGAGCCGGTCCGCGAGCGGCTGCTCAGCCGGCTGGCGCACCGGCTCGTCGACGGGAGGCTGACGATCGCAGCCTCGGAGTACCGCTCGCAGCACCGCAACCGCGAGGCCGCCCGGACCCGGCTGGTCGACCTGCTCACCGAGGCCAGCGCCCCGCCGCCGCCGAAGCGACGCCCGACCCGACCGACCCGTGGCTCCAAGGAGCGACGGCTCTCCGCGAAGTCCCGCCGCAGCCAGACCAAGACCCTGCGCCGCCGCCCCGTGGACTGACCCCTCTGCCAGCTCCATCCCCACCCCGCCCCGCCGACCCGGCGCATCCGCAGGCAGACACCGGCCCGACCCGGCCCATCCGCAGGCAGAACCCTCGAGATGGCGATGGAGCCGCAACCCTTCGAACAGGCACTCGTGCGACTCCTCGCCGCCAGTTAGGACCTGGACGAGCCCCACACCGCTGCGAGTGCCTGTCCTAGCGGCCATGCGGTCACGTAGCGGGCGGACGGTGATGCCCGGCACCCTGCCCTAGGACATGAACCCTCCGCGGTATCACCGCGGTGGCCGACATATCGTGCCCGCGGTCCATAGTTTCGCCTTGCGCCCAGCGGCACGGCCCTGCGGGCGCGCCGACTCGACCCTTAGCACCGGGCCCACGGCCCTGCGGACGCGCCGACTCGACCCCAAGACGGAGCGGCAAGGCCCTGCGGACGCGCCGACTCGGCGAGTGGGGTCAGGCGTCGAGGTGGGAGAGGCCGGGCCACTGCACGGCCCAGGACCCCCGGGGCCCGGCGCAGACCCACACCGGGGCCCCGCGCTCCTCGTTGTCAGCCCCCTCGTTGTTGCTGATCGTGCCGGCGCGCCGGCAACCCGCGAAGGAGTCCTGAGGGGACGGGTAGCCGACCACGACCCCCGGCCCGGCGCCGGCCGGTGGCGGTCCCCAGTCGGCGAAGCCGTTGTGTCCGCTGTAGACCGGCCGGCCCACGCCGTACCACTCCAGCGCCCCGGCCTCGCCGTAGTTCCGGGTGAACACGACAGCGGTGTGCTGCTGGTCGGCCGGCAGCCGGTCCAGGATCTCGCGAACCGTCCCGACAAGCTCCGGCCAGCCGATGGTCTCCGGCTGGTCCGCGTCGATCACGGGGTAGAACGAGGAGGTGTAGACCTTGACCGGGAGCACCGGCACCAGCGCGGGCCAGGCCACGACGGCGGACAGCGCCAGGGCGGCCCCTGTGGTGACCAGCCGGCGCCCCGACCAGCGCCCGGCGAGCGCCGTGCAGCCCGCAGCCAGAAGCGGCGGGACCGCCCCCGCGACGTAGTACCCCTTGCCCCCGGCGACCAGGAACACGATGGTCACCGTCACGAAGGCCAGCGCGACCGGCCAGACCCGCACCCACTCAGGCCGCCTGAGCAGCTGCACCAGGCCGTAGACCCACACCACCGCGACCACCGGGCTGAACATCACCAGTGCCTGGCCGACGAACGCGATCCGGCCACCCACACCGCCGTACTCGTGGGCGATGTCGGCGCTCAGGGCGAGCACCGGCCAGCCGTGCCGAGCCTGCCAGACCAGGTTCGGCGCCCAGATCGCGAGTGCCAGCAGGCCACCGAGATACGGGTACGGCGTCCGCAGCTGCGCCCGGGTCTCGCGCACCGCCGCGACGCCGACGAGGATGCCGAGCAGCACGAACACGACCGCGTGCTTGTTGTTCAGCCCGATGCCGGCGACCAGACCGGCCAGCAGCCAAAGCCTCGGACGGTGCTCCACGAGCGCTCGAGCAACCACCAGCAGGATCGCCGTCCACGCGACGGTGTCGAAGGTGGCGGTGCTCAACCGGTGACCGAGCGTGAGCGTCAGGGCAGAGGCCGCGACCGTCACGGCCGTGAGCAGCTGGGCGTTGCGGGCCCCTCCGAGCAGCCGGGCGAAAGCGGCCGACATCGCGACCAGCCCGCAGACAGCCAGCAGGCTCGGCAGCCGCAGGACCAGCAGGTCGTGCCCCGCAACGACCGCTGTCAACCTGGCCAGCACGGGGGTGAAGGCCGGCTGGTCCGGATAGCCCCAGGCGAGCCGCTGGCCCGCCGAGGCGAAGTACATCTCGTCGCGGTGCGGTCCATAGCGCTGCGACAGCAGCAGCAGCACCACTGCGAGCACAAGCACCACCAGCGCCACCTCACGGGACGCTGCCGGGGGCCGGTCGATGCGCTGCACGCACCACATCATCGCGGACCCGGGGCGGGCACCTCGCCGTGACCGCTACGGCATGCCGCAGGGGTCACGCCCTGCGGTCGGCGTGTCGCCGGACCGGCAGCCTGCGAGAGTGTCCCCATGACGACCTCCTACTCCCCCGTGCCGGACGGACGTCCCGACCCGGGCGAGGTGGTCTGGGCCTGGGTCGCCTACGAGGACGACCCGAGCCAGGGCAAGGACCGGCCGGTCCTGGTTGTCGGTCGCGACGGTGACCGGCTGCTCTGCCTGCAGCTGACCAGCAAGGATCATGACCGCGACGCCGACGAGGAGGCCCGCGCGGGACGGTTCTGGATGGACGTCGGCAGCGGCGACTGGGACCGCCGGCACCGGGACAGCGAGATCCGGCTCGACCGGCTGCTGCGGCTCCAGGAGGCCGAGGTGCGTCGCGAGGGAGCAGCTATCGACCCGGAGGTGTTCGAGGCCGTCCTCACCGGTGCCCGCGCGCACCACGCGCTCTAGACGCTCCGCCATGTGCGCCGGGTCGCCGACCTCACAGCAGGCCGGGCAACGCCAGCCTGACGCCCTGGCACGCGGCCGGCGCTACAACGCGTCGAGCGCCTTGCGGACCCGGGTCTCCGACACCGGGTAGGGGGTACCCCGCGCCTGGTCCCACAGCGAGACGCGCAGCTCCTCGAGCATCCAGCGCACCCGGACCAGGCCGGCGCTCGGTGGACGACCCTGCGCCAGAGCGTCGAGCCGGTGCAGGTACGCCCCCTGCAGGCTGGCGACCTGGTCCATCAGCTGCCGGTCCCGGGCCAGTGCGGACGGCAGTCGCTCGCGGCGCGCACGTACCGCAGCCAGGTAGCGGGGCAGGTGCCGGAGCTGGTCCGCGCCGACGTCGGACACGAAGCCGCGGTGGACGAGTCGTTCCACCTGCGCCTTCATGTCCGTCAGGGAGGGCAGCATCGAGAGGTCTGCGGACCCGCTGAGCAGCCTGTCGACGTCGCGCCACTCGGCCAGCACCCGCAAGACGTCCTGGACGACCACCCGCATCTGGGCCGGGAGCCCGGCCGAGACCGACCTCATCAGAGCCTCGAACCCCTGCTCGTCCCACACCACGCCGTGCCGCTCGACGAGCGCGTCGACCGCGGCCGCGACGCAGTCCTCGAGGAGGTCACCCACCGAGGGGTACGGCGACCCGGCGAGCCCGAGCCGCTCCAGGTTGGACAGGCCGTCCGCGACCCCCTTGGTCGGTGAGGGCAGGCCCAGCAGCAGCAGCCGACGCAGACCCCGGCGGTGCGACGCCTCCTGCTCGGCCTGGGACGGCAGGATCCGCACCCCGACGGTGTCTCCCTCGTCGACCAGGGCCGGGAAGCCGCGGACCTCGTGGCCCGCACGGGTCTGGGCGAAGGTGCGCTCCAGCGTCCCGAAGGTCCACCGGGTCTGGCCGGTGACGTCGAGGCCGGACGACGAGGCAGCCCCGGCCATCGCGTCCGCGAACCTCGGCCGCAGGGGGGCCTTCAACGCCTCGAGGTCCTTCCCCTCCGCCAGCACGGCACCGTCCTCGCCGACCACCCGGAACGTCGGCTGCAGGTGGGGCGGCACCTTGGACCAGTCCCACGCCTGGCGGGGTACGACGACCCCCGTCCTCGAGCGCAGGAACCGCTCCAGCGCGTCGAGCAGTGGCTCCTCCCCGGGCGCAGCCGCCGCCAGGAAGTCACGCGCGACGTTCGGGGCCGGCACGAAGCTCACCCGCAGCTGCTTGGGCAGCGACCGGATCAGCGCCACCACCAGGTCCTGCCGCAGCCCCGGCACCTGCCACGTGAAGGGTGCGTCGTCGACCTGGTTGAGGGTCGCTACCGGTACGTCGACGAGCACCCCGTCGGAGGCGGCTCCCGGCTCGAACGTGTAGCTGAGTGGAAGGGCCAGCTCACCCTCGCGCCACAGGTCCGGGTAGTCCTCCTCGGTGACCGCCTCGGCGTTCTGGTTGACCAGCATCGCCGGGTCGAACGTCAGCAGCTCCGGGTCTCGTCGGCGAGCCTGTCTCCACCAGGTGTCGAAGTGCGCCCCGGAGACGACCTCGTCGCCGACCCGGGCGTCGTAGAAGTCGAAGAGGGTGTGCTCGTCGACGACGATGTCGCGGCGCCGAGCACGGTGCTCGAGCTCCGCCACCTCGTCGAGCAGCTCCCGGTTCCTCGCCATGAACCTGTGCCGGGTGGACCATTCGCCGTAGACGAGGGCGTGGCGGATGAACAGCTCCCGGGCGACCGGTGGGTCCACCGTCCCGTAGGGCACCAGGCGGTCGACGACAAGCGGGACGCCGTACAGGGTGACGCGTTCGTGGGCCAGCACCGACGCCCGCTTCTTGGACCAGTGCGGCTCGGAGTAGCCCCGCTTGACGAGGTGGGCACCGAGCTCCTCGGCCCACTCGGGCCTGATGGCGGCGTTGACCCGCGCGTAGAGGCGGGAGGTCTCGACGAGCTCGGCCGACATCACCAGCGGTGGCTGCCTCCGGAACAGGCCCGAGCCGGGGAAGATCGAGAACCGGGTGTTGCGGGCACCCAGGTAGTCGCGCCGGTCCGCGTCGCGCAGCCCGACGTGCGAGAGCAGACCGGACAGCAGCGCCTGGTGGATGCCGTCGGCGTCGGGTTCGTCCGCCGGTCTCCCGACGGTCAGGTCGAGCTGCTTGGCGGTCCGGCGCAGCTGGGACTCCAGCTCCTGCCACTCCCGCACCCGCAGGTAGTTGAGATGGTCGGCCCGGCACATCCGCCGGAACGCACTGGAGCTGAGCTCGCGCTGCTGGCTGCGCAGGTAGCGCCAGAGGTTCAGCCAGGTCAGGAAGTCCGAGGTCGGGTCGGTGAAGCGGGCATGCTTCTGGTCGGCCTGCGCCCGCTGCTCGACGGGTCGCTCGCGGGGGTCCTGCAGGGACAGGGCCGCTGCCACCACGAGAACCTCGCGCAGACAGCCCCTGCGGTCGGCCTCGACCACCATCCGGGCCAGCCGCGGGTCCACGGGCAGCCGCACCAGCTGACGCCCCAACGCCGTGAGCCGATGATGTGCCAGGGCACCGAGCTCCTCGAGAAGCTGGACCCCGGCGCGCACGTTGCGCTGGTCGGGCGGGTCCACGAACGGGAACCGCGACAGGTCCCCGAGCCCGAGCGCGGTCATCGACAAGATCACCGACGCCAGGTTGGTGCGCAGGATCTCGGGGTCGGTGAACTCCGGCCGCGAGGCGAAGTCCTCCTCGCTGTAGAGCCGGATGCAGATGCCCGCCTCGACCCGGCCGCACCGGCCCGCACGCTGGTTGGCCGAGGCCTGGCTGACCGGCTCGATCGGCAGCCTCTGGACCTTGGTGCGGGTGGAGTACCGCGAGATCCGTGCGACGCCGGCGTCCACGACGTACCGGATGCCGGGCACGGTCAGCGACGTCTCGGCGACGTTGGTGGCGAGGACGACGCGCCGTCGGCCGTGCTGCTCGAAGACCCTGTGCTGCTCCGTCGACGAGAGTCGTGCGTAGAGCGGGACCACGTCGAAGCCGCGCGGCCGGTCGGGCTCGGCGAAGCGGGAGAGCACGTCCGCGGTGTCACGGATCTCGCGCTCACCGGGCAGGAAGACCAGGATGTCCCCGGGGCCTTCGCGGGTCAGCTCCTGCACCGCGTCCACGATGGCCTCGGTCTGGTCGCGGACCACGAGCTCACCCTCGTCGTCACGGTCGTCGCCGGTGCTCGCCTCGACGAGCGGCCGGTAGCGCACCTCCACCGGGTAGGTCCGCCCGGACACCTCGACGACCGGCGCCGGCCGGCCCCGCTTATCGGTGAAGTGCTGCGCGAACCGGTGCGGGTCGATGGTCGCCGAGGTGATGACGACCTTGAGGTCGGGGCGACGCGGCAGCAGCTGCTTGAGGTAGCCGAGCAGGAAGTCGACGTTGAGGCTGCGCTCGTGCGCCTCGTCGATGATGATCGTGTCGTAGGCCGAGAGCATGCGGTCCTGCTGGAGCTCGGCGAGCAGGATCCCGTCCGTCATCAGCTTGACGAGTGTGTCCGGCGAGGAGTGGTCGGTGAACCGCACCTGGTAGCCGACCGTCTCTCCCAGCGGCCGGTCGAGCTCCTCGGCGATCCGCTCGGCCACCGTGCGCGCAGCGATCCGGCGGGGCTGCGTGTGCCCGATCATGCCCCGCACGCCGCGGCCCAGCTCCAGGCAGATCTTCGGCAGCTGGGTCGTCTTGCCCGACCCGGTCTCCCCGGCGACGACCACTACCTGGTGGTCCCGGAGGGCCGCCCCGATGTCCTCACGCCGTTGGCTGACCGGCAGCTCGTCGGGGTAGTGGATCGGCGGCACCAGGCTCCTGCGTCGCTCCACCGCTTCGGGATGCAGGCGCCTGGTCGGCTCGGGCCGCCGCTTCGACTCCTGACGCAGGCCGCGCCGGCGGCGGCCCGGGCTCCGCCGGGAGGGCGTCCGGGAGGGGGTGCGACGCTGCTGCTCACCGGCCTCCGACATGACCTGCTGAGTCTAGATGCGGATGAGGGACCACTCGGACAGGCACTCACCGGAGCTTCGTGACCGTCTAAGCTGGCCTGGCACGGGCCCGCAGCGCGAGTGCCCGTCCGACGGGTGGTGGTCGCAGCTCCACAGGACAGTCACAGGGTTCTCCCAGGGTCGCCCCACACCGGTGCGTCATCCTGGACACATGCCGCTCACCAGCTCCGCGCCCGCCCTCACCCGTCCCGACGGTTCCGCCCTGCGGGTGCTGGTGGTCGACGACGAGGTGAACATCGCGGAGCTGATCAGCATGGCGGTGCGCTACGAGGGCTGGGAGCCGACCGTCGTGCACACCGGCAGCACGGCGGTCAGTGCCGCCAGGGACACCCGGCCCGACGCAGTGGTGCTCGATGTCATGCTGCCGGACTTCGACGGTATGGAGGTCCTCCGCCGGATGCGCAGCCAGCACCCCGACGTGCCCGTTCTCTTCCTGACCGCGCGGGACTCCGTCGAGGACCGGGTGCTCGGCCTGACGGCAGGTGGCGACGACTACGTCACCAAGCCGTTCAGCCTGGAGGAGGTGGTCGCCCGGCTCCGCGCCCTGATGCGGCGTGCCGGGGCGACCGACCGACGGGAGTCCTCCCAGCTGAGGGTCGGCGACCTGTCGCTCGACGAGGACAGCCACGAGGTCTCCCGCGCCGGCGAGGAGATCCACCTGACCGCGACGGAGTTCGAGCTGCTGCGGTTCCTGATGCGCAACCCGCGCCGGGTGCTGTCCAAGCCGCAGATCCTGGACCGGGTGTGGAACTACGACTTCGGCGGCCAGGCCAACGTGGTCGAGCTCTATATCTCCTACCTGCGCAAGAAGGTCGACGCCGGGCGCGCGCCGATGATCCACACCATGCGTGGAGCGGGCTATGTGCTGAAGCCGGCGGACTGAGGATGCGCAGGCTGGTCCCGAGCTCGCTGACCGGTCGGCTGGTCGCCACGCTGGTGCTCGTCGTGGTCGTCACGAGTGCTCTGATCGCCCTGGTCACCAGCCTGGCACTGCGCAGCGAGCTCTACGGTCGGCTCGACGGCGACGTCCAGCAGTCGCTGGCCCGCTCGGTAGGGCGCTACAACGACGGGCACGTGACTCCACCCGTGGCTGCGGGCGCAGGCGTGGTGCCCGACCGGGACGGGGACGGTGGCCCAGGCACTCCGGGGGGGCGGGTCGGCCTCGGCGACGCACCGGGCACCCTGAGCGCCCAGTTCGGCGTGGCCGACGGAGCACAGGGCGTGGTGGTCACGACGAGCAGCAGGGCGCTGGACCTGTCGACCGCGGCGCTCGACCTGCTCCGGGAGGTGCCGGCGGACGGCAGGATCCATCCGGTGACGCTGCCCGGCGTCGGGCGCTTCCGCGTCAAGGCGGCGGCCGACGCCTCGAACGACGCGGACCGGCTGGTGGCGGGCCTGTCCACCCGCGCGACCGACGAGGTGGTCGCGAACCTGGTCCTGTGGGAGGTGCTGCTCGCGGTGGCCGCCGTCGCGGTCGCTGCGCTGGCCGGTCGCTACCTGGTACGGCGCCAGCTGCGGCCCCTGCGGGACGTGGCCGCGACGGCCCACGAGGTCGCCGCGCTGCCGCTGTCGAGCGGCGCCATCGGCACCACGGTCCGGGTGCCCGACGCCCTGACCGACGAGCGCACCGAGGTCGGGGCCGTCGGGGCCGCACTCAACACCATGCTCGAGCACGTCGAGCACGCCCTCGACGACCGGCATCGCAGTGAGCTGCAGGTCCGACGGTTCGTCGCCGACGCCTCCCACGAGCTCCGCACCCCGCTGTCCACCATCCACGGCTACGCGGAGCTGACCCGGCGCACCAGCCCGGCCGACCCCGGGCAGCTCGCCGCTGCGATGGGCAAGGTCGAGCAGGAGGCCAACCGGATGTCCAGCCTGGTTGCGGACATGCTGCTGCTCGCCCGCCTCGACGCGGGCCGGCCGCTGGCCCGCGACGAGGTCGACCTCACCAAGCTCGTCCTGGAGACCGTCAGCGACGCACGCGTCGTCGCACCCGACCACCGCTGGCTGCTCGACCTGTCCGAGGAGCCCGTCGTCGTCACCGGAGACGAGCTGCGGCTGCACCAGGTGATCACCAACCTCCTGAACAACGCCCGCCGGCACACCCCGGCCGGCACCTCCGTGCGGGTCGGGGTGCACGCCCCGGGCGCCGGCGGCGACCCCCGCGCGGATAGCACGGCGCTCCTCACCGTCGAGGACGACGGGCCCGGCATGCCGCCGGACCTGGTGGACAGCGCCTTCGAGCGGTTCACCCGCGGGGACTCCTCCCGCACCCGGGAGTCGGGTGGCGCCGGGCTCGGCCTCTCGCTGGTGCAGGCGATCACCGCCGCGCACGGCGGCAGGGTCGCGGTCAGCTCCCGGGCCGGGCGCACCCGGTTCGAGGTCCGGCTGCCGACGACCGGTGGGACCGGCCGACCCGGCACGACGCGGCCCGCCGCGCTTCACGGGTAGGCGACAGACACGTCACACGGGTGACCCAGAGCGGCGCACGATCGTCGGGCGGGAGCAACCAGACCACCGTGCCTTCGCCACAGGACCTCACTCGTCTGGCGCCTTGAATGCGCCGGTATCCGGGGACTCGTCTGGTTTGGAAGCCGGACCACCGGGGCACAGTCGACTAGAAAGGAAGGGATCTCATGCACACCATTCTGTGGCTCATCGCCGTGGTGCTCGTCATCGCCGGCATCGTGACCATCATCAGAGGCGGCCTGCTGATGGGCATCGTGCTGATCGTGGTCGGGTTGCTCGTCGGCCCCGGCGGCGTCAGCATCTTCAAGTAGCGGGGCGGTCCTCCGCGCCCGAGATCGTGGTCCTGTAGTCCTGGGTCCGCGTCGATGAACCAGACGCACGTGCACGTCCTCGTCGTCGGCGCGGGCTTCGGGGGCCTGTGCACGGCCATCAAGCTCGAAGAAGCCGACGAGCGCGACTTCTTGGTGCTCGAACGCGCCTCCGACGTCGGGGGCACCTGGCGCGACAACACCTATCCCGGTGCAGCCTGCGACGTGCCATCGCAGCTCTACTCCTTCTCCTTCGCGCCCAACCCGCGCTGGACCCGGTCGTTCTCCACGCAGCCGGAGATCCAGTCCTACCTGCGCCGGGTCGCCCATGAGTCCGGGGTCCTGGACCGGTTCCGCTTCGACACGGAAGTCGAGCAGGCACGGTGGGACGACGCGGAGTCATTGTGGAAGGTGCGCACGTCCCGCGGTGACCTCACCGCGGACCTGATCGTCTCGGCCGCCGGGGCACTGTCCGACCCCAGGCTGCCCGATCTCGAGGGCCTCGACTCGTTCGGTGGTCAGGTGTTCCACTCGGCGCGGTGGCGTCACGACGTCGACCTGGCCGGCCGGCGGGTCGCCGTGGTCGGCACCGGTGCGTCGGCGGTCCAGATCGTCCCCCAGATCGCCGCCGTCGCGGAGCACCTCGACGTCTACCAGCGCAGCGCGCCCTACGTGGTCCCGCGCGGCGACCGGCCCTACACCCCTCTGGAGCGCGAGGCGTTCCGGCGTCTCCCCGTGGTGCAGAAGGCCTACCGGGCCGGCATCTACTGGGGTCGAGAGGCCCTGGTCCCCGGCTTCGTCACCGACCCGAGGCTGGCCGCGCCGGCCCGGGTCGCATCGATGATGAACATCGACCGCGGCATCAGCGACCCCGACCTGCGTGAGCGGGTCCGGCCGACGTACACGGTGGGCTGCAAGCGGATCCTGGTCTCCAACGACTGGTATCCCGCGCTGGCCCGCGACGATGTCGACCTCGTCACCGACCCGATAGCCGAGGTCACCCCCGACGGGGTCGTCACCCGGGACGGCACCGGTCGACGGACGTGCCGCGCCGCTCACGTGCTCGTGGTGGCCACCGGGTTCCGCGCCAGCGACCCAGCCATCGCGCACCGCGTGACCGGCCGTGACGGCCGCACCATGGCCGAGCACTTCGCGGAACGCGGCATGTCCGCCTACAAGGGCGCCACGGTGCACGGCTTCCCGAACTTCTTCTTCGTCGTCGGCCCGAACACGGGGCTCGGGCACTCCAGCATGGTGGTGATGATCGAGGCGCAGGTCGGCTACGCCGTCGCCGCGGTGCGCGCGATGCGGGCCGCCGGGGTCACGGCGGTGGAACCGACCATGACGGCCCAGCAGGCGTGGAACGACGACCTGCAGCGCCGGATGCGACGGACGGTCTGGACCACCGGGGGCTGCTCGAGCTGGTACCTCGACGCGCACGGACGCAACGTCACCCTGTGGCCGCGCACCACCGTCGCCTTCCGCCGGCTCACCGCACGCTTCGACACCGAGGCCTACACCGCGGTCCGGGTCGCTGAGTCATGAGGTCGCTCGCGGCCGAGGTGATCCTCGCTGGGGTGCTGCGCATCACCTGAGCCGTCACCCGAGCCGTCACCCGAGCCGTCACCCGAGCCGTCACCTGGTCGAGGACGCCGGCGGGGGGCCGGCGACGGCTCGGAACACCGAGACCGCGGCCGCCCTGCCGAACGTGTTGGGCCGCCGGTCTGCCGGGCCGCGCCCGGTGTCCCACCAGCCCAGGGGGACCCCCAGCTGGTACCACGCCTGAGCCACTGGCGCGGCCACGTCGAGGACCCTGCGGCTGCCGCCTCCCGGGCGCCACTTCCCGGCGAGCACACCGGCCATCTCCTCACCGATCCGTCCGATCGCGAAGTCGGCCGACCGCAGCACCGAGGCCGCCATCACCCCGAGCGCGTCCCGCTCGAGCTGGCGGGACCATCGGGGGGCCGGGTCGACCACCGCTGCCCACAGCCGGGCGGTGTCCCCCGTGCACGCGACGCCGGACGCCGTACGTCGCAGCCGGGAGCCGTCGCGGACCAGCAGCCGCTGGGCGCGGAGGTGCTCGTCGAGCAGGGTCAACGGCGCGATGCCGGCCTCCTCCGTGGCCCGCATCCACGGGAACTCCTCGGTCCAGCGGAACCGGTCGTCGAGGGCGAGCACGGTGGCGAGCGGCAGCTGGCCGTCAGCGGTCAGCGTCAGCCCGTCGCCGACCACCTCCAGGACCGCCCGCGCGCTGGACAGCGACAGCGCGGCACGCGGCGGTACCGCGACCCGATCCTCCAGCTCGGAGAGGGCGGGCTCCCAGAACTCCGGGCGTACGTCGGCGAACGACTGGGTCCACTGGACGACCGCGAGCCGCTCGTGAACGCGCGGCGACCTGCACAGCGCCGCCTGCTCGGTCAGCCCGGCATGCTCGAAGAGGTCACCGAGGGCCCACGCCACCTCGTGCTGCAGCCGACCCTGACCCCGCCACCGCTCCGGCAGGTCGCGTCGGAGGAACTCGCCGAGGACCGCGACACCCGGCGGCCAGGGCCCGCCGCGCCCGCGCAGCCGGGACAGCGCGGGCCGCACGCGGGCTGCCGTCACCGGGTCCAGACCCGACATGGCGTGTTCGACCGGCAGCACACCCCCCATTGTGGTAGGCACGAGGCGTTATCGTGGTACCCGTTCCTTGGGGGCGCCATGACGAAGTACTCACGCGGGTCGAGCCGCATGCCGGGCAGCCGGGCCAGGCCCGCGCCGGGCGTGCCTGTCCCGCATGCGCAGCGCGGCCCCGAGGCCTGCGAGCTCTACGACCCCGGGCACATGATCCACTACAAGCACCAGGGCAGCGCGCTTCACTCACCGTCGCGGGTGACCCGCGACGCGGTCCTCGACGACACGCTGCTCACCCTGGTCCTCGACGACGGTGAGACGCTGCACTGGCGGCACCACGATCCCGAGCGGCTCGGCCGGATCCTCGAGCTGCTGCGCCGCAAGTGCGTCGTCTACCCCGACCACCATGCGGTGCGGGTCGGGCCCTACTGGTTCAACTGTGCCGCCGAGGGCGACGAGTGGCACGACTGCCGCGCCTCGGCCGCTCGTCCCCGATGAGCACCGGGGCTGCGGGGCAACGGGTGCGGGTCGTCGCCACCAAGTGGCCGGCCAGGCCGCACTGGGAGTTCGAGGCCGAGCACCTCGGTGTCGACGAGCACGGCACGTGGTTGGGTGCCCCGGTCGGCACCCTGCTCAGCCGGCCCGGCGTCTCCCTGGTGACCGACCAGGCCCAGGTCACCCTGGTCCCTCACGACGAGCCGTTCATGGCGACCTTCTACGCGCCCGGTGGCCTGGCGCACTGCGACGTCTACGTGGATGTCAGCACGGTGCCCACCTGGCTCACCGGGCATCCGGGACGCACCGTGACCCTCGTCGACCTGGATCTCGACGTGGTCCGCGGCTGGTCGGGCCGGGTGTGGGTGGAGGACGAGGACGAGTTCGCCGACCATCGGCTCCGCTACGCCTATCCCGGCGACGTCGTACGGCTCGCGGCGACCTCGTGCGCACACGTCCGGTCTGCGGTCGAGGAGGGGCGGGCGCCGTACGACGGGACCGCCGCCGCCTGGTTCGCCGCCCTGGACGCGCTCGTGGCGAGCACCTGATGGCGGGCGTGGTGGCCCGAGCGGTCGTCGTGCACGGTGACGTGCAGGGCGTGCTCTTCCGGGCCTCGTGCCGCACGGAGGCCGAGGCGCGAGGGGTCGTGGGCTGGGCGCGCAACGAGTACGACGGCACGGTCAGCGCGCACTTCGAGGGCAGCCCCGAGGCCGTGGAGGCGATGGTGGTGTGGGCCCGGCAGGGGCCGCGGCATGCGCACGTCGAGCGGGTCGACGTACGCGAGGTGCAGCCGGAGGGCGGGTCCCGCTTCGAGGTCCGCTGACGACGACCCGCGACTCGGTGCGGATACGGCGGCCCGTGGGTGGACCCGCATCCGGGGACTTCACGTTCGTGCCCGAAGCCGGCATCCGCGACCTCCGCAACGCGTCCGACGCCGAGGCCACCACGACCTCTGGGTCCGAGCCGCCCGCCGCGTCCGCCCAGGCTAGGGGCACGACGTCGGGACCGGGCCTGCGGACGCGCCGACTCAGGCTGGTCTCGGCCTGCGGACGCGCCGACTCGGCGACACGGGTGAGGCAGAGTCATCGCTGCGGGGACGGCTCAGCCATCTCGGCGCGGACACCCACCAGCCGGACCGCCCTGGTCTGGTCGAAACGGGTGAGCAGCTCGAGCGCCGCCGCGGTGATGTCGGCGACCTCGGAGGTCGGGATGGGCAGCGTCAACGACCTGGTCCGGGTCTCGAACGGGGCGTAGCGCAGCTTGATCCCCACCCGCACGGCGGGCCGGGCCTCCTCGCCGATGTCGGCGGTCACCTGGCCGGCCAGCTGCCGCACCGCGTCAGCGACCAGCGTCCAGTCGGTCTGGTCGTGCTGGAACGTGGTCTCGCGGCCGTGACCGCGCGCCGGGTAGGGGGTCGCGTCCACCGGCGAGGAGTCGACCCCGCGCCCCAGCCGGCGGTACCACGGCCCCATCGTCGGGCCGAGCCGGTCCGCGAGCAGCCGCGCGTCGGTGCCGGCGAGCTCGGAGACCGTGTGGATGTCGAGCTCGGCGAGCTTGGCCGCGGTCTTGCGGCCGATCCCCCACAGGGCGTCGGTCGGCCGGTCGCCCAGCTGCTCGAACCAGGTCCTGGAGGTGAGTCGGTGCACACCGCGAGGCTTGCCGAAGTCGGTGGCGATCTTCGCCTGCAGCTTGTTGTCCCCGATCCCGACCGAGCAGTGCAGCCGGGTGGACTCCAGCACCGCCGCGCGCAGGTCCGCTGCGAAGGCCTCCGGGTCGTCGGTGCTGACGGCCAGGAACGCCTCGTCCCAGCCGAGCACCTCGACCGGTACGTCGAAGGACCGCAAGGTGTCCATCACCTGTGCCGACGCTGCGTCGTACGCGGGTTTGTCGACTGGCAGGAACACCGCGTCGGGGCACTTGCGGGCGGCGGTCCGCAACGGCATGCCCGACCCGACGCCGAACGCCCGCGCCTCGTAGGACGCCGTCGACACCACCCCTCGCTCCGTCGGGTCACCGCGACCCCCCACGACCACTGGCAGGCCGGCGAGCTCGGGGCGGCGGAGCACCTCGACCGCCGCGATGAACTGGTCGAGGTCGACGTGCAGCACCCAGCGGCGGACCTCACTCATGTCCCCATCCTGCTGCACTGCTCGGGGGTGACTGCTCGCTCCTCCCGGGGACGGATGTCAGGCTGTGCGGATGGATCTGCGAGTTTTCACCGAGCCGCAGCAGGGAGCGACGGTCGCGTCGAGCTCGGGATCGGCGCCGGATGGTACGAAGCCGAGCACACCGCCTACGGCATCCCGTTCCCCGGCACCGGGGAACGATTCGACCGGCTGGAGGAGACGCTCGCGGTCGTCACCGGGCTGTGGGACACACCGACGGGCGAGACCTTCGACTTCGAGGGCCGGCACGTCGCGGTGCACGACTCACCGGCGCTCCCCAAGCCCGTGCAGACACCACGGCCGCCGGTGATCATCGGCGGGCGTGGCAAGAACCGCACGCCCGCGCTGGCGGCCCACTACGCCGACGAGTTCAACGCGCCGTTCAGCTCGGTGCCCACCTGTCGCGAGCTGTTCGCCCGGGTCCGGGAGACGTGTGACGAGGCCGGCGGCGACCCCGACGACCTGGTCCTCTCCAACGCGCAGGTGCTGTGCGTGGGGTCCGACGAGGCCGAGCTCACCCGCCGGGCCGCGTTCATCGGCCGCGACCTCGCCGACCTGCGCGAGAACGACCTCGCGGGGACGCCCCCGGAGGTGCTCGACCGGCTGGCGGAGTACGCCGCAGCCGGCTCGTCACGCGTCTACCTGCAGACGCTGGACCTCACCGACCTCGAGCACCTCGACCTGGTGGCCGCCGAGGTGTTGCCACACCTGTGATGCTCAGCGGGCGACCTGCACCACGGTGGTCGACCGGGTGCGGCCCTGCGGACGCGCCGACTCGGCCGGGTGCAGCCCTGCGGACGCGCCGACTCGGCAGGGTGCAGCCCTGCGGACGCGCCGACTCGGCAGGGGGGTGGGGGTCAGCGCACCCGGATCGTCAGCGGCCGGCTCGTGCGGGGGGCGTAGAGGTACCCGCCGGCGAAGACCGCCTTCCAGACCCGGGTCACCTTGGGGTGCACCGTGAGCGAGTGCCAGCCGGTCGGGGCCAGGCTGTGGCTGGTGCCGACGTAGATCCAGTGCCCACCGGGCGAGCGCTTGTAGTAGCGCACCGGGCGGCGCGGCAGCCCGTGTGTGCCGGTGCGCAGATGGCCGTAGAGCAGGAGCGCCGACCCCCTGGCCACCCGGACCTGACTGGCGCGCAGGTCCAGACCCACCCTCCGGCGGGGCGGCGTGGTCACCCGCACCGGCTCCGAGACGGACGCTGCGAACCCGACGCCTCCGACGGACCTGACCTCGAACGCGGTCGTCAGCTGGACCCGCGCCACCATCCGGAAGGAGCCCTGGCTGTCCGTGGTCGTCGCCACGACGCTGCGGAACGCCGGCGCACCGCGCGTCCGTGCCCACAGGGACACCCGCTGACCCGGCGCCGCCCTGACCGGCAGCCTGGTCATCAGGCGACCGGTGAACGCGACTCGGGTGCCGATCGAGACCGCACTCCTGGCCGGTGCCAGGCTGAGGCTCATCCGTGCCGTGGGCGGCACCGTCGGACCGGTCGGTGCGGGGCTGCCGGAGCCGCCGGAGGTGCGAGCCAGCCGCGCCAGCTGCGCGTTCGAGCCGTTGAAGCTGTTCAGGTCTACCGGGCCGCCGATGCCGGCGACGCGCCCCGAGCTGGTCCGCTGCCAGAACGTCCAGGTCCGCCAGCCACCGGGCACCAGCGGCGACCCCGTCGTGTAGTGCGCGATCCACAGCGGGTAGCGCGTGAACGCAGTGCTGTTGCCCAGGTGGTCGATCCAGAAGTACGGCGAGAAGTAGAGCATCGGGGTCCGCCCGGTGAGCCGCTCGACCGTGGTCAGCCAGGTCGCCACCCACGCCTGCAGCGCCGCCGTGCCGAGCCCTCCGGTCGCCTCCAGGTCGAGGACCGGCGGCAGGTCTCCGGTGTCGGAGAAGGTCCCTGCCCGGGAGACGAAGAACCGCGCCTGCGCCTGCGCCGAGCCGGGCGCCGGGCTGGGCCTGGCGAAGTGGTAGGCGGCCCGGTAGATCCCGACCCGCTCGGCACCCGCCCAGTTCGTCGCCAGGGTCGGGTCGGCGTACGTCGTCCCCTCGGTGGCCTTCATGAACGCGAACGTGACGTCGTCGCCCCTGACCTTGGTCCAGTTGACGCTTCCCTGCCAGTGCGAGACGTCGACCCCGTCGCCGTACGCGAGCGCCGAGGCGGCGATCGCGGACACGGCCGCCACGAGTACGACGAGCGAGCGAGCGCTGCGGCGGACGGCGATGTGGACTCGGCTCACGGGATCTCCAGACGCGATGGGACCAGGGACCCGGTCCCTGCGTGTGCTCTGCACGCTAGACCGGCAGCTGGACGTTCGAGGCCGAACGGGCACTTTCCGGCCAGGCTGGCAACCGACCCGGTCGACCCGTCAGATGACGAGGCTGAGCAGCAGCACGAAGACGATGCCGCAGACCGAGATGATCGTCTCCATCAGCGACCAGCTCTTGAGGTTCTGGCCGACCGTCAGGCCGAAGTACTCCTTGACCAGCCAGAACCCCGCGTCGTTGACGTGGGAGAAGAACAGCGACCCGGAGCCGATCGCCAGCACGAGAAGGGATGTCTCGCCGGTGTTCAGCGAGTTGACGAGCGGGGCGAGGATGCCGGACGCGGTCACGGTGGCGACCGTGGCGGACCCGGTCGCCAGCCGGATGAACACCGCGACGAGCCAGGCGAGCAGCAGCACGGACAGCCCGCTGTCGGCGACCCATTTCGCGACCACCTCGCCGATGCCCGTGTCCACGAGCGTCTGCTTGAAGCCACCGCCCGCCGACACGATCAGCAGGATCCCGGCGATGGGCGGCAGACCCGACTCGACAGAGGCGGTCAGCTCCTGACGGGACATGCGGGCGCCGCGCCCGAGGCTCACCATGGCGACGAGGACCGCGACGAGCAGTGCCACGAGCGGCGTGCCGATGATGTCCAGGACCTTCTGCACCGGCTGGCCCGGGTCGTCGTAGACGATGTCGGCCACGGCCTTGCCGAGCATCAGCACCACCGGCAGCAGCACGGTGGCCAGGGTCACCGGGAACGACGGCCGGTCCACCCGGGTGCGCGACTCGGGGGTGTCGTACATCGTCGGGGCCGGCACCTCACCGACCCAGCGGTCGGCGTAGCGGGCGAACAGCGGCCCGGCGAGCACGGCGGTCGGGACCGCGACGAGCACCCCGAGTGCGAGTGTGATGCCGAGGTCCGCCTTGAGCGCCGCGATCGCGACCAGAGGGCCCGGGTGCGGAGGCACCAGGCCGTGCATCACCGAGAGACCGGCCAGGGTCGGGATGCCGACGGCGATCAGCGACTGCCCCGAGCGCCGGGACACCAGCATGATCACGGGCATCAGCAGCACGAGGCCGATCTCGAAGAACATCGGCAGCCCGATCAGCGCTCCCACCAGCGCCATCGCCCAGGGCAGGGTCCGGTCGCTCGAGCGGCCCACGATCGTGTCCACGATCTCGTCGGCGCCCCCGGAGTCCGCGAGCAGCTTGCCGAACATCGCCCCGAGGGCGATCAGGGTGCCGACGCCGGCCGCGGTGGTCCCGAAGCCGGTGGTGTAGCTGGTGATCGCGTCCGCGAGGTTCTCCCCGGCGATGATCGCGACGACCAGCGACCCCAGGGTCAGGGCGAGGAACGGGTGCAGCTTGACCTGGGTGATCAGCAGCACGATGACCGCGATGCCGATGAGCGCCGCAACCAGCAGGTGGGCCGAGCCGGCCACGGGCTGGGTGCTGTCGGCCGCCCGGACGACGTCGGGGACCGTTGCCTGCAAGGTCATGCTCAGCTTCTCCTCGACGCTGTCGACGTCGCCCGTTGACGTTCCCGTGGATGTTCCCGTGGACCTGGTCCGTGAGATGTTCTCCGGGAGGCTACTCGCCTCGGGTCCCCATGACCACGACGTCGCCGTGGCCGCCGTACCCCATCGTCCTGGAGGCGTACTGCGTGCCGTCGAAGGACACCATCAACCAGCTGCCATCCTCGCGCGGCACGAGCTGCGGGTGCGGGATGTTGGTGGGGTACGGCGCGTCGAGCCGGCCGACCCGGGTCATCGCCAGGTCGAAGACGGGGTAGCAACGAGCCTGCCCGTCGCTGGCCAGGAGCACCCACCGACCCTCGATGCACGCGATGACCGGCCCCTCGCAGCGGTGCAGGGCGGGTGCCGCACCCACCCGGGTCAGCCCGGTCCACGGCGAGCGGTCACCGGTGCCGGCCAGTGCCGGGTGGAAGTCGAACGGCGCCTGGGACGGGCTCTCCACGAACCCCACGAACCAGCGCCCGTCGATCCGGGTGAAGCCGGGGTCCCAGGCACTGACGCCGGTGGGGAGGTCCGTGCGGCTGGTGCGCAGGCGGTGGATCCCGGACAGCAGGTCGTCGGTGGTGGACAGGTGCCGCACGTGGACACCGTGCCGGCCGGAACGTGGGACGAAGTCACCCCACGACGACGTCGCCACGAGCCACCTGTCCCCGTCGCGCACCAGCTGCCCGGCGTGGTCGCCGAGCAGCAGCCCGTCGCGGTGGGAGTAGAGCTGCGCCACCTGCTCAAGACCCGTGGGGTCGGCGAGGTCGAGCGAGAACACCCCCCAGTGCGCCTGGGCGAAGAAGCCGAGCCCGGCGCACGTCCAGGTGAGGAAGACCTTCCCGTCCCGGACGACCGGGCGGCCGTCGGCGTGCTGCACCAGGTGCGGGTCCCTCAGCCCGGTCATCCCGAACGGGCCCGCGCGGACCTCGCCGAGCGTCGCGGTCCCCGACCTGGCGCCCCAGGTGTAGGCGTACCGCTCCAGGGTCCCGGGCCTGCGCAGGTCGACGAGGCGGCCCACCTTGGTGCGCTCGGTCAGCAGCGCCCGCCAACGCGTGGGCACCCCGGTCGGGTCGACCGGCCGCACCAGCACCGTCACCTGGTTCTCGCACACCGCGAACGCCCACGTGCACGACGCGGGGAGGTCCACCTTCGCGCGACGCACGACCCTGGTCCGGCCGCCGGAGCGCACCTCGATCGCAGCCGTCCGGGTCCTCGAGGTGTACGTCGCCACCACCTCGTCCCCGTCGGTGGTGCCCAGCCCGGCGACCAGCACCCCGTCGAGGTACGACACCTCGACCTCGACCGCGGCGAACGGCGCCGGCGGTGAGGCCTCGCTGCGGGTCAGGTCACCGACCCGGCACAGCAGCAGCCGGTGGTCCTGGAGGAAGCCGGGTGCCGTCACCTGGAACGGGCGGTAGCGGTGCAGCTCGCGGAAGGGCGGCCCGACGACTGCGGGGATGGCAGTCACCGGCTACTTGAGGCCAGTGTTCGCGACCCCTTGGACGATCTGCCGATGCAGCCGCAGGGTGTCCCGGGTGACGCCGACCCCGGTGCAGCTGTCGCTGTCGACGGGCTCGAGCAGGTCGGCCTCCGCGAGCAGGGGCAGCCGCGAGAGGTGCGAGCTGGCGACGTCCGGCGGCCGGCCGCTGGAGGCCGCCAGCGCCAGCTTCGTGTGGTACGGGTTGCCCCAGGACAGCAGGGCCGCCTCGACCGAGTGCCCGCTGGACTTCTCGTACTTGTCGATCATGGTGGTCATGTTGGCGCCGTCGCCGCCGCCGAACAGCTGCCAGAAGATGACGTCGGCCGTCGCTGGCTGGCCGCCGGTGAGGCTGGTCATGATCGGGGACCGCAGGCCGACAAGGCTGCGCCGAGCGTGAGACCACCACCGGCTGTGAGGTAGCCGCGGCGCGCCAGTCCGGTCATGTCAGGTCCACTTCGGTCCGCTGAGGAGGGTGTGACAGGAAGCACATGGGGGGACCCTGTCACAGATCTGGTCCACGTCGGCGCGGTCGGCTACCGGGCGCACGTGTGGTGCGACGGGCGGCTCGACCAGCTGACAGTCGGTGACCGGCCGGTTCGGTGTCACCGGCGGGACGCCGTACCGCCAGACTGGGCAGATGATGGCCGTCAGCTACAGCGCCCCGCAGACGCTCCCGGTGCTGGGGACCCGGCCGGACCCCGACTGCCCCAGGGACGGCGCGGTGCTGCGGGTGCGGGCCACCGGCGTCTGCCGCTCGGACTGGCACGCCTGGATGGGACACGACCCGGTCGCACTGCCCCACGTCCCGGGGCACGAGCTCGCCGGGGACATCGCGAGCGTCGGGGACTGCGTGCGCCGCTGGTCGCCCGGGGACCGCGTGACCGTGCCGTTCGTCTGCGGCTGTGGCGTGTGCGGCTACTGCCGCGCCGGTGACAGCCACGTCTGCCCGGAGCAGACCCAGCCCGGGTTCACCGGCCCGGGCTCGTTCGCCGAGCTGGTCGCGATCCATGCCGCCGACACCAACCTCGTCAGGCTGCCGGACGCGATGGACTACGTCACTGCGGCCTCGCTCGGCTGCCGGCTGGCCACCGCCTACCGTGCCCTGGTCAGGCATGGCCGGCTGGCGCCCGGACAGTGGCTGGCCGTGCACGGCTGCGGCGGCGTCGGCCTGTCGGCGATCCTGGTCGGGGTGGCGCTCGGAGCGAACGTGGTCGCGGTCGACGTGTCCGCGGCGGCTCGCCAGCGGGCGGTCGACCTCGGCGCCACGGCAGTGCCGCACGACGCCGCCGTCTCGGCGATCCGGCAGGTCACCGGGGGTGGCGCGGACGTGTCGGTGGATGCTGCCGGCACCCCGAGCTCGGCGGTGGCCTCGGTCCGCTGCCTGCGCAGGCGCGGACGCCACATCCAGGTCGGGCTGCTGTTCGGTGACCAGTCGACTCCCCCGCTGCCGATGGACCTGGTGGTCGCCTGGGAGCTCTCGGTTCATGGCTCGCACGGCATGCCGGCCCACCAGTACGGCGACCTGCTTCGCCTCGTGATGGAGGGGACCCTCGACCCCGCGCTGCTCGTGGGACGGGTGATCGGACTCCGGGACGCGCCGGCTGCCCTGGTCGCGATGAGCCGGCCTTCCGAGACGACCGGGATGACCGTCGTCCGGCTGCCGGGATGACCGTGCTCCGGCTGCCGGGATGACCCGGGTCAGTCGTCGAGCAGCGCCCGGACGTCGTCGGCACCCAGAGGTGCCGACATCAGCGAGTCGTCGTCGACGACCTGCGAGAACAGCGCGGCCTTGCGGGCCTTGAGCGCCATCACCTTCTCCTCGATGGTGTCCACCGCCACCAGCCGGTAGACGAACACCTGTCGGAGCTGGCCGATCCGGTGCGTGCGGTCGACGGCCTGCGCCTCGACGGCGGGGTTCCACCAGGGGTCGAGCACGAAGACGTAGTCGGCCTCGGTCAGGGTGAGTCCGACTCCCCCGGCCTTGAGGCTGATCAGGAACACCGGGTCGTCGCCGGTGCGGAACCTCTCGACGACCTCGGCACGCCGCCGGGTCCGCCCGTCGAGGTAGGACGACGCGATGCCCTCCGCGTCCAGTCGGGCGCGCACCCGGGCCAAGAAGGACGTGAACTGGCTGAACACCAAGGCCCGGTGGCCCTCCGCGGCGAGCTCGAGCAGGTGGTCGACGACCACGTCGAGCTTGACCGACCCCACCCCGTCATAGGCCTGGTCGATGAGCGCCGCATCCAGGCTCAGCTGCCGCAGCTTGGTCAGCGACCGGAAGATCGCGATCCGATGCTTGTCGAAGTCGTCGAGCAGACCGAGCACCGTCTGCCGCTCCCGCTGCAGATGGGTCTCGTAGAGCGCCCGGTGCCGCGGGGTCAGGCTCACCTCGAGCACCTGCTCCTGCTTGGCCGGCAGGTCCGCGGCCACCAGGTCCTTGGTGCGCCGCAGCAGGAACGGCCGGATCCGCCGCCGGAAGCGCTCCAGGACGGTCTTGTCACCGAGGCGCTCGACCGGGTTGGCCACCGTCTCGACGAAGCGCTGCGGCCACGGGTAGAGCCCCGGCGCCACGATGGACAGCAGCGACCACAGGTCCATCAGCCGGTTCTCCATCGGCGTCCCGCTCAGCGCCAGCCGGAACGGTGCGTCGACCCGACGCACCGCCTGGTAGGTCTTGCCGTGGTGGTTCTTGACGGTCTGCGCCTCGTCGAGCACGAGGCCGCCCCAGGTCCGGGCCACATAGTCGGCCTGCTCGAGGCGGAACAAGGTGTAGGAGGTGACCACCAGGTCCGCGCCCTCGCACACCGAGGCGATCGGGGCACCCCGTCGTGCCTGTGACTCGGTGACCACCCGCACGTCGAGCCCGGGCGTGAACCTCGCGGCCTCACCCGCCCAGGTGGCGACCACACTGGTCGGGGCCACCACCAGGAACGGGGCCGCGCCCCGCTGCCGTGCGTAGGCGACCAACGCCAAGGTCTGCATGGTCTTGCCGAGGCCCATGTCGTCGGCGAGGATCCCGCCCAGCCCGGACTCCCACAAGAACGCCAGCCAGCGGAACCCGTCGTGCTGGTAGCAGCGCAGCTCGGCCTCCAGGCCCACCGGCTCCACCTCGGGCAGCGACCCGACGTCGCGCAGCGCCCGAGCTGCCCGCACCCACTGGGCCGCCTGCGCGTCGACGATGCCGACCTCCGCCAGCTCGTCCCACAGCCCGAGGTCGTGGTGTCCGACCCGCACCCCCTCCGCGGTCTGGTCGCGCAGCTCTGCTGCGGCCTCGACCAGCCGGGCCAGGTGCGCGAACTCGGGACGGTCGATCCGCACGTGCGTGCCGTTGCGG
>JAICWH010000218.1 GCA_025934895.1 Nocardioidaceae bacterium | reverse complement strand
GGTCCCGAACCGGAGCTGCACCGTTCTCTACGTCGAGGCGGACCGGCGCAGGTGCGGGACAGGCAGCCTGCTGGTGGACGACCTGCACTCGACGCTTGACGACGCGCACTACATGCTGCTCGTGGTGTCGGGCAACGACCGCGCTGCTGACTTCTACCGACGCCACGGGCTAGAGGTCGAGGCCCTCGCGGACGGTCTGAGGTACTACGGGGAACGAATGGGCGTGTGCTTCCCGGCGGGCACACCCGAACGGTGGCGGGTGTCTCGTCCCAACGCAACCCCGCTCCCAGGGGGAATCATGACCACCACCAGGATCCCAGCCAACGAGCGTCTCGAGCATGGTCAGCAAACCCCTCGCGCGCCAGCTTGCGGCGCGTCAACACCCCCTAAAGGTGCGTCCTTTCACCGCGTGAAGGCACACACTCATGGACGATGAGCGGACGTTCGTGCGTGGTGCTGAGAGGCGAGCTCCTCACCCCTGCCGACCCACGCCCCCGCAGCGATCAGCCCGTCGGCGCGCCAGCAAAGACGCTGCCGGCGAAGGTCCTCACCGCGTCGGCGAAGGCGTCCGGCTGCTCGGCGTAGGTCACGTGGCCGCACTGCGAGAGCTCGAGCAGCCGAGCCGACGGTACCCCGGCTGCAATGACTCTCGGCGTCGTCCGCAGAAACGCGTCGCTGTCTGTGCCGGCGATGGTCAGAAGCGGCAGATGGATGGCCTTCAGGTCCTCCCGCGTCACGCTGAAGGACGGCTGACGCAGATCGGCAACCAGCATCCGGCCGCTGCTGCGGTACGGCTCCTTGCCTTCCTCGTCGAGCTGGCGCCACAACCCGGGACACACGACCTCGAAGAAGGCGTCGACCGCACCGCGCAGGTCCCCTGCGTCCAGCCGGGGCTGCACCGCAGGAACGACCGTGTTCATGAACTCGCGGCCGCGCTCGGGTTCCAACGAGAACACCGGTGGCTCGGACAACACTGCACCGGCCACCACACGGGGGTGGCGCAGTAGCACGTCGAGTCCGATGCGCGCCCCGCCACTGGATCCAACAAGCACGACAGGCGGCAGGTCGAGGGCTCGGACCAGCGCCGCGAAGTCGTCGCTGTGCAGCGGAACCGTGTGCGGTTCGTCGCCATCCGAACTTGACCCATGACCCCGACGGTCGTATGTGACACACATGAAGGCGTCCGACAACAGGTCCACCTGGCCCGCCCAAACCGCGCCACGGCCGCACATGCCATGTACGAGAAGCAAAGGCGGGCCCTCACCGGTCACCTCGTAGTGGAGGCGTACGCCGTTCACTGCAACTCCGGGCATCGTGAACCCCTCAACGACCGTGTCCTCCGAACAATGTAGGCGCCGCCGAGGCAAGGTTCCAGACCCGTCCCCCACGTCAACACTCCGTGGGCGCCCAGGCGCACGCTGCCGCGATCCACGTCGTTCGTAGGCGCGTCACACCGCCGCGAGTGGAGCACTCGGCGGGGCCGCGACCCCCCTCCCGGACCTCCCATTCGCGAGCCTCTCGGACTACGCGTCACCGCGACCGCGTTGCGGCGGTTGCTGCATGGCTGGACAACCGACGACACCTGTTGAGCCGCCCTGTCCGCTGGTTGTGTTGAACGTGGATACCTGACCACACCTGGACCACGTCGGAGGACCGGATGGACCCACTCCAGCTAAAGGCCAGAAGAGGTGGCCGAGTGCCTGAACATCGGCCGCTCGAAGGTCTATGAGCTGATGCGCGCCGGCACCCTCGAATCGGTACGGATCGGCACCTGCCGGCGGATCACCCGAGCCGCCGTCGAACGGTACGTCGACTCAATGCATCACGACATGGTCGCCTCATGAGTCAGACGTGCCAAGAAGCCCTGTGTGGCTCGCCGGCCGAGGTCGTCGTCGAGCCCGCCGACCGCCCCGCGCTCGATGTGTGTTGGGGTCCTACGGCCCGATACTGAGCGAGCAGGGAACGCTCGTCGCCGCGTTCCACGCCTCGACTGGCGCCCCGGTGTTGTCACGGCGGCTTCTCTCGGATGGCCGAAGGCACCATCCTCGACGCCGACGACCTGACCAAGGCCGCTGTGCCGTCGTCACCTTGACGACTTGAGCTGGGTGCCGCTCAACGGTCCGCTACTTCCTCACGCGCCCGGGTGTTCGAAAGGCTGAGCGGCGGCGCCGAGGCAAGGGCGAGGGATCCATCTACCAACTCGTGGACGGACGGTGGCGAGCGTCAGTGGACATGGGCTGGCACAACGGCACACGTCGCAGGAAGCGGATCACTCGGAAGACCCGGGCTGAGGTGACCCGTGAACTGCGGCAGGTGATGTCCGACATCGAGGCCGGGCACGTCAGCTATGAGCGCGCACCCACGCTCGAGACGTGGATGGCGACGTACTTCCGCGAGGTCGCCTCCGGTCGAGTCCGGCGCTCAACGTTGAGCGGCTACGAACACCTCACACGGTCGCACATCATTCCGTGGCTGGGACGCCACTACATCGACAAGCTTCGCCCTCAACACATCACGGCGTGCTACCGAGAGCTGTCCAAGACGCCGGGGTGTGCTACCGCGGTCTGCGCACCGTCGCCTTCGACGGCTGCAACTCGTTACGGGTGCCCGACACCGAAGCCAACCGTTCCTGGTTGGGTCGAATCCGTTACCGGATGGGCTTCGCCGGCTACCCACGCTGCGAATGATGACCCTGCTGCCGTTGCTTGACCCGAGCATGGTCGTCCTGCTCGACCGGGCCCTCGACGCGACCGCGTTCCTCAGCCAGCTCAACCAGACCGGCGCGAGGTTCCTGGTGCGCGCCAAGTCGACCCGCCGGCCACCGGTGCTGACCCACCTGTCCGACGGTTCCTACCTCTCCGACCTCCACGGCCTGCCGGTACGCATCCTCGACGCGGAACTGACCGTCACGGTGCCGACGGCAGCCGGGTCCGCGACCGCTACCGGCTGATCACCACCCTGCTCGACCACCACCGTCATCCGGCGGCCGAGCTGGTCCAGCTCTACCACGAACGCTGGGAGATCGAGATCGCCTACCTGGCGTTGCGACACACCATCCTCGACGGACACGTGCTGCGCTCCCAGGACCGGCCCGGTCTCGAGCAAGAGGTCTGGGCCCTGCTGACCGTCTACCAGCTGCTCCGGATGGCCATGATCACCGCCGTCGAGTCACGCGCCGACACCAACCCCGACCGGGCCAGCTTCACCACCGCATTACAGGCCGCTCGCGACCAGCTCATCGCAGCCGACGGGATCGTCCTCACCGACCAGCCCCACCGGCCAGGCCAGCCCGACCTCCTCGGTCGCATCGGTCGCGCTGTCCTGGCCACGCTGCTGCCACCACGCCGACTCCGCTGGAGCACCCGCAGGCTCAAGAACGCCACTTCCCGCTACCTCAACCGCAACGACCGACGCCCCCACCGGCCCACCACCATCGCCAGCATCGACGTCACCCTGCACACGCCCAACATCGACCAGACGTGGCGACCCCGCCACCGCAAACCGCGGAACCCGCAGCCAGCCCCGACCCGACGAGACATCATCACAGCGCTCATGGAAGACGACCCGAGCCGACCCTGGCGAGGCCGCGAACTCGCCGACAAACTACGCGGCATCGCATCGCGTAGCGACGCATGGCGCGCTTGAGGCCGGGTTCGGCGTGCAGATCGTCAGCGATCGGATCGACGGACTCGGTGGTGAGTGGTGCAGTGGACCTTGATCGGGTGGCGAGCTGCGTCGCTGTGGGCGTCCCTGCCGTCGTGCTCCGGGCGCCTCTCTGCATTGGTGGGGGTGCGCGAGGACGGCGCGCCAGCGCCGCCCGCAGCGCGCCCTCGCGCCGAAGGCGGGCTTGAAACCAGTAAAGAAGTTCGTAACCGGATGCGCGCGTCATTGTTGGTTCGTGCGCAGCGCACGCTACCTGCGGCTACTGCGCGCTGACGCGCACACTATGCGGCAGTCCCG
>JAICWH010000083.1 GCA_025934895.1 Nocardioidaceae bacterium | reverse complement strand
GCCGAGATCTTCGACGTCCAGGTCAACATCCCGCTGATCCACCAGGTCGTCGTCGCCCAGCAGGCGGCCGCCCGACAGGGCACGCACGACACCAAGTCCCGCGGCGAGATCCGTGGCGGTGGCCGCAAGCCCTACAAGCAGAAGGGCACCGGTCGCGCGCGTCAGGGCTCCATCCGGGCCCCGCAGTTCGCCGGCGGCGGCACCGTCCACGGTCCGACGCCTCGCAGCTACGACCAGCGCACGCCCAAGAAGATGAAGGCTGCCGCCCTGCGCGGTGCGCTCTCGGACCGGGCGCGCGCCGGACGCGTGCACGTCGTGGAGAGCTTCGTGACGGAGTCGAGGCCCAGCACCAAGAGCGCGATCGCGGCCCTGGCGGGGCTCACGACCGCCGACCAGACGCGTCGCCGCACGCTGGTCGTGCTCGAGCGTGGCGACGACATGACCTGGCTGTCGCTGCGCAACGTGGACACCGTCCACCTGCTCGCGGTCGACCAGCTCAACACCTATGACGTGCTGCTGTGCGACGACGTGGTGTTCACCAAGGCGGCCTTCGACTCGTTCGTCGCCAGCCGTGGCGTGCACACCGGCACCCAGACCGGCAGCCAGACCGACAGCCAGACCGACAGCCGGACCGCACCTGCCGAGGAGCCTGCTGCTGCGGTCGCGACCGAGCCCGACACCGCGGAGGCGTCTGCTCCTGCGGTCGCCGCCCCGGTGACCCCGACCAGCGAGGAGGAGGCCCAGTGAGCACCTTCCACAAGGACCACCGCGACGTGCTGATCGCGCCGGTGGTCAGCGAGAAGAGCTACGGGCTCCTCGACGGCAACAAGTACACCTTCTTGGTGCGCCCGTCGGCGAACAAGACCGAGATCAAGATCGCGGTCGAGAAGATCTTCAACGTCAAGGTGACCAGCGTGAACACGCTGAACCGCCAGGGCAAGACCCGTCGCACCCGCTTCGGGACGGGCAAGCGTGCCGACACCAAGCGGGCCGTCGTCAGCCTTGCCGAGGGCGACCGCATCGACATCTTCGGAGGGCCGGTCTCATGATCGGGCCCGCTGAGCGCAACGTGGCGAGGACGAGATAGCTATGGGCATCCGCAAGTACAAGCCGACCACACCGGGCCGCCGCGGCTCCTCGGTGGCCGACTTCGTCGAGGTGACGAGGTCCACGCCGGAGAAGTCGCTGGTCCGTCCGCTGCCCAAGCAGGGCGGCCGGAACAACCAGGGCCGGATCACCACCCGGCACCAGGGCGGTGGCCACAAGCGCGCCTACCGCATCATCGACTTCCGTCGCTACGACAAGGACGGCGTGCCGGCGACGGTGGCGGAGATCGAGTACGACCCCAACCGCACCGCGCGGATCGCGCTGCTGCACTACGCCGACGGGGAGAAGCGCTACATCGTCGCGCCCCAGGGCCTGCGTCAGGGCGCCGCGGTCGAGGCGGGTGCACGGGCCGACATCAAGGCGGGCAACAACCTGCCGCTGCGCAACATCCCCGTCGGTACGACGATCCACTGCATCGAGCTGCGACCGGGTGGAGGGGCCAAGATCGCTCGTTCCGCAGGGAACTCGGCCCAGCTCGTCGCCAAGGAGGGCACCCGTGCACAGCTGCGGATGCCGTCCGGCGAGATGCGTTACGTCGACGTGCGCTGCCGCGCCACCGTCGGCGGGGTCGGCAACGCCGAGCAGTCGAACATCAACTGGGGCAAGGCCGGCCGGATGCGCTGGAAGGGCAAGCGTCCGACCGTGCGCGGTGTGGTGATGAACCCCGTCGACCACCCGCACGGTGGTGGCGAGGGCAAGACCTCCGGTGGTCGCCACCCGGTCTCGCCCTGGGGCAAGAAGGAGGGTCGCACCCGCAAGAACAAGGCCAGTGACGCCCTCATCGTCCGTCGTCGCAAGTCCGGCAAGCGTCGCTAGCGGCCCACTGACTGCCTGAAAGGGAGCAACAACCATGCCTCGCAGCTTGAAGAAGGGCCCGTTCGTGGACGGCCACCTGAGCAAGAAGGTGGACGTCCAGAACGACAAGGGCACGCACAACGTCATCAAGACGTGGTCGCGTCGCTCCATGATCGTGCCGACGATGATCGGCCACACGATCGCGGTGCACGACGGCCGCAAGCACGTCCCGGTGTTCGTGACCGACTCGATGGTCGGTCACAAGCTGGGCGAGTTCGCGCCGACCCGCACCTACCGCGGTCACGTCAAGGACGACCGGAAGGCTCGTCGCCGCTGATGCGGCCAGGCGAACCAGTCCCGACCGGACCCGCTGAACACCGCACCGACAGAGTCGAGAGAGCCAAGAGATGAGCACTATGGAGCGCAGGCGCGTGAGCGCCCGACGCGAGAGCCTGCTGGGCGACGAGCCCGGCGCTTTCGCCAGCGCACGCTTCGTCCGGATCGCGCCGATGAAGGCGCGCCGGGTCGTGGACATGGTCCGCGGCCTCGGAGTCGATGACGCGTTGGCCCTGCTGCAGTTCGCACCGCAGGCCGCGAGCGAGACCGTCTACAAGGTCCTCGAGAGCGCCGTGGCGAACGCCGAGGGCACCGAGAGCCTCGACCGGTCGGCACTGGTGGTCAGCAAGGCCATGGTGGACGAGGGTCCGACGATGAAGCGCTGGCGCCCCCGGGCCCAGGGGCGTGCGTCCCGGATCAACAAGCGGACCAGCCACATCACGCTGGTGGTGCAACCCCGAGCCGCCGCGGCCACCGCCGCATCGAAGCCCAGCTCGTCGAACAGGAAGGGACGGAGCTCCTGATGGGTCAGAAGATCAACCCGAACGGTTTCCGCCTCGGAATCTCCGTCGACCACAAGAGCCGTTGGTACGCCGACAAGCTGTACAAGTCCTACGTCGGTGAGGACGTCGCGATCCGTCGCCTGCTGTCCAAGGGCATGGAGCGCGCCGGCATCTCCCGCGTCGAGATCGAGCGCACCCGCGACCGGGTCCGGGTCGACATCCACACCGCCCGGCCGGGCATCGTCATCGGCCGTCGCGGTGCGGAGGCCGACCGGATCCGCGGAGAGCTCGAGAAGCTCACCGGCAAGCAGGTCCAGCTCAACATCCTCGAGGTGAAGAACCCCGAGGTCGACGCCCAGCTCGTCGCGCAGGGCGTGGCCGAGCAGCTGGCCGGCCGGGTCGCCTTCCGCCGCGCGATGCGCAAGGCCATGCAGACCACGATGCGCAGCGGCGCCAAGGGCGTGCGGATCCAGTGCTCCGGACGGCTCGGTGGCGCCGAGATGTCCCGCTCGGAGTTCTACCGCGAGGGCCGCGTGCCGCTGCACACGCTGCGGGCCGACATCGACTACGGGTTCTACGAGGCCAAGACCACCTTCGGCCGGATCGGCGTAAAGGTCTGGATCTACAAGGGTGAGGTCGCCGGGACCCGTGCGGAGCGCGAGGCGCAGGCGGCCGCGCGCGCCGGTGCCCCCGGCCGCGGGCGTCCTGCCCGTGGCGGCGCTGCGGACCGTCCGACCCGCGGCACCCGGGCGGACCGTCCCACCCGGTCCGGTCGCACTGACGGGGCGCCCGAGAGCCCCGCCGCACCGGACGCCGCGCCCGTCGAGAGCCCCGCACCCGAGACGGCACCGGTCGCCGGCCCAGCCGCGCCGGTGAGCAGCGCGGCTCCGAGCCCGGTGGCCGACGCCACCGGCAGCACACCAGACTCGGCCGGTCAGCCGGCCACACCGAGTGGGGAGGCCTGACCACCATGTTGATGCCCCGCAGGGTCAAGCACCGCAAGCAGCACCACCCCGGGCGCACCGGTGCCGCCAAGGGCGGCACTCAGCTCGCGTTCGGCGACTTCGGGATCCAGGCCATCGAGCCCGCCTACGTCACCAACCGGCAGATCGAGTCCGCACGTATCGCGATGACCAGGCACATCAAGCGCGGCGGCAAGGTGTGGATCAACATCTACCCCGACCGCCCGCTGACCAAGAAGCCCGCCGAGACCCGGATGGGCTCCGGCAAGGGCTCGCCCGAGTGGTGGGTGGCCAACGTGAAGCCGGGACGGATGATGTTCGAGCTCTCCGGCGTCACCGAGGAGGTGGCTCGCGAGGCGATGCGTCGCGCGATCCACAAGCTGCCCATGAAGTGCAAGTTCGTGACCCGCGAGAGTGGTGAGTTCTGATGGCGACGACCACCCACGAGCTCGACGACCTGACCAACGTGGACCTCGAGACCAAGCTGCGCGAGGCCAAGGAGGAGCTGTTCAACCTGCGCTTCCAGGCCGCGACCGGCCAGCTGGAGAGCCACGGTCGGCTGCGCACCGTCAAGCGGGAGATCGCCCGCATCTACACCGTCGTGCGGGAGCGTGAGCTCGGGATCCGGCAGACGCCGGAGGTCTCGGGTGCCGGAGACACGCAGGACGGTGCCGCATGAGTGAGGAGACGAACGTGAGCGAGCAGACCACGCCCGACCCGACCGTCGGCCCGACCGGCGCACCGGGCGCCAGCCCGGGCAGCGAGACCGGCAGCCAGGATGGGGACCAGACGCCAGGTCGTCCCTACCGCAAGATCCGTGAGGGTCTGGTGGTCAGCGACAAGATGGAGAAGACCGTCGTGGTCTCCGTCGAGGACCGTGTCAAGCACGCGCTCTACGGCAAGGTGCTGCGGCGCACGAGCAAGCTCAAGGCGCACGACGAGCAGAACCAGTGCGGCGTCGGCGACCGGGTCCGGATCCAGGAGACCCGTCCGCTGTCGGCCACCAAGCGCTGGCGCGTCGTCGAGGTCCTCGAGAAGGCCAAGTAAGCCACCCCCCGGGGTTTCGACCCCGAACCGACAGCGAGCTCCGCCAGGCTCAGCCGGACCAGCCGACTGAGAACCAGCGTGACAACCAGGAGACATACCGATGATCCAGCAGGAGTCGCGGCTCAAGGTCGCCGACAACACCGGTGCGAAGGAGATCCTCTGCATCCGTGTTCTCGGCGGCTCGGGTCGGCGCTACGCCGGAATCGGCGACGTCATCGTCGCCACCGTCAAGGACGCGATCCCGGGTGGCAACGTGAAGAAGGGCGACGTCGTCAAGGCGGTGGTGGTCCGCACCGCCAAGGAGCGCCGCCGTCCCGACGGTTCCTACATCCGCTTCGACGAGAACGCCGCCGTCATCCTGCGGGCCGACAGTGGCGAGCCGCGAGGCACCCGCATCTTCGGCCCGGTCGGCCGTGAGCTGCGGGAGAAGCGATTCATGAGGATCATCTCGTTGGCTCCGGAGGTGCTCTGAACCATGTCCCAGCAGAAGCGGCAGCCCCGTGAGAAGCGGCAGCCCCATGAGAAGCGGCAGAGGAACTTGAAGATCAAGAAGGGCGATGTCGTCCGCGTCATCGCCGGCAAGGACAAGGGCGCCGAGGGCAAGGTCATCTCCGTGCTCTCGGAGCAGGACCGGGTCATCGTCGAAGGTGTCAACCGCATCAAACGGCACACCAAGGTCGTCAACCAGGGCGGCCGCGCCGGTACGACGGGCGGCATCATCACCCAGGAGGCGGCGATCCACGTGTCCAACGTGATGCTGCTCGTCGACGCGCCCAAGGGCGAGGATGGCAAGTCCGGCAAGGGCAAGGTGACCACCCGGATCGGCTACCGCCGCGACGAGGTGGCCAAACGCCGCGCCGACGGGTCGACGTACCCCGCCCTGCGCAGCACGCGTGTCGCTCGCAAGTCCGGTGAGGAGATCTGATGACCACCACGAGTGAGAGCACCGCGGCCGGGACCGACGGTGCCGGAGGGGCCCCCAACAGGTCCGCCGAGGAGCGCCCGCGCCTGCAGACCCGCTACCGGCAGGAGATCGTGCCGGCGCTGCAGGAGCAGTTCCACTACACCAACATCATGACCGTGCCCCGCCTGACGAAGGTCGTGGTCAACATGGGCGTCGGGGAGGCTGCCCGCGACTCCAAGCTGATCGAGGGTGCGGCGCGTGACCTGACCGCCATCACCGGCCAGAAGCCGCAGGTGACCAAGGCCCGCAAGTCCATCGCGCAGTTCAAGCTGCGCGAGGGCATGCCGATCGGTGCCCACGTGACGCTGCGCGGTGACCGGATGTGGGAGTTCATGGACCGGCTGCTGTCCCTGGCACTGCCCCGGATCCGCGACTTCCGCGGTCTGTCCCCCCGGCAGTTCGACGGCCGGGGCAACTACACCTTCGGGCTCAACGAGCAGGCGATGTTCCACGAGATCGACCAGGACAAGATCGACCGCTCGCGGGGCATGGACATCACGGTCGTGACGACCGCGACGAACGACGACGAGGGTCGCGCGCTGCTCAAGCAGCTCGGTTTCCCCTTCGCGGAGCGATGAGATGACAGAGCGCGGAGCGATGAGATGACGACGTACAGCAAGCGTGCTGCTCAGGTGAGTGACGCGAACCATCAGCACCGTAAGGAGCACTGACCGATGGCCAAGACATCCCTCAAGGTCAAGGCGGCCCGCAAGCCGAAGTTCAAGGTGCGCGGCTACACCCGCTGCCAGCGCTGCGGGCGACCCAAGTCCGTCTACCGCAAGTTCGGCCTGTGCCGGATCTGCCTGCGCGAGATGGCGCACCGGGGCGAGCTGCCCGGGATCACCAAGAGCAGCTGGTGATCCGCGCCGCCGAACGACCCGAGAGCACCGGGCACACCAGCACGACCATCACCAGCAGGACCATCACCAGCAGGACGATCAGGACCACGAAGATCAACGAGATCGCCGAAGGTCGCACTCCCGCCCCGGGAGCGGCGAAACCACGGTGGGAGAGGGCCTCACGGCCATGACGATGACTGACCCGATCGCAGACATGCTCACCCGTCTGCGCAACGCCAACCAGGCCTACCACGACGACGTGTCGATGCCGTACAGCAAGCTCAAGGCCGGCGTCGCCGAGATCCTGCAGCAGGAGGGCTACATCACCTCCTGGAAGGTGCAGGAGGCAGGCGACCCGGCCGACGAGTCCTCGCAGACCGTCGGCAAGGTGCTGGAGCTGACGCTGAAGTACGGCCAGAACCGCGAGCGTTCCATCGCCGGCATCCGCCGCATCTCCAAGCCCGGCCTCCGCGTCTACGCGAAGCACACCGGCCTGCCCAAGGTGCTCGGTGGCCTCGGGGTCGCGATCATCTCGACGAGCCAGGGCCTGCTGACCGACCGCCAGGCCAACAAGAAGGGCGTGGGTGGGGAAGTCCTCGCCTACGTCTGGTAACGACGGAACCGAGAGGAGACACACGCATGTCGCGCATTGGCAAGCTCCCCATCACGGTCCCGTCGGGTGTCGACGTCGCCGTCGACGACCGCCTGGTGACGGTGAAGGGACCCAAGGGCACCCTGAGCCACAACGTCGCCGCGCCGATCACCGTGACCCGTGGCGAGGACGGTGCCATCGAGGTGGTCCGGCCCGACGACGAGCGGGAGAGCAAGTCGCTGCACGGGCTCTCGCGCACCCTGATCGCCAACATGGTCCAGGGCGTCACCGACGGCTACGAGAAGCGCCTGGAGATCGTCGGCGTGGGCTACCGCGTCCTGTCCAAGGGCCCCACCCAGCTGGAGTTCCAGCTCGGCTACTCCCACTCCATCACGTTCAACGCCCCGGACGGCATCACGTTCACCGTGGACGGGCCCACCCGGCTCGGCGTCCAGGGCATCGACAAGCAACTGGTCGGCGAGGTCGCTGCGAACATCCGCAAGCTGCGCAAGCCCGAGCCCTACAAGGGCAAGGGCGTGCGCTACGCGGGGGAGCAGATCCGTCGCAAGGTCGGAAAGGCTGGTAAGTGAGATGGCTATCGCACTGAGGTCCGGCAAGCACACAAGCGCACGTGTCGCGTCACGGCTGCGCCGCCAGGTCCGGGGTCGCAAGAAGGTCGCCGGCACGGCGGAGCGTCCCCGCCTGGTGGTCACCCGCAGCTCCAAGCACATCTCCGTCCAGGTCGTGGACGACCTCCGGGGCGCCACGCTGGCCTCGGCCAGCACGATGGAGGCCGACGTACGCTCGGTCGAGGGCGACAAGTCCGCCAAGGCCCGCAAGGTCGGCGAGCTGGTCGCCCAGCGTGCCCGCGCCGCCGGAGTGTCCTCGGCCGTGTTCGACCGGGCCGGGAACAAGTACCACGGGCGCGTAGCCGCTCTCGCCGACGCCGCCCGTGAGGGCGGCCTGGCCTTCTGAGCAGCGATGGCAACCCCTAGGACAACAAGGAAGGTAGTTCGACTATGAGCGGACAACAGCGCCGTTCCGGTGGCGGAGCGGGAGGCGGCCGTGGCGGCCGCGACAACCGCGGAGGCCAGGGCGCGGACAAGACCGCCTACATCGAGCGCGTCGTCGCGATCAACCGGGTCGCCAAGGTCGTCAAGGGTGGTCGTCGCTTCAGCTTCACCGCACTGGTGATCGTCGGCGACGGCGACGGCATGGTGGGCGTCGGGTACGGCAAGGCCAAGGAGGTGCCGGCCGCGATCGCCAAGGGCGTCGAGGAGGCCAAGAAGAACTTCTTCCGGGTCCCCCGCAGCCAGGGCACCATCCCGCACCCGGTGCAGGGTGAGAAGGCCGCAGGGATCGTCCTGCTCAAGCCGGCCGCCCCCGGCACCGGGGTGATCGCGGGTGGCCCGGTGCGCGCCGTGCTCGAGTGCGCCGGCATCCATGACGTGCTCAGCAAGTCGCTCGGCTCGTCGAACCAGATCAACATCGTGCACGCCACTGTCGAGGCGCTCCGCTCGCTCGAGGAGCCGGAGGCCGTCGCGGCCCGCCGGGGGCTGCCGGTCGAGCACGTCGCGCCCGCAGCGCTGCTCCGGGCCCGGGCGGAGGTGCCGAAGTGACGGGGCGCCTCAAGGTCCAGCAGCAGCGCTCGACCATCGGTTGCAAGAAGAACCACCGGGACACCCTCCGCACGCTTGGCCTCAAGCGCATCGGCGACGTCGTCGTCAAGGAGGACCGTCCCGAGATCCGTGGCATGCTCCGGACGGTCAGGCACCTGATCGTCGTCGAAGAGGTGGACTGACATGACGCTCAAGCTTCATCACCTGCGTCCTGCGCCCGGCGCCCGCACCGCGAAGTCCCGGGTGGGCCGGGGTGAGGCGTCCAAGGGCAAGACCGCCGGTCGTGGCACCAAGGGCACAAG
The DNA here is from genome assembly GCA_025934895.1 of Nocardioidaceae bacterium. Classification (GTDB taxonomy): domain Bacteria; phylum Actinomycetota; class Actinomycetes; order Propionibacteriales; family Nocardioidaceae; genus Nocardioides_B. The sequence continues at coordinate 8,019 of JAICWH010000083.1, read as the reverse complement.
TGCCCGCAACCAGGTGTCCCGCGGCTTCGAGGGCGGCCAGATGCCGATCCACATGCGGCTGCCCAAGCTCAAGGGCTTCAAGAACCCGTTCAAGGTCCAGTTCCAGGTGGTCAACCTGGACCGGATCGCCGGTCTGTTCCCCGAGGGAGGCCCGGTGGGCGTCGAGGAGCTCGTCGCCAAGGGCGCGGTCCGCGACGGCAGCCCGGTCAAGGTCCTCGGGTCGGGCGACCTGTCGGTGCCGGTGCAGGTCACCGCGCACGCCTTCTCAGCCGCCGCCCGGGAGAAGATCGCCGCCGCAGGGGGCAGCACCACCCAGATCTGAGGCTGTCTGCCGACCGGTCGAGCGCCAGGTCGACGGGCAGGTCCGTGCAGGGGTTCGAGACCCGCCACTGTGGTTCGCGAGAGCGCAGCAGGCGGATCGGGCCCCTGTTAGGCTTCCGAGGTCCGGTCCCCCCGGGGAGCACAGCCCTCCGCGCAGCCCGGCGACCGGGCGAACCCGCACGTGATGGAGAAGAGGACGAGGTGCTAGGCGCTTTCGCCAACGCGTTCCGGACGCCGGACCTGCGCAAGAAGCTGTTGTTCGTGCTGGGGGTCATCGTGATCTTCCGGCTCGGCTCGCAGATCCCGACGCCCGGCGTCAACTACTCGAACGTGCAGGTCTGCTTCGACCAGACGAGGAACTCCGGCGTCGCGGCTCTGATCAACCTGTTCTCCGGTGGAGCGCTGCTGCGGCTGACCGTGTTCGCGCTCGGGATCATGCCCTACATCACCGCGAGCATCATCCTGCAGCTGCTCGTCGTGGTCATCCCGCGGCTGGAGACCCTGAAGAAGGAAGGCCAGTCGGGGCAGACCAAGATCACCCAGTACACCCGCTATGTCACCCTGGCTCTGGCGATCCTGCAGGCCACCGGCATCACCGCCCTGGCCCGCAGCGGCGGGCTGCTCCAGGGCTGCACCGTGCCGCTGCTGTACAAGCCCGACTCCCTGTGGACCATGCTGGTCATGGTGATCACCATGACAGCCGGCACGGCCGTCATCATGTGGCTCGGGGAGCTGATCACCGACCGAGGCATCGGCAACGGCATGTCGATCCTGATCTTCACCACCGTGGTGTCCTCGTTCCCCTCCAGCCTGTGGGCGGTCAAGGTCTCCAAGGGCTGGTGGGTGTTCGCGCTGATGCTGGTGATCGGTCTGGTGCTGGTGGCCGCCGTCATCTTCATGGAGCAGGGTCAGCGGCGGATCCCGGTGCAGTACGCCCGGCGGATGGTCGGCCGCAAGATGTTCGGTGGCTCGTCGACGTACATCCCGCTCAAGGTGAACCAGGCCGGCGTCATCCCGGTGATCTTCGCCTCCAGCCTGCTCTACCTGCCCGCGATGGCGGCGCAGTTCAGCAACAACGCGACGTGGTCGGCGTGGATCAACACCTACCTCGTCAAGGGTGACCACCCGATCTACATGGCCGTCTACTTCGGCCTGATCATCTTCTTCACCTACTTCTACGTCGCGATCACCTTCAACCCCGAAGAGGTCGCCGACAACATGAAGAAGTACGGCGGCTTCATCCCCGGGATCCGGGCGGGACGGCCGACCGAGGAGTACCTGCAGTACGTCCTGTCCCGCATCACGCTGCCAGGGGCCCTGTACCTCGGCCTGATCTCCCTGATCCCGCTGATCGCCATCGCGCTGGTCAACGCGACACAGAACTTCCCGTTCGGGGGCACGTCCATCCTGATCATGGTGGGGGTCGCGCTCGACACGGTGAAGCAGATCGAGAGCCAGCTCCAGCAGCGCAACTACGAAGGGTTCCTGCGCTGATGAGACTGCTCTTCATGGGGCCGCCCGGAGCCGGCAAGGGCACCCAGGCCCAGATCGTCGCGGACCGCTTCGGCATCCCCGCGATCTCCACCGGCGACATCTTCCGGGCCAACGTCGCCAAGAACACCGAGCTGGGCATCGAGGCCAAGCGCTACATGGACGCCGGCGAGTACGTCCCGGACTCCGTGACCAACCTGATGGTGCGCAACCGCATCGACGAGGAGGACGCCGTCAAGGGCTTCCTCCTCGACGGCTATCCCCGCACACTCGCCCAGGTCGACGAGCTCGACGGGATGATCGCCTACACCGGGCACCGGCTCGACGCCGTCGTGGTGCTCACCGCGGAGCCCGCCGAGCTGGTCCGACGGCTCGCTGACCGAGCTCACAAGGAGGGCCGCGCCGACGACACCGAGGACGTGATCCTCCGCCGCCAGGAGCTCTACCTCGAGCAGACCGCGCCGTTGATCGACGTCTACCGCAAGCGGGGCCTGGTCTGCGAGGTGGACGGCCTCGGCGAGGTCGAGGAGGTCACCGCGCGCATCATCGAGGGGCTCGGCAAGGTCGAGGAGAGCTGAGCAGGGCCGGTGTTCCGAGACCGCGGGGTCGAGATCAAGACCCCCGCCCAGATCGACCGGATGCGGGCCGCCGGACTGGTCGTCGGTGAGACGCTCGACCTGCTGCGGCGGGCGGTGCACGCGGGCCTGACCACCCGCGAGCTGGACCGGATCGCCGAGCACCACATCCGCTCCAGCGGTGCCACGCCATCGTTCCTCGGCTATGGTCGCCCGCCGTTCCCGGCGTGCATCTGCGTCTCCGTGAACGACGAGGTGGTGCACGGCATCCCGGGGGACCGGGTGATCGCCGACGGCGACATCGTCTCGATCGACTGCGGAGCGATCGTCGACGGCTGGCACGGTGACGCCGCCGTGACGGTCGCGGTGGGAGCGGTCCCGGCGGTGGCGACCGACCTGATGCGCGTCACCGAGGAGTCGATGTGGCGGGGCTTCGCGGCCGCGCGTCTCGGCGGCCACGTGGGCGACATCTCGCACGGGGTCGAGGACCACATCCGGGCCACGAGCGGCTTCGCCATCGTGGAGGACTACACCGGTCATGGCATCGGGTCCGCGATGCACCAGCCGCCGACCGTCCCGAACGTGGGCAAGCCCGGCCGCGGCACCCGGCTGGTGGAGGGCCTGGCGCTGGCCGTCGAGCCGATGGTCGTCGTCGGGGACCCCTGGACGCACACCGCCGACGACGGGTGGACGGTCAGGACCGACGACGGGTCCCTGGCCGCCCACTTCGAGCACACCTTCACGCTCACCCCCAGCGGCACCTGGGTGCTCACCGCCCTGGACGGCGGCGAGGCCAAGCTGGCGGAGCTCGGTGTCCCGTTCGGCGGCCGCTGACCCTGCCGGTTTACCAGGGGATGCAGGACGTCGTGCACTCCCCATGGGCCACGACCCATGGGAAGCGCCCGGCTGCCATGGGAAGTGAGCCGCGGCACCCAACGCGGAGGACCGCTCGGAACCGCCACCGGGCGGGAGCCGACCCGGGTCATTGCGGGACGAAAGCCGCCTCCGGCCGCCTGAGTGCCTCGCCGAGCGGTCGTGACGCACCCGGGACCCGACTGGATTAGGGGTTGGCCCCGCCGTCACGTAGACTGGTGTGTCGGCCCAACGTGGTCCGTTTCGTGGCGCCCTGCGGCTGCCCGGTCAAGCCTCGTGAACCTGGTTCACGACCGTGCCCGGGACTGGGGTCCTACTCGGCGGTTCGCGAGGTCCACCGGGCAGCGTCGGTCATCCGGCGGTGGCCGGGCGGTTCCCGGGTCAACGGTAGACCACGACCAGGCTCGATCGTCACGGACAGTGACACGAGCCGACACGAGCAGAGACAAGATTGCGGAGGACATGCCGAAGAAAGAAGGCGTGATCGAGATCGAGGGCACCGTCTCGGAGGCTCTCCCGAACGCGATGTTCCGGGTCGAGCTGAGCAACGGGCACAAGGTTCTCGCTCATATCAGCGGCAAGATGCGCCAGCACTACATTCGGATCCTCCCCGAGGACAGGGTCGTCGTCGAGCTCTCGCCGTACGACCTCACCCGCGGTCGGATCGTCTACCGCTACAAGTAGCACAGGGGCTCCCTGTGACCGCCGTACCCGTGGCTTCGTCGACCGGGGCCGGACCAGCCGAGAAACCAGGAAGTCATCATGAAGGTCAACCCGAGTGTCAAGAGGATCTGTGACAAGTGCAAGGTGATCCGTCGCCACGGCCGCGTCATGGTGATCTGCGAGAACCCTCGCCACAAGCAGCGCCAGGGCTGAGTCCCATTCCCGGCGTGAAGCACAGCTGAACACCCACACGTGACCGCTCCTCGCCCGGCTCCGGCCGGTCGGGGTCACCCCCGGACCAGAGGCCGGGGCCCCGGTGCCGACAGCACCGCAGCACCGGGGACGCGACACGACCAGACACCTCTGCGGAACCGAGGAGCATCTGCTCCTCTGAAAGGAACGGGCCACCACATGGCACGCCTCGTTGGTGTGGACCTCCCGCGCGACAAGCGCATCGAGGTCGCACTCACCTACATCTACGGCATCGGCCGCACCCGCGCCCAGCAGCTGCTGGCCGAGACCGGGGTCGACCCGGACACCCGGACGCACGCGCTGGGTGACGAGGAGCTGGTGAAGCTCCGCGACGTGATCGAAGCCAACTTCAAGATCGAGGGTGACCTCCGTCGCGAGGTCCAGGCCGACATCCGCCGCAAGATCGAGATCGGCAGCTACCAGGGGCGGCGGCATCGTCAGGGCCTGCCCGTCCGTGGGCAGCGCACCAAGACGAACGCCCGCACCCGCAAGGGTCCCAAGCGCACCGTCGCCGGCAAGAAGAAGGCGAAGTGACCGGGCGGTCCTCCGCTCGTCGTCAGCCGACCTCCCTCACCAGACTTCACCAGACACAGGAGTAAGACCAGATGCCTCCCAAGAGTCGACAGGCCACCGGCGCCAAGAAGGTCCGCCGCAAGGAGAAGAAGAACATCGCTCAGGGCGAAGCCCACATCAAGAGCACGTTCAACAACACGATCGTCACGATCACCGACCCCTCGGGTGCGGTGGTCGCCTGGGCCTCTGCCGGCACTGTCGGCTTCAAGGGTTCGCGCAAGTCCACCCCGTTCGCGGCGCAGATGGCTGCCGAGGCGGCTGGACGTCGGGCGCAGGAGCACGGCATGAAGAAGATCGACGTCTTCGTCAAGGGGCCCGGCTCCGGACGTGAGACGGCGATCCGGTCCCTGGGTGCCATCGGCCTCGAGGTCGGCACCATCGCGGACGTCACGCCCACACCGCACAACGGATGCCGGCCGCCCAAGCGCCGCCGCGTCTGACCCCGACACCAGCGAACCCGAAGGAGATTTCCCACCATGGCCCGTTACATCGGCCCCATGACGAAGAAGTCGCGCCGCCTCGGTGTCGACCTCGTCGGCGGCGACCAGGCGTACGAGCGTCGGCCCTACCCACCCGGCCAGCACGGCCGGGGCCGCATCAAGGAGAGCGAGTACCTCCTCCAGCTCCGCGAGAAGCAGAAGGCTCGCTACACCTACGGTGTGCTCGAGAAGCAGTTCCACAACTACTACACCGAGGCCAGCCGCCGAGCCGGCAAGACCGGCGACAACCTGTTGCAGCTCCTCGAGTGCCGCCTCGACAACGTGGTCTACCGAGCCGGGTTCGCCCGCACGCGTCGGCATGCCCGTCAGCTCGTGGTGCACGGCCACTTCAAGGTCAACGGCAAGAAGGTCGACATCCCCTCCTTCCAGGTCAGCGCGCACGACGTGATCGACGTCAAGGAGAAGTCCCTGGAGACGACCCCGTTCATCGTCGCTCGCGAGACCCACGGCGAGCGCGTGGTGCCGGCCTGGATGGACGCGCTCCCGGGTCGGATGCGGATCCTGATCCACTCGCTCCCGATCCGGCAGCAGATCGACCTTCCGGTCCAGGAGCAGCTGATCGTCGAGTACTACTCGAAGAAGTAACCACACGTACGGGGGGCCTCCCCGTACGACCCCGGTCGATGGCCGGCCACCCGGCCACCGGCATCTTTGTTCGACAGCGTTCGAGTCCGTCATATAGCGGGCGGACTCAGAAAAGGAAACAACGTGCTTATCGCTCAGCGTCCGAGTCTGTCCGAAGAGTCCGTCGACGAGTTCCGGTCACGGTTCGTGATCGAGCCGCTCGAGCCGGGCTTCGGCTACACCCTCGGCAACTCGCTCCGCCGTACCCTCCTCTCCTCCATCCCGGGTGCCTCCGTCACCAGCATCAAGGTCGACGGGGTGCTCCACGAGTTCTCGACCATCGAAGGCGTCAAGGAGGACGTCACCGAGGTGATCTTGAACCTCAAGGACCTCGTGGTCTCCTCCGAGCACGACGAGCCGGTCACCATGTACCTCCGCAAGCAGGGCCCCGGCGTCGTCACCGCAGCCGACATCGCGCCGCCGGCCGGTGTCGAGGTGCACAACCCCGACGTCGTGATCGCCACCCTCAACGACAAGGGCAAGCTCGAGATGGAGCTGGTCGTCGAGCGCGGTCGCGGCTACGTCTCGTCGGTCCAGAACAAGGGCGGCGACAACGAGATCGGCCGGATGCCGGTCGACTCGATCTACTCGCCGGTGCTGAAGGTGACCTACAAGGTCGAGGCGACCCGTGTCGAGCAGCGCACCGACTTCGACAAGCTGGTCATCGACGTCGAGACCAAGCCGTCGATCCGTCCCCGGGACGCGATCGCGTCGGCCGGCAAGACCCTCGTCGAGCTGTTCGGCCTGGCCCGTGAGCTCAACGTGGAGGCGGAGGGCATCGACATCGGCCCGTCGCCCGTCGACGAGCAGCTCGCCGCGGACCTCGCCCTGCCGGTCGAGGACCTGCAGCTCACCGTCCGGTCCTACAACTGCCTCAAGCGCGAGGGCATCCACAGCGTGGGTGAGCTGATCTCGCGCTCCGAGCAGGACCTGCTCGACATCCGCAACTTCGGCGCCAAGTCGATCGACGAGGTCAAGGCGAAGCTGCACGAGATGGGTCTCTCGCTCAAGGACAGCGCCCCGGGCTTCGACCCGCAGGCTGCGCTCGCGGCGTACGACGACGACGACGACTCGTTCGTCGAGGACGAGCAGTACTGACCACCCCTGTCTACCCAGGTACCTGACACGGCCCGGGAGAATCGAGAAGCCCCATGCCCACCCCCAAGAAGGGCCCCCGTCTCGGGGGCAGCCCGGCTCACCAGAAGCTGATCGTCGCCAACCTGGCGACCAGCCTGTTCGAGCACGGCAGGATCACCACCACCGAGGCCAAGGCGCGCGTCCTGCGTCCGGTCGCGGAACGGCTGATCACCAAGGCCAAGAAGGGCGACCTGCACAACCGGCGCCAGGTGCTGGCCACCATCAAGGACAAGGGTGTCGTGCACACCCTGTTCGAGGAGATCGCGCCTCGGTTCGCCGAGCGCCCGGGCGGCTACACCAGGATCACCAAGATCGGCCCTCGCAAGGGTGACAACGCCCCGATGGCGGTCATCGAGCTGGTGACCGAGGACTACTCCCCGAGGGGTGGCTCGTCGGCGTCTCGGTCGACCGTTGCTCCGGCCCCCGCCGAGGCCGCCCCCGCCGAGGCGGCCACGACCGAGGCCGCGCCCGCCGAGGCGGCCGCGACCGAGGAGGTGCCCGAGGAGGGCGCAGCCGAGGTGGCGGCCGACCCGGTCGCCGAGCTGGCCGAGGGCGCCGACGTCGCACCCGTCGTGGCCGTGGAGGGCGCCGACCAGGAGGCGTTCGAGGAGACGGCAGGTGGCTTCGCGGGCAAGTACGACGGCTCGCACGTCCCGCTCGAGAACGGCGCGGAGGCACCCGAGGGGTTCCCGGTGAAGGGCAATGAGGGCTCGATGAAGTACCACGAGCCCGGCAGCCAGTGGTACGACCAGACCACCGCCGAGGTCTGGTTCTCCTCCGTGGAGGCGGCCGAGGCCGCCGGGTTCACCAGAGCCGGCGAGTAGGCTCCGCGGATCGCGGCTGAGCCTCGCGAGGCCCGTCGCCACCCCGAGCGCCTCCAGCTCCCGGTAGGCACGCGCCACAGTGTTGACGGCCAGACCCAGGTCTGCTGCCAGCCGCCGCACGGTCGGCAGCCTGGTGCCGGCGGAGAGCTCGCCGGACGCCACCTGGGCAGCGACCTGGCTGCGCAG
>JAICWH010000036.1 GCA_025934895.1 Nocardioidaceae bacterium | reverse complement strand
CCGTCGAGTCGGCGCGTCCGCAGGGCTGGGACCCGTCGAGTCGGCGCGTCCGCAGGGCTGGGACCCGTCGAGTCGGCGCGTCCGCAGGGCTGGGACCCGTCGAGTCGGCGCGTCCGCAGGGTGAGCACGGGCGGTAGGGCTGGACCCTCTGCCCGCAGTGCTATGCGGCTATCCGTGACGCACTTGAGCCGAGGGTCTCCTGCCGGGCGGCATCTGAAGACACTGGCTCGACCGCGGTAGAGCCGCAGCATGTGATGCCCAATCGACATCCGCCAGCCCTGCGGACGCGCCGGGTCGGCACTCGCCAGCCCTGCGGACGCGCCGGGTCGGCACTCGCCGCCCCTGCGGACGCGCCGGGTCGGCACTCGCCAGCCCTGCGGACGCGCCGGGTCGGCAGGTAGGGGGTCGAGGTGGGGTCAGTTGACGGCGATGTGCACGTGGTCGTAGTGGTTCGCCGTGGCCGAGCCGCGGTCAGGCATGGCGCGCCAACCCTCGCCGGCCCGCACCGGGGTCCAGATGTGCTGGGACCAGATCACGTCGTAGAGGTTCAGCTCTGGCGCGTGGGCCCGGGCCCAGTCGGCCACTGCCTGGCCGAGCGAGGGGTCGCTCACCATGAAGTCGATGGCCTTGCCGCTGCTGTGCTCACCGTGTGCGTCGTACCCGCCGTACGAGCTCAGCGCCGGGAACGCGTTGCAGACCGAGCGGAACAACGTGACTGCCGCGGAGGTGAGGCCCGACTCGGTCCCCGACCCGTCCGGGCACGGGGCCGTGGAGATCCCGGCCGAGGAGCCGGTCGGAGCCGCTGTCGGACTCGGCGCCCTCGAGGCAGCAGGAGCCGCGACCGCGGGCTTCGGCATCCTGTCCGCGAGGTACGCCTGCTTGACCCACCGGACCTGGCCGGCGTACAGGATCTCCGCGAACGGCGACCGTCTCTCGCCTGTGACGGCGACCTTGCCACCCTTCTTCAGGACAGCGAGCGGCTTGCCGTGCTCCCGGGGCGCCGGCCACAGGTTGAGGGAGGCGGTCATGAACTTGCGGCCGGTGACCTTCGGCTTGGGCACCAGGACGACGCGCCGAGCGGACCGGGAGAACCGCTGCGCGCGGTCGGCGCGGACGACCGACGTGTGCGGCGTCGGGGCGACCGGCCGCACGACGGTAGCCGAGGCCGCGGTGGTCGCGGTCCCGGCGACGGCGTCAGCGGCCTGAACAGGCCCTGCGGCGCCCCGGTCGCCGATCATCACCGCGACCACGCAGGCCGTGACCACGGTGGCCGCCGCAGCGGGCTTGGCGAACCGGACCAGCCGACGGGCAGCGCTCGTCGGGGTCTGTCGGTGGCGGGAAGGGGTCACGGAACGGTCACCATCGCTGATTGGGACGAACGGGGCACAAAGACCTGAGTGAAGCACACGACACGACGGTTCGTCACCCTCGCGCACGGCAAACGGGCACGTCCCCAGTGCCGCCTGTGGGCAGCGTCACACCCGCTGCGAGTCGCTCCACAGCTCCGCGATGTCCTCGATGCTGGTCACGGTGTAGGTCGGATCGGAGAAGATCGCCGGGTACGACGCCCCGAAGCGGTTCACCCACACCGCCTGCAGACCCGCCCGCAGCGCACCGTCAACGTCCCAGGGGTGCACGGCGACCATCAGCAGCTCCTCGACCGGCACCTCGAGCGCCGAGGCGGCGTAGTGGTAGGCCTTCGGCGACGGCTTCCAGGCCTCCGCGTCCTCCACCGACAGCAGCCTCTCGAAGCACTCCCGGACGTTCCCGTCGCGCAGCAGCCGGTCGGCCACCGCCGCCGCCCCGTTGCTGAGGGTGGCCAGCCGGAAGCCGTCCTGCTGCAGCCGGTCCACGCCGCTCGCCACGTCGGCGTGCAGCTCGAGGCGAGCGAAGCCGTCCATCACGTGCCGTGCGGCCTCGTCGACGGAACGGTTCAGCGCGGCCTGGGACAGCTGGCTGAGCAGCAGCTCACGCGCCACCCCGGCGAACGGCGGGTTGTCCCCCGCCGCCGTCAGCGCGAACCCGTCGCGCAGGAGCGAGGCGAACCACAGAGGGGCCGCGCTCGCGGACGCACCCACCTCGACGAACCTCGCCCCGAGCGGGGAGAGGTCCGACAAGGTCTCGTTGACGTCGAAAACGATCACCGATGGACGCATGAACCCACACTGCCCGAGCAGGCCGAAGTCATGCGGAATGCCCGGGTCAGCCCCCGGAGTGCATGTCCTCGGCAACCGCGCAGCCGGTGCCGTCGGTGTCCTCCAGCCAGCCCTCCGGGAGCACGACCCGGCGGGGGCTGCCCTGCCGTCCCCGGGGAGTGCCCAGCACCGCTGTCGGGAACGGTTCGGTCGTGTCCAGGCGCGCCAGCAGGTCGTCCAGGGCGGCGAGCGAGGACACCAGCGCGAGGCTGTTGCGCAGCTCGCCTCCGGCGGTGAAGCCCTTGAGGTACCACGCCACGTGCTTGCGGAGCTCCTTGCACCCCCGCTCCTGCCCGAGATGGTGGCACAGCAGCTCGGCGTGCCGGCGCATCATCGCCGCCACCTCCCCGAGCGTGGGCAGCGTCGCCACCTCGTGGCCCGCGAACGCGGCGGCCAGGTCACGGAACAGCCAGGGCCGGCCGAGACAGCCGCGCCCGACGACGACACCGGCCGCTCCGGTCTGCTGCACCATCCGGAGCGCATCGGCGGCCTCCCAGATGTCACCGTTGCCCAGCACCGGGATGTCGACGTGGTCCACCAGCTCCGCGATGGCCGACCAGTCCGCCTGGCCGGAGTAGGCCTGGTCGACGGTGCGCCCGTGCAGCGCAACCGCCGCGCACCCCGCCTCCTGGGCGATCCGGCCCGCGTCCAGGAACGTCAGGTGCTCCGCGTCCAGGCCCTTGCGGGTCTTGATGGTGACGGGTACGTCGTAGGGCTCGGCGGCCCGGACGGCGTGCTCGAGGATCTCCCCGAGCAGCCGACGCTTCCACGGGAGGGCGCCGCCGCCGCCCTTGCGGGTGACCTTCGGGACGGGGCATCCGAAGTTGAGGTCGAGGTGCGCCACGCCGTACTCGGCGCACAGGATCTCGGCCGCCTTGCCGACGTAGACCGGGTCGGTGCCGTAGAGCTGCACCGACCGGACGTCCTCGAGGTCATCGAAGACGAGCATCCGCAGGGTCGTCTCGTCGCGCTCGACGATCCCCCGCGAGGTGATCATCTCGCAGACGTAGAGCCCCGCGCCCTGCTCGCGGCACAGCCGGCGGTACGCCGCGTTGGTGATGCCGGCCATCGGCGCGAGCACCACCGGGGTGTCCACGCGCACGGAGCGCAAACGCAGCTCGGAGGGGAGAGTCACGTGCCCATTGTGGCTGCGACAGCCACCCGGGCGCACATCGATCAGGCCGCGGGACCGGTCCGGCGCACGGCTCGCCGTGGTCGAGGGCCGCAGCCACCGTTCCGGCTTCGCACCTGCTGCTTCCGGTTCGTCCAGTGGACGTGCGGCGCGTCGAACACCCTCACGACCGGTGTGGTCTCGTGCTACGACGCTCAGCGCTTCTTCGTCCTCCGCGCAGGCTTCGGCGCCTGCTGTGCAGGAGGAGCGGCGACCCGGCCGTTCCAGGTGATCGGGTTGAACTGCTGGGTCGGCCGGTAGCTGATGGCGGTCAGCGCGCTCCTGTTCGGGGACAGGTAGACCAGGCAGGTGTCGAACGACGCCCCCGGGGGGAACCTGGCGGGCAGCGGCACGGACGGGCACCGAGCGAACCTGGTGGTGAAGCGCACCGCGGGAAGCAGTGTGTCGGCCGCGTCCACGCCTCGCAACGGCACCGCGGCGCCCCCCAGGTCACGATCACCGACGTTGCGCACCGAGACCGTGGCGTAGTAGTAGGCCGCCGTGCGCTTGTACGCGCTGTCGAGGATGAACCCCCCGAAGTCCGAGAGCCGGCCCCGCTGCACCCGACGCACGACGAGGCGCAGGACCGTGCCCCGGGCCCGGGTGGTGCCGAAGGCCACGATCGCCGGGTCGCCGTACGCCAGCCTGGTCCCGGGGGGCGTCAGGTCGACGCCGCTGGGGACCGGCACCGCCGGGTACGTGCTCCTTGAGGCCGGCGACGGGCTTCCCGCCGTCGGCGTCGACCGCTCGCCGCCCGAGCTGCAGCCGGACAGGCCGAGCGCGGCCGCGGTGGTCAGCGCGGCCAGGCGCAGTGTCGCGCGCGGGGTGAGGGGCACGCGCCCATTGTGCACAGGCGCGGTCCGTCCGGGGCCCGGTTCAGCAGCCCAGCAGCCGTTCGGCGAAGTAGGACCTGACCTGTGCCAGCGCGATCCGCTCCTGCTTCATGGTGTCCCGCTCGCGGACCGTCACCGACTCGTCGTCGAGGGTGTCGAAGTCGACGGTCACGCAGTACGGCGTCCCGATCTCGTCTTGACGACGGTAGCGGCGGCCGATCGCACCGGCGTCGTCGAAGTCGACGTTCCAGCCGACGCCTCGCAGCTCGGAGGACAGGTCGCGGGCCTTGGGTGAGAGGTCGCTGTTGCGGGAGAGCGGCAGCACCGCCACCTTGACCGGGGCAAGCCGGGGGTCGAGACGGAGAAGGGTGCGCTTGTCCACGCCGCCCTTGGTGTTCGGAGCCTCGTCCTCGGTGTAGGCGTCCACCAGGAAGGCCATCATCGACCGGTTCGGCCCACCGGCCGGCTCGATGACGTAGGGCACGTAGCGCTCGCCGCTGGCCTGGTCGAAGTAGGACAGGTCCTGCCCCGAGAAGGTGCTGTGCTGGGTCAGGTCGAAGTCGGTGCGGTTGGCGATCCCCTCGAGCTCACCCCATTCGTTGGCCGCGAACTGGAAGCGGTACTCGATGTCGACGGTGCGCTTGGAGTAGTGCGACAGCTTCTCCTTCGGGTGCTCGAAGTGCCGCAGGTTGTCCGAGCTGATCCCGAGGTCGACGTACCAGCGGGTGCGCTCGTCGATCCAGTACTGGTGCCACTCCTCGTCCTCGCCGGGCTTGACGAAGAACTCCATCTCCATCTGCTCGAACTCGCGGGTGCGGAAGATGAAGTTGCCGGGGGTGATCTCGTTGCGGAAGCTCTTGCCCAGCTGGGCGACCCCGAACGGCGGCCTCTTGCGGGAGGCCGTCATCACGTTCATGAAGTTCAGGAAGATGCCCTGCGCGGTCTCGGGACGCAGGTAGTGCAGGCCCGACTCGTCCTCGATCACGCCGAGGTAGGTCTTGAGCATCATGTTGAACTGCCGCGGCTCGGTCCACGCGCCGCGGGTGCCGCAGTTGGGGCAGGCCAGCGAGGCGAGGTCGACCGACTCTGGGTCCGCGATCCCCTTCTTCTCCGCGTAGGCCTCCTGCATGTGGTCGGCCCGGAACCGCTTGTGGCATGACTGGCACTCGGTCAGCGGGTCGGTGAAGGTCGAGACGTGACCGGACGCCTCCCACGTCCTGGTCGGCAGGATGACCGAGGAGTCCAGGCCGACGACGTCGTCGCGCCCGAACACCATCGAGCGCCACCACTGGCGCTTGATGTTCTCCTTGAGCTCGACACCGAGGGGGCCGTAGTCCCAGGCGGACTTCGTGCCGCCGTAGATCTCCCCGCTGGGGAACACGAACCCGCGACGCTTGCAGAGGGATACCACGCTGTCCAGGACCGATGACGTCGACTTGCTCTGTGCGCTGGACATGGGGAACCGGGCCTTCTCATCGGGTGCGCCGCCTGGCTGACGGCGAGCGCCCAGCCTAACGGCCACCGCCAACGCGCGGTCCCGTCTCTGCCGAGTCGGCGCGTCCGCAGGGCCCGGGGGTGCCGACCCGGCGCGTCCGCAGGGCCCGGGGGTGCCGACCCGGCGCGTAGGGTCGCCCACGTGATGGTGCTGAACCGGTTCCAGGTCGATGAGGTGGATGCGACCGTCTTCCGCGCAGACCTGGAAGCCGCGCTCGCTGTCCTGTCTGCCGGACCGGGGTACGTCGACGGCCAGATCGGACGCAACCTCGACGACTCGGAGCTGTGGGTGCTCGCCACCACGTGGGTCAACGTCGGCAGCTACCGGCGGGCGCTCTCGTCGTACGACGCGAAGATGAGCGCCGTACCACTGCTCTCGCGGGCCATTGACGAGCCGTCGGCCTTCGAGACGGTGTCGACGGGGATACCGACGAACAGGCAGGTGCCTCGAGAGGTCGACTGACTGACCCCGTCCCGCCCGCCAGACGCGCCGACTCGACCCCGTCCCGCCCGCCAGACGCGCCGACTCGACCCCGTGCCGCCCGCCAGACGCGCCGGCTCGGCGGAGCGGTTGACAAAGGTTGTCATCCCCAGGAACACTACTGACAATGATTGTCATGACAGTACGTCGGGTCGCAGCCCTGGTCCTGCTGGCCGTGGCCGGCCCGGTGTTGGCAGGCTGTGGCGGCCCGACCGACGCAGCCGGCGGTCGACTCCGGGTGCTGACGTCGTTCTACCCCCTGCAGTACGTCTCCGCGCGGGTCGCCGGCGACCACGCCGACGTCACCAACCTCACCCAGCCCGGCAAGGAGCCACACGACATCGAGCTGACGGTGCAGCAGACCAAGGCGGTCGTCGACGCCGACGTCGTGGTCTACGAGAAGGGCTTCCAGGCAGCGGTCGACCAGGCGGTGAGCCAGAACGGGCCTCGCCACGTCGTGGATGCCGCCGACTCGGCCGGGCTGTCCGGGGACGACCCGCACTTCTGGCAGGACCCGACCCGGCTGAGCAGGGTGGCCTCGGCCGTCGAAAGGGCGCTCGCGGACGTGGACCCGAAGCATGCAGCCGACTACCGACGCAACCTGGCCGGTCTCCGGTCGGACCTCGCCGCACTGGACCGGAGCTACCGCACGGCCCTGTCACGCTGCCGCATCACCACCGTGGTCGTCAGCCACGACGCGTTCGGCTACCTCGGCCGCCGCTACGGCCTGCGGGTCGTCGGCATCAACGGCCTCTCCCCCGATGCCGAGCCCTCACCGGCGCACGTCCGCCGGCTCCAGGACCTGATCCGACGCGACGGCATCACCACGGTGTTCTCCGAGCAGCTGGCCAGCCACGCCTTCGCCGACAGCCTGGCCGGCGACCTGGGGATCAAGACGGCGGTGCTGGACCCGATCGAAGGGCTCAGCGACGCGACCGCCGGCCAGGACTACCTCTCGCTGATGCGCTCCAACCTGCACACCCTGCGGAAGGCGGACGACTGCTCGTGAGCGAGACGGTGCTGCAGGTCGCCGACGGGGCGGTCGAGCTCGGCGGTCGGCCCATTCTGCGCGGGATCGATGTCTCGGTAGGTCGCGGCGAGGTGCTTGCCGTGCTCGGCGCCAACGGCTCGGGCAAGTCGACCCTGGTGCGCGCCATGATGGGACTGGTCCCGGTGTGCCGTGGAGAAGTCCGGCTGTTCGGCACTCCCCTCGCGCAGTTCCGCGACTGGCAGCGCGTCGGTTTCGTGCCGCAGCGGGTCACCGCCGCCTCGGGCGTCCCCGCCTCGGTGCGCGAGGTGGTCGCGTCGGGCCGGCTCTCGAGACGCCGCCCGTTCTGGCCGAGCAGCCGGGCGGACCGCGCTGCCGTGGAGGACGCCATTGCCGCGGTCGACCTCACTGACAAGGCTCGCGAGGGGGTCTCCACCCTCTCCGGCGGCCAGCAGCAACGGGTGCTGATCGCCCGCGCCCTCGCCGGTGTACCGGACCTGCTGGTCCTCGACGAGCCGACCTCCGGCGTCGACGTCCAGAGCCAGCACACCTTCGCCGACGCACTCGGTGCTCTCGCAGCCCGCGGCGCCACCATCGTGCTCGTCGCCCACGAGCTCGGACCCCTCGGCCGGCTGGTCGACCGAACGGTCGTGATGCGCGACGGCCGGGTGGCGTACGACGGGCCGCCGATCGCCGTGTTCACCGAGGCCGACCCGCACCACCACCATGACGGGCCGGTGGGCCAGGCCGACCAGGCAGGGCGATCGGAGCACGGTCCGGTTGTCACCTCGCCCCTGGACCGAGAGGACCGCCGGTGAGCATCCTGGACTACCCCTTCGTCGTACGAGCCCTGCTGGGGGCCCTGTTCACCGGGCTCGCCGCACCGGCCGTGGGCACCTACCTGGTGCAGCGCCGGCTGGCTCTGATGGGCGACGGCATCGGGCACATCGCCGTGACCGGTGTGGCTCTCGGGCTGCTCACCGGTACCTCCCCCACCGTCACCGCGGTGATCGTGGCGGTCCTCGGTGCGGTCGTCATCGAGGTGATCCGTGAGACGGGCCGGACCAGCGGCGACGTCGCGCTGGCCCTGCTGTTCTACGGCGGCATCGCCGGCGGGGTCCTGATCACCGGACTGGCCGGACAGAGTGCCGCCACGTTGAACATCTACCTGTTCGGCTCGATCACCACCATCTCCGCGGGAGACCTCCGGGTCACCGCCGTGCTCGCGGCCGTGGTGGTCGTGGTCGCTGTCGGGCTCTCCCCGCAGCTGTTCGCCGTCGCACAGGACACCGAGTTCGCGCGCGTGGCGGGGCTCGACGTCCGGCTCTACAACATGCTCGTCGCCGTGCTGGCCGCCGTCACGGTCACCGTCGCCATGCGCACGGTCGGGCTGCTGCTGGTCAGCGCGCTGATGGTCGTCCCGGTCGCCACCTCGCAGCAGGTGACGAGGACCTTCCGCGCCACTCTGTTCGCCGCCATGGGCCTCGGGATCCTCGCCTCCCTGGGCGGGGTGGTGATCTCCTCCTACGTCAATGCTGCGCCCGGCGCGACGATCGTGCTGCTGGCGCTGGCGGGGTTCGCCGCGGCGTACCCCGTCGGCGTGCTGCTGCGGCGCCGTCAACGCCTCACCAGCCCGTTCGCGGAGCCGGCGGACGAGCCGGCACTGCCCGCTCGCCGGACCGGGGGGCACCTGGTGGCCCGCGAGGACCACGGGCACGCGCACGGTGAGGCCTGCGGCCATCCCGCCGTCCCGCACGGCGACCATGTCGACTACGTCCACGACGGCCACCGCCACGCGGCGCACGGGAGCCACTATGACGAGCACTGAGCCAGCCCTGCCCGAGGGGACCCGACCGACCCGCCAGCGACGCGCAGTCGCCACCGCCCTGCAGAGCTTCGAGGACTTTCGCAGCGCGCAGGACATCCACGACCTGCTGCGCAGGAGCGGTGACAGCGTCGGGCTGTCCACGGTCTACCGCACCCTGCAGGCGCTCGCGGACGGCGGTGAGGTCGACATGCTGCGCACCGACGACGGCGAGGCGCTCTACCGCCGCTGCTCGGCGACCCACCACCACCACCTCGTCTGCCGCAGCTGCGGTCGCACCGTCGAGGTCGAGGGCCCGACGGTGGAGCGGTGGGCGGACAGCGTCGCCGGCATTCATGGCTTCACCGACGTCAGCCACACCCTGGAGATCTTCGGCACCTGCCCCAGCTGCTAGCGCGCCCCGCCGTACCTGCGGTCGCGGCCGGCGTAGATCTCGATCGCCTTCCACAGCGCCAGCCGGTCCACGTCGGGCCACAGCACGTCGGTGAAGACCAGCTCGGCGTAGGCCGCCTGCCAGAGCATGAAGTTCGAGAGCCGCTGCTCACCCGACGTGCGCCACACGAGGTCGGCGTCCGCCAGCTCGGGCACGTAGAGATGCCGGGCAAACGTCCGCTCGTCGACCCTGTCCGGGTCCAGCCGGCCGGCCGCCACCTCGCGGGCTATCGAGCGGGCCGCGTCGGCCACCTCCGAGCGGCCGCCGTAGTTGACGCACATCGTCAGGGTCAGCACGTCGTTGTCGCGGGTCAGCTCCTCGGCGACCTGCAGCTCCTTGACCACCGAGCGCCACAGCCGCGGGCGCCGGCCGGCCCAGCGCACCCGCACGCCGAGCTCGTGCATCTCGTTGCGCCGCCGACGGATGACGTCTCGGTTGAATCCCATCAGGAACCGCACCTCGTCGGGGGAACGGTTCCAGTTCTCGGTGGAGAAGGCGTAGGCGGAGACCGCCCGCACACCGATCTCGATCGCGCCCTCGACGACGTCGAACAGCGCGTGCTCGCCGCGCTCGTGTCCGGTGGTGCGGGGCAGCCCCCGCTGTTTCGCCCACCGCCCGTTGCCGTCCATCACCACCGCGACGTGGCGAGGCACCAGCTCCGGCGGCAGGTCGGGAGGCCGGGCGCCGGAGGGATGCGGCGTCGGCGGGCGTACGTCGCGCCGCGTGCCTGTGCGCGCCACCGAGGCTCCCTCCGCTCGTTCCGGACCTAGACTTTCATCCAACACGACCCGCTACTGCTCTGGGAGGTCAGTCGGCATGGACACGGCGAGCGAACAGATCGAGCAGCAGGTCACCGTGCTCCTTCGGCGTGTCCAGCGCATCCACCTGATGACGCGCAGCGGTGAGGTCAACCTGGAGCGCTCGGCCTACGGCATCATGTGCAAGCTGGCCGACGAAGGCCCCCAGCGGCTGGGCGCACTGGCGACGACGTTCGGCCTGGACCCCTCGACGATCACCCGGCAGGTGCAGGCGCTCGAGGAGACCGGGCTCGCGCACCGCCGCACCGACTCGTCCGACCGTCGCGCGTCGATCCTGGACCTCACCTCGACCGGGAGGGAGACGCTGGAGCAGACCCGCTCCCACCGGCGGGCGCGGCTCCGGCAGGCCCTCGCGGACTGGTCGGAGACGGACCGGCAGGAGTTCGCGCGGCTGATGCTGCAGTTCAACCAGTCCCTCGACCGACTGCTGGAGAGCATCAACTAGGCCGGCCGACCCTCAGCGAGGCACGTGCGCCAGCGACTTGAGCGCGCGCTCCAGGTGCCACTGCAGATAGGCCGCGACCAGGCTGGTCGCCTCCTTGCGATGTCGCGGCTCACTGGCCTCGACCACCGGCCAGTCCCCGGCGAGCAGGCCCCCGAGCACGGCGACGGTCTCCACCGCCGGGCTCGCCGTCCCCGGCACCCGGCACGTCGAGCAGAGCATCCCGCCGGCCGCGGGGCTGAACGAGCGATGCGGACCCTCGAGGCCGCAGCGCGCGCACGCCGCGAAGGTGGGGGCGTAACCCGCCACGGCCAGCGAGCGGAGCAGGAACGAGTCGAGCACCGAGCCGGGCGCCCGGCCCGCGTCACACATCGACCGCAGGGCGCCGACGAGCAACAGGAACTGCTGGAGGGCCGGCTCCTTCTCCTCCGCGACCAGCCGCTCCGCGGTCTCCAGCATCACGGTGCCTGCGGTGTAGCGCTCGTAGTCCGAGCCGATCCGGGCCGCGAACGGGTCCAGCGTCACGGCCTGGGTGACCACGTCGAGCGAGCGGCCCTCAGCGATCTGCAGGTCCACGTGCGTGAACGGCTCCAGCCTGGAGCCGAAGCGCGAGCTGGTCCGTCGTACGCCTCGGGCGACAGCGCGCACCCTCCCGGAGCTGCGGGTGAGCAGGGTGATGATCCGGTCCGCCTCACCCAGCTTCTGGGTGCGCAGCACGACCGCCTCGTCCCGGTAGAGCCCCATGGGTCAAGTGTCCCCCCTGCACCCTCCGATATCGGGTTGCCGAGGTGGCCCACAGGTCACACTTCCACGCCGATGTGGGCGGGTGGGGACGCCGGCCGGTACGACGGGCGGCTCGCATGCGTGGTTGGCTGGGGTCATGCCAGGTTCGCGTCGCCAGCTCATGCACGTCGTGGTGATGGGGGTCTCGGCGACCGGGAAGACCACGGTCGCCGTCCAGGTCGCCGAGGAGCTCGGGTGCGAGTTCATCGAGGGCGACGACCTGCACCCCCGCCGCAACATCGAGAAGATGACGCAGGGCATCCCGCTCACCGACGAGGACCGGTGGCCGTGGCTGCAGGCGATCGCCGAGCTGGTCGCGGTGAAGGACTACGAGGGCGTGTCCACCGTGGTCACCTGCTCCGCTCTCAGGCGCAGCTACCGGGACGTCCTCGCCGAGGCGGCCCCCACCTTCTTCGTGCACCTCGACGCTCCGTTCGAGGTGCTCGAGGCCCGGATGCGGCACCGGACCAAGCACTTCATGCCCACGACGCTGCTGACGTCGCAGTTCGCGACCCTCGAGCCGCTCGGCGACGACGAGTCCGGCGCGGTCGTCGACGTCACCCCTCCGGTCGAGGAGGTCGTCGAGGAGGCCGTCAACGCGGTCCGGGTGCACTACACCCGGTGAGCGGGGGCAGGGAGTCCGATGGCGATGGCGCCCCGTCGCGACGGCCGGGTCGTCGACCAGAGGGGCGGCCGCTGTGGCACCGGGGTGCCGCGCCGGGGGCTCTCCGGCATCCGACTGCTCACCGTGCCGACGAGGGTCTACATCTGCGTCATCAGAGGCACACCCCCGGCATGGGCTTCGCCCAGAGCCTGCGACGGATCATCCTGCCTCAGGCAGCGCGGATCGCGGTGCCACCGCTGTCCAACACGCTGCGGTCGCTGGTCAAGGACACCTCGCTCGCGGCCGTCGTGCTGGTCACGGAGCATTCCGTGACGCGCAGAACGCCGCGTCGGTGAGCGGCCGGTTCCTCGCCCTGTTCGCCTGAAGAGGTTCGCCGTATGACGACCAGGTCCGACGGCACGGGCTCCCTGGTCGACGCACGGGATCTCACCAAGGCGTTCGGCGACACCGGGTGCTGCGTAGCGTCGACTTCACGGCAGCTGAAGGGACCGCGACCGTGCTGCTCGGACTCTCGGACCCGAAGCGTGAGCGGATCCAGACGTTCCTGCGCAGGGTCCTGGGAGCCGGCTGAGTCACTCCCCGCGGTAGGAGCCGAAGCTCCACTGGTTGCCCTCGGGGTCCCGCAGCGTGCAGCCGCGTCCGCCGTAGTCCTGGTCGGCAGGAGGGCGTACGACGGTCGCGCCGGCCGACACCGCCCGCTCGAAGAGCCGGTCCACGTCGTCGTCGGTCTCGGTGACGCAGTAGCACTGGCTTCGACCCACGGAGTCGACCCACCGCTCGTCGTGGCGACGCGCGGACCCGAACATGATGCCGCCGCCCGGCGGCCAGTCCATCTGCGCGTGCGTCACTGTCGACGGGTCGTCGGGGTCGGTGTAGACACCGTGCGGGACGAAGCCGAACGCGGCGGCGAGAAACTCCACGGCGGCCGGTGCGTCGTCGTAGGACAGGGAGTGGAAGACAGTCGGCTGCTTCATGTCCACCACGATGCCAGCCGGCGGCCTCCCCGTCTCCAACCGATGTGAGGGTCTCGGTGCCTGCGGCGCCTCCCGACCGTCGTCGCAGGACCTCAGGCGCGGTTGACCGCGGAGATCACCGCCTTCAAGGAGGCGGTGACGATGTTGGCGTCCAGCCCGACGCCCCAGAGGATCTGGTCGCCGACGGCGCACTCGACGTAGGCGGCCGCGATGGCGTCCCCACCGGAGGACAGCGCGTGCTCGTGGTAGTCGAGGACCCTGATGTCGTTGCGGTTCTCGAACAGCGCACTGCCCTTGGACAGCTCGTCGTCGGCCAGGTCCCCGAGCGCACTGACGAACGCGGCGATCGGGCCGTTGCCGATCCCGCTGAGCCGGCGCAGCTCGCCGTCGACGTACACGTTGACCTCGAGCGCATCCTTCTCCCCGGCCGCCGACGAGGTGTGCACCGAGTTGAGCTTGAGGGGTCGCTCCTGGTCGAGGTACTCCGCGCGGAACGCGGCCCAGATGTCCGCCGGCGAGATCTCGCCGCCCGCGTCGTCGGTGTGCTGCTGCACTGCTCGGCTGAACTCGATCTGCAGCCGCCGCGGCAGGTCCAGCTTGTGCTCCGACCTCAGGATGTAGGCCACTCCGCCCTTGCCGGACTGGCTGTTCACCCGGATGACGGCCTCGTAGGTGCGGCCCACGTCATGCGGGTCGATCGGCAGGTACGGCGCCTCCCAGGGCAGCTGTGCGACCGTCGTACCGGACTCCGCGGCGGCGGTCTCGAGCGCCTCGAGGCCCTTCTTGATCGCGTCCTGGTGCGACCCGCTGAACGCCGTGTAGACCAGGTCACCGGCGTAGGGGTGTCGGGGGTGGACCGGCAGCTGCGTGCAGTACTCGACCGTACGACGGACCTCGTCGATGTCGGAGAAGTCGATCTTGGGGTCGATCCCCTGGCTGAACAGGTTCATCCCGAGCGTCACCAGGTCCACGTTGCCGGTGCGCTCGCCGTGTCCGAACAGGCAGCCCTCGACCCGGTCCGCACCGGCCATCATCGCGAGCTCGGTGGCCGCGACCGCGGTGCCCCGGTCGTTGTGCGGGTGGAGGGAGATGGTGGTGTTCTCGCGCCGGGTCAGCTGTCGGGAGAACCACTCGATCTGGTCGGCGTAGACGTTCGGCGTCGACATCTCCACGGTCGCCGGCAGGTTGAGGATGATCTCGCGGCCGTCTGCGGGCTGCCAGACGTCGCTGACCGCCTCGCACACCTCGACGGCGAACGGCATCTCCGAGCCGGTGAAGATCTCAGGCGAGTACTCGTAGCCGATCTCGGTCTTGTCCAGGTAGCTCTCGGCGTACTTCATGGTGATCTCGGTGCCGCGGGTCGCGATCGCCTTGATCTCGTCCTTGCCGGCGTGGAACACCACCCGGCGGAACAGCGGTGCGATGGCGTTGTAGAGGTGGATGTTGGCCCGGGGAATGCCGACCAGCGACTGGACGCTGCGCTCGATCAGGTCCTCGCGGGCCTGTGTCAGCACCGAGATCGTCACGTCGTCGGGCACCCTGTCCCCCTCGACGAGCTGGCGCACGAAGCTGAAGTCGGTCTCGCTCGCGGAGGGGAACCCGACCTCGATCTCCTTGTAGCCCATCCGCACCAGCAGCTCGAACATCGCCATCTTGCGGGCCGGGGACATCGGGTCGATCAGAGCCTGGTTGCCGTCGCGCAGGTCGGTCGAGAGCCAGCGAGGCGCCTCGGTGACCCGCGCGTTGGGCCAGGTGCGGTCGGGAAGGTCGATCGGGGGGAACGCCCGGTAGCGGTGGTAGGGCATCGGGCTGGGCTGCTGCGTGTGCGTGCCCCGGTGAAGGGCGGAGTGGAAGGTCATGGTCTGCGCTCTCGCTGTAGTGGGCCGAGGTCCGGAAGCAACGACGAACTCCGCAGCGAGGGGGTCCGGGTCTCCCTCAGAGGGGGCGAACCTCGCTGCGGCAGCGAAGGAGGAGGCTGCTGGGATACGTCATGGCTCATCCACCCTAGCGCCGCCCGTCCGCTCGCGCATCCCGCCTCTCCCACCCCCCCACCCTGCCGAGTCGGCGCATCCGCAGGCCTCCACCCCGCCGAGTCGGCGCATCCGCAGGCCTCCACCCCGCCGAGTCGGCGCATCCGCAGGCCTCGCACAGCTGCTTTGTAGGCTCGTCGCATGACCCAGGGCCATGCTCGGCGGATGTCGACCGACGTACCCAGCGCCGGGCGCGGCCTCCGGCCACCGCTTCGGCTGCGCACATCACCGACCGGGTGAACACCCGAGTCGAGGCCGCTGTCGGCACAGTCCGTAGCAATGCCTTCCTTCAGCTGGTGCTGTTCGCCGGCGTGGGCGGGCTGTTCAACGTGCTGTACGGCGCGGTGTACATCGTGCTGCGCAGCTGGCTTGATGCACAGGCGGCAAACGCCGTTGCGCTGATCGTCTCGACGATCGCCGGGACGGCTGGTCACCGCCGGATCACGTTCGGGGTCCGTGGGTCGGCGAAGGCGGTGCAGCACCAAGGACTCGGGCTCGGCCTGCTCGGCTTCAGCCTCGCGGTGACAGCAGGCTCGCTCCGGCTGCTGGGGTTGTTCGACGAGGACGCGACCCACCTCGCGGAGCTCGCGGTGCTGATCGCCGCGAACCTCGGCGTTGGCCTGGTCCGCTTCTTCGCCTTTCGGGCGTCCATGGTGCCGGAGCCGGCGAAGGCGCGGAGCGGGAGCGGGACGAAGCCGGTGGCTTGACCGACTCGACACCTCCTCCCCCTGCGGACGCGCCGACTCGACACCTCCTCCCCCTGCGGACGCGCCGACTCGACACCTCCTCCCCCTGCGGACGGGCCGACTCGACGAGAGGCCTGGCACGATGAGGCGGTGACGACCCGCCGCTCCCCCGCGCAGGTGGCGGCGGTCGTCCTGCTGGTCCTCGCTTGGGGGTCCACGTTCGCCGCGGTCAAGGTGGGCCTCGACAGCGCTCCGCCGATCCTGTTCGGCGGGATCCGCTCCGTGCTCGGCGGTGCGGTGATGGTCGTGCTGGCGTTCGCGCGCTCGGGTCGCCCGACGCTGAACGGGACCTGGCCGGCGTACGCCCTGCTGACCCTGCTCAACGTGGTGCTGTTCTTCAGCCTGCAGACGCTCGCGATCCTGGAGCTGCCCTCGGGGCTGGCGGCGGTTCTGATCTACCTGCAGCCCGTGCTCGTGGGCGTCCTCGCAGCGCCCCTGCTCGGGGAGCGCCTGACCGCGTCGAAGGTCGCCGGGCTGCTTCTCGGCTTCGCCGGCATCGTGATCGTCAGCGCTGGCGCGTTCAGCGGCCACGCGTCCCCGCTCGGGGTGGCGTACGCCGTGGTGGGAGCGCTGGTCTGGGCTCTCGGCACGATCTCCTTCAAGAGGTACGCCGAGACCGTCGACTCCTGGTGGGCGGTGGCGATCCCGTTCCTCGCCGGCGGCGTCGTCCTGACCGTGGGCGGTGCCGCCGTCGAGGGCGCCCACATCGCCTGGTCGGGGGGGTTCGCGGTCGCCTTCGCCTACGCCTCGCTGGTCGGCACGGCGCTGTCCTGGTCGTTGTGGTTCGGGCTCGTGTCGTCCGGCGAGGCCGGTCGCGCCGCGGCGTACATCTTCTTCGTCCCGCTGATCTCCCTGGTGATCGGCGCGGTCTTCCTGCACGAGAGCCTCGGGCCCTCGCTGCTGGCTGGAGCCGCTCTGGTGATCATCGGCGTCTACCTGGTCAACCGCCGCACCGTCGCGGCATAGGGGCGTAGGGGCGACCCGCGGAGAACCGGATGCCGCCGGACCGCGGACGAGCACCACGGCTCCTGCTGGGCGCCCGAGCGACCAGCCGGTCAGAACCCGAGCCGGCGCAGCTGCTTGGGGTCCCGCTGCCAGTCCTTGGCGATCTTGACGTGCAGGTCGAGATACACCGGCGTCCCGAGCAGCGCCTCGATCTGCCTGCGTGCGGCGCTCCCGACGTCGCGGAGCCGGCTGCCCTGGTGGCCGATCACGATGCCCTTTTGCGAGGACCGCTCCACGAACAGGTTCGCGTGGATGTCCAGCAGCGGTCGGTCCGCCGGGCGGCCCTCGCGCAGGCCCATCTCCTCGACCAGGACGGCGATGGAGTGCGGCAGCTCGTCGCGTACCCCTTCCAGCGCCGCCTCCCGGATCAGCTCGGCCACCAGGGTCTCCTCCGGCGCGTCGGTGAGGTCGCCGGCGGGATAGAGCGGCGGCCCCTCGGGCAGCAGAGCGACCAGGAGGTCGGTGAGCAGCGCCACCTGGTCACCGGAGCGAGCCGAGACCGGCACGATCTCCCGCCACTCGGTGGCCGTCTCCTCGCCGAGCCGCGCGATGGACAGCAGGTGCTCCCCCATCCGCTCGGGGCCGGCGAGGTCGGACTTGGTCGCCACCGCGACCTTGACCGTACGACGTACCTTGGCCAGCTCGGTGACCAGGAACCGGTCCCCGGGACCGACCTTCTCATCCGCGGGGAAGCACACCGCGACCACGTCGACCTCGGACCACGTCGAGGTCACCAGGTCGTTGAGCCGCTCTCCCAGCAGCGTCCGCGGCCGATGCAGCCCTGGGGTGTCCATCAGCACCAGCTGGGCATCGGGCCGATGCACGATCCCGCGGACGACCGTGCGGGTGGTCTGCGGCTTCGAGGAGGTGATCGCGACCTTGGTTCCCACCAGGGCGTTGGTCAGCGTCGACTTGCCGGCGTTGGGCCGGCCGACGAAGGACGCGAAACCGCTGCGGAACTCAGGCACCCGGCGATTGTCGCACCGTGCCGGGACCTGCCCGAGCCGAACGCAGGCGGTCAGCTCAGCCAGTCGGGCCGGAGCGGGAAGTGCGCGTTCCCGCCCTCGTCCGGCTTGACCGCCAGCACCTGGTGCAGCTGGATCTCGTTGCGCTCGAAGGACCGCCGGGAGCCGGCCATGTAGATCCCCCACACCTTCGCGGTGCCGATCCCGACCTCCCGGACGCACTCGTCCCAGTTGTCGACGAGGTTCTGCGACCACCCCTTGAGGGTCATCGCGTAGTGCTCGCGGAGGTTCTCCTCGTGCCGGACCTCGAGGCCGAGGTTCTGCATCTCGGTGATGATCCTCCCCGACCCGGTGAGCTCCCCGTCGGGGAACACGTAGCGGTCGATGAAGTAGCCGGTGTCCTTCGTGGTGTTCACCGGCCGGGTGATGCAGTGGTTGAGCAGCCGGCCGCCGGGCACCAGCTTGTCGCGCAGGAACCGGAAGTACGAGGAGTAGTTCCTGACCCCGATGTGCTCGGTGAGGCCGATCGAGCTGACCGCGTCGAAGCCGGTGTCCCGCACGTCGCGGTAGTCACCGAAGCGCACCTCGGCCACGTGATCGATGCCGTCGCGCTTGATGGCGTCCTGCGCCCAGGCCGCCTGCTCACGCGACAGCGTCACGCCGACGACCTCGACGCCGTAGTGCGTGGCGGCGTGCCGGACCATCCCGCCCCAGCCGCTGCCCACGTCGAGGAGCCGCATCCCCGGCTTGAGCCCGAGCTTGCGGCAGACCAGGTCGTACTTCGCGAACTGAGCCTCCTCGAGGGTGGCCCCCGCGTGCGGGAAGACGGCGCACGTGTAGGTCATGGAGGGCCCGAGAACCATCTCGTAGAACCTGTTCGAGACGTCGTAGTGGTGGTGGATCGCCTCCGCGTCGCGGCCCTTGGAGTGCCGCAACCCCTCGAGCAGCCGGCGCCACCGGGGCAGCGCCTCCTCGGGCGGCGGAGGCGGCGGCTTGAGGTAGCTCCATCCGAGGCCGCGGACCAGCTTGAGCGCCTCCGCGGGCGGCGGAATCCGGATGCCGGCCTCGTGCTGCATCCGCATCAGGATGTCGTAGGGGTCGCCCGGGTGGATGCCCGTCATGGTGATGTCGCCGGAGACGTAGGCCCTCGCCACCCCCAGGTCACCCGGCGCGGTCAGCAGGTAGGACAAACCGCGCTTGTTCTCCAGGTGCACGTGGATCGGCGAGTCCTGAGGACCCGCGCTGCTTCCGTCGTACGCCGTGAACCGGAACGGCACACCGTCCGGCATCAGCCTGCTGATGGCCTCACCGATGGTGATGCTGTGAACGGCGCGGTCAGGACGGTTCAAGGTGCTCGTCATCGACGATTCACCGCCTTCTCGTAGAGGCCCGTGAGCCGGTTGTCGGGGTCAGTCTGCTGCTTGACGTGGGTCAGGTTGGCCAGGCCGTACAGCTCGGAGAATGTGTCGCGGTCGTAGTAGGCGTCGGAGTACAGCGACTTGTGGCCACCGAGCTCGGTCACTTTCGCCTCGATCGCCCGGTTCTTGTCGCCGTCGCGGGCCCCGGGGTCGATGGGCATGGTGCCCCAGAAGCCCACGTTGACATAGGTCTCCTCCTGCTCGAGCGGGTACGACGGCCAGGCCCGCGTCGCACGCAGGGGACACAGCCACACCGGTCGCATGCCGATGGCCTCGTCGAACCAGCGTAGGAAGGGGACCAGCCGGTCGACGGGGACCTCGATGTCCTGGATGACGCGTTCGCGGTCGGGCCGGCCGCGGAGCCGGTCGATGCGAGCCAGCACGCGGTAGCGGCCCTCGAGGTTCACGATCCGGCTGTAGACGTCGCTGCGTCGCCAGCGCCGCGGCCAGAGCCGGCGGACCCGCGGGTTCTTCAGCCCGAACGCTCCCGAGCACCAGAACCAGTCGGTGTCCCAGCGCCACAGGTAGTCATACATCGTCAACGTGTCGGTGTCGCGTTGCTGCAGCGAGCGGTAGTAGATGTCCATGCCCGTGTAGTCGCTGGTCTTCTCGGGGGCGTCCTGCCGCCAGGTGGCGAGCGTCAGGTAGCACTCCCCGGGCTCGAAGACCACCCCGTCGAGGCCGTCGACCCGGACGCCGTCGTGCTCGCCCTGCTCGACCAGGACGTCCAGGGTCTTCGCCAGGTCGTCCAGGTCGTGGAAGCGCAGGTGTCGCAGGTCGACGTAGCCCGGGACCTTCTCGAGCCGGATCCTGATCCGCGTGGCGTAGCCGAGCGAACCGTAGGAGTTGGGGAACGCGTCGAACAGATCCTCACCCGGCGTGGTCGTGACCAGCTCGCCCGCGCCGGTGAGCACGTCCATCTCCAGCACCGAGTCGTGCGGCAGACCGTTGCGGAACGACGTCGACTCGATCCCGAGGCCGGTGACCGCCCCGCCCAGGGTGATGCTGCGCAGCTGCGGGACGACGTACGGGATGTAGCCGTGCGGCAGCGTCACGTCGACGAGGTCCTCGTAGGTGCACATCCCCTGCACGTCGGCGGTCGGACCCGCCGGGGAGGCGAGGTCCAGCGCGACCACGCCGCCGAGCCCTGAGACGTCGAGCCCTGAGACGCCGAGCCCTGAGACGCCGAGCCCCGGGGCGGACGCGACGGAGCGCACCCGGAACAGGTTCGAGGTGCGCTTGGCCAGCCGCACCGGCGCCCCGGCCGGGATGGCGTCGTACGACGCACGCAACCGGGCCACGGCCTCACTGTGGGCGGCCCACCCCACCACGTCGCTCACGGGACAAACCTATCGACCCCGGGTTCCGCCGTGATGTCGGGGGTTGTTTGGTGAGACCAGATGTCTCGCGCGCCGAGCGTCAGGTGGCGAAGGTGGTGACCAGGGTGCCGTCGGGCGCCGCGACGTGGACGGGTACGCCGCCGCCGGCGAGGTCGCGTACGACGGCCAGGTCGGCCTCGCGCGGCTCCCCGTCAGCACCGAGCACGACGACCGCCTCGAGGCCCCGGGCGCCGCTGGTCACGGCCATCGCGACCGCGACCTGCACCGCGCTCAGCGACAGGCTGGGCAGCTCGACCGTCGCACCCGCGTAGGTGCGCCCGTCCAGGTCCCGGACGCAGGCGCCCTGGAGCGCCCGGGTCCGGGCCCGGGCGCCGCGGGCGAGGGTGACCAGCTTGGCGTCCTCGGGGTCGGTGAGCCCCGCCGGTGCCGGGTCAGCCGGCATGATGCTCGGAGTGGTGCTCGGTGTCCCTGCTGCCGGTGCCGACCTCGACGGCGGGCTCCCTCTTGCTGATGAGAACGGTGCCGATCCGGTTGCGGCGACCCGCGGGCGCCTCCGCCTCCAGCCGCAGCCCCTGCACCTCGACGACGGAGCCGGCGATCGGCACCCGGCCCAGGTGCTTGGCCATCAGGCCGCCGACGCTGTCCACGTCGTCGTCCTCGACGGCCACGCCGCAGATGTCCTCGAGGTCGTCGACCGGGTAGCGGGAGCTGACCCTGACCTTGGCGTCCCCGAGATGCTCCACGTCGATCCGAGCCACGTCGTACTCGTCGGTGATCTCCCCGACGATCTCCTCCACGACGTCCTCGATGGTGACCAGGCCGGCGGTGCCGCCGTACTCGTCCACGACCACACCCACGTGCTTGCGCTCGGCCTGCATCTCCCGGAGCAGGGCGTCGATCGGCTTGGAGTCCGGGACGTACAGCACCGAGCGCATCACCGAATCCACCCGCTCGGTCGTCTCGGCCTCGTGGCGGTCGAAGACCCGCTTGGTGAGATCCTTGAGGTAGGCGATCCCGACGATGTCGTCGAGGTTCTCCCCGATCACCGGGATCCGCGAGTAGCCGCTGCGCAGGGCCAGGGACATCGCCTGTCGGATCGTCTTGGTGCGCTCGATGAAGACCACGTCGGTGCGCGGCACCATCACCTCGCGGACCAGGGTGTCGCCGAGCTCGAAGACCGAGTGGATCATCTGCCGCTCACCGGACTCGATGACGCTGCTCGCCTCCGCGATGTCGACGAGCTCGCGCAGCTCCGCCTCGGAGGCGAACGGGCCCTCGCTGAACCCGCGGCCGGGGGTGATCGCGTTGCCGACCAGGATCAGCAGGCGGGGCAGCGGCCCCAGCACCTTCGTGAACGCGATCAGAGGTCCCGAGCACAGCAGCGCGATCCGCTCGGAGTGCTGGCGTCCCAGGGTCCGGGGCGCGACGCCGATGACCACGAACGAGACGACCAGCATCACCGCGAGCGAGGCCAGCATGGCCAGCCAGCGGCTGCGGTCGGTCTCCGGACCGGAGCCCGACCCGCCTCCGGGCACGAAGACGTCCAGCATCACCACGGTCACCAGGATGATCGCGGCGGTCTCGGTCAGCATCCGCAGGAACAGGGCGGTGTTGAGGTAGCGCGGCGCGTCCCCGACGATCACCAGCACCCGGGCGGAGCCCGACGAGCTGCCGATCTGCTCCGCGCGGGCCTTGGAGAACGACGACAGGGCCGCGTCCGCGCTGCTGAACAGACCTGCCACGAGGACGAAGACCGCCGCCACCACGACCAGCCCGATGTCGACGGTGCTCATGAGATGTGAGCGTCCTGCCACTGCGCGAGCAGCGTGGCCTGCAGGTCGAACATCTCCTTGTGCTCCTCGGGCTCGGCGTGGTCGTAGCCCAACAGGTGCAGGATGCCATGCACCGTCAGCAGGTGTACCTCGTCGCGGGTCGGATGACCCGCCTCCTGAGCCTGGCGCTCCGCGACCCGCAGGCAGAGGACGATGTCGCCGAGCACCCCCTCCTCGGGCTCCTCGTTGACCAGGCCCGGACGCAGCTCGTCCATCGGGAACGCCAGCACGTCCGTAGGTCCGGTCTTCTCCATCCACCGCTCGTTGAGCTCGGCGATCGTCGCCTCGTCGACGAGCTTGATGCAGAGCTCGGCGAGCGGGTGCACGCGCATCCGGTCCAGCACGAACCGTGAGAGCCGGGAGAGCTCTGCGACGTCGAGGCCCTCGCCGGACTCGTTGAGCACCTCGATGCTCACCGGTGGCTCACCCGGGCCGTCACGCGCGTGTGCTCCGCGGCCCACGACGGTGCGCGTCCGAACCCGGCTCGGACTCGGTGCGGGCGTCGTACTCGTCGTAGGCGGCCACGATGTGCCCCACCAGCCGATGGCGTACGACGTCGTGGGCGGTCAGCCGGTTGAACGAGACGTCCTCGATGCCGGTGAGGATGTCCTGGACGATCCGCAGCCCGCTCCTGGTGCCCGACGGCAGGTCGACCTGGGTGACGTCGCCGGTGACGACCATCTTGGAGCCGAAGCCCAGCCGGGTCAGGAACATCTTCATCTGCTCGGGGGAGGTGTTCTGCGCCTCGTCGAGGACGACGAAGGCGTCGTTGAGGGTGTTGTGGGTCACCAGGAAGTCCTCGGTGACGTAGAGCGAGTCCCCGGCGGCGACCTGGATGCAGACCATCTCGTGCTCGCCGGCCGGCTCGATGCTGTCGACGAACCGCATCGGCCGGTCGCCGCCCGTCGCGTCGTAGGCGGTTCGCTGCCGCGGGCGGCGAAACGGGTTGACGCCGGCGGGCAGTCGGATGTCGAGGACGTGGACATCGTGGCGGGGCTGCACGGCCCGACCGTGGGCCAGAGCGGATCGGGGTCCTGCCCCCGGTCGAGTGCGTGCCTGTGCGACGCCGCCCAGTGAGCGGACCAGCCAGACCACGTCGTCCCGGAGCCGGGGGGAGGTGGTGCGGTACAGGACCCGGGGGGTGCGAGCTGCCTGGCTGAGGGACCCGCCGTCGGTGTCGAGGAGACCCTGCAGGAGGGCAACCCGCACCCTGGCGGAGTTCCGCTTGTAGACGTCCGGCACGAACCTCGTGGCCGCACGCGTGCCGCCCAGCCCCAGCTCTCGGAGGACCGCGGTGACCGGGTTCCCCAACGTCACTCCGCCGCGGTGGCCGTCGCGGAGGCGCGGCGCGTGGTCGAAGCGGCTCTCCCGCGTGACCTCGATCCCGTCCAGCATCCCCAGCGTGGTGACGAGCCCGGGGTCCGGCGTCGCGGACGTCGAGGTCGTCGTGCCGGTGGGGCGGCCGTGGCCCAGCAGCAGCCCGAGTGCGTAGGGGTCCATGGGCACGTCCTGCGGGACGAACTCCACGGGCTCGACCAGCGGGACCTCGTAGCCACGGATGTGGCCCCGCCGCAGTCCGTCGACCAGCTCCCGGGTCTCCAGGGTCCGGACCGTGCCGTCGCGCTTGTCCTCGGGGGTGCGCACGGTCCACAGGTGCTCGGCGCAGCACAGCGTCGAGGCGCCGTCCTGGGTGGTGACCCGGAGGGCCTGCTTGCGGCCCTGCGGGTACACGCCCAGGACGGGGGTGGGCACCCCGCTCTGGCCGATGACGAGGTCGCCGACCCGGAGCGAGCCGATCGGGCGGAACCCGGCCGGCGTGGCCACCGGCGTGGCCAGCGGCTGTGCCCTGCCCCGCATGTAGGCCAGGGGTGCGACCTCGATGGTGTTCGCGGCCAGCAGCTTCGGGATCGACTCCGGGTCGAGCATGTCGTGCAGCGCGTCGTACAGCGGACGCAGGTAGGGGTCGATCTTCTCGCTCAGCGTGCCCGGCAGGAAGCCGAGCCGCTCCCCCGCCTCCACCGCCGGCCGGGTGAGGATGATCCGGTTGACGTTCTTCGACTGCAGCGCCTGCACTGCCTTGGCCATCGCCAGGTAGGTCTTGCCGGTGCCCGCCGGGCCGATCCCGAAGGTGATCGTGTGCTTGTCGATCGACTCGACGTAGCGCTTCTGGTTCAGCGTCTTGGGGCGGATCGTGCGGCCGCGGTTGGACAGGATGTTCAGTGAGAGCACCTCGGCCGGGCGCTCGGTGGTCTCCGTGCGCAAGATGCCGATCGCGCGTTCGACGGTCTCCGGCGTGACTCCCTGGCCGGTGCGGATGATCGTCACCAGCTCGTCGAGGAGACGCTCGACCAGTGCCACCTCGGCAGGCTCGCCGCGCAGCGTGACCAGGTTGCCGCGCACATGGACGTCGGCCGCGAAGGCGTTCTCGATCAGGGTGAGGTGCTCGTCGCCGGGACCGAGCAGCGCAACCATGTTGACGCTGTGCGGCACCACGACGGAGTGGGGGGGCGTCTCTGCCCCGCTGGGGCTTCCTGGGTTCGCTGCCGTTCCGGGTCCGGTGGTGGGTCCGGTGGTGGGTTCTCTCATGGGCGGCGTCGGGGCCGACCTCCCGATCTGTGGGCGCTGGTTGCCCGCCCAGTTTACGGGAGGGAGGGTCGTGGCGCGGCATCGCGTTTCCACCGGCGCCGGGTGGGCCGGATCTGGGGCGGATGTGGCGCGGATGTGGCGCGGTTGTGGGGCGGTTGTGGGGCGGATGTCGGGCGGATGTCGGGGGATACAGTGTGCGGATGCAGGCCCAGGACGATCCTGACGGCAATGATCTCGAGCTCATCAGGCCCGAGGACTTCCTGGCGCGCAACCCGTTCCCACTCGACGCTCAGCGGATGGGGATCGACCGCTGGAGCGACGACGCGGGCATGATCGCCATCGCCGCCTCCCTGGACCCCCGCAAGCTCTCCCACAAGATCGTCGCCTGGGTGATGCTGATCGCCGTGGTCTCCTGGCTCGCCGCGTCGTTGTGGTTCGAGCTCACCTGAACCCCCGTCACCCTTTCCCCCGCTTCCTCGCCGCCGATGTCGGCGGGCCGGGAGTGAGCCGAGCCCGGCTCAGCCGGGTGGCCAGCCCATCAACCGGCCGCCGAGGACGTGCAGGTGCACGTGGAAGACCGTCTGGTGTGCCGCGCGGCCGGTGTTGAACACCATCCGGTAGCCGTCCCCGAGGCCGTCCTGCTCCGCGACCGCGGCCGCGGCCTTCACCAGGTCCACCAGCACATCCGGCTCGGCGGCCGCCAGCGCCGCCGCGTTCGGCTGGTGGGTCCGCGGGACCACCAGGACGTGGGTAGGGGCCTGCGGGTCCAGGTCGCGGAACGCGACCGTGGTGTCCGTCTCGTGCACCAGGTCGCCCGGGATGTCGCCGGCGACGATCTTGCAGAACACGCAGTCCGCGTCACTCGCCATGGGCGTCACTGTAGAACGAGTCGCGCCAGGTAAACCGACCCCACCCCTCCAGCGTGCAACTAGCGTGACCTTGACGACCGTCGCCCGAGGAGCTGCCATGACGCTGCGCGGCAGGCCCGCACGCACCCAGGCGCGCACCTGGGACGCCGATGTCGCGGTGGAGGAGCTCTACGCCACCCACTACCGGCGCCTGGTGCGGCTCTCCGTGCTCCTCGTCCGCGACGTCGAGACCGCCGAGGAGGTGGTCCAGGACTCCTTCGTCGCGATGCACGGGCGATGGCGGTCGCTGCGCGAGCCCGACCTGGCACTCGCGTACCTGCGGCAGACGGTGGTGAACAGGTCCCGCTCCGTGCTGCGGCGTCGGGGTGTGCAGGCGGCGTACAGCCCCCCGGTGGCCAGGGACGGCCCGGGAGCTGACGAGGACGCACTCGCCGACGAGCGTCGAGCGCGCGTGCTGGCCGCTCTGCGGGGACTGCCCGAGCGGCAGCGCGAGGTGCTGGCGCTGCGCTACTACCTCGACCTCTCCGAGGCCGACATCGCGGAGACCCTGGGCATCAGCCGCGGCGCGGTCAAGAGCCATGCCTTCCGGGGCGTGCGAGCCATGCGGACGCTGATGGAGGACGTGAGATGAACCCCGAGGACCAGGTACGCGGACTGCTCGAGGACGCCGTGACCGACGTCGAGCCCCGGCACTCGCTCGAGACGGTCCGCGCCCGGATCGCTGCGCGACGGCACCGGAGCCGGGCCGCCTCCATGGCCGGAGCGGTGGTGGCGACCGCGGCGACCGTCGCTGTCGTGGTGCTGCTCGCCAACGGGCTCGGATCGTCCTCCGGTGGCCCGCCGACCATCACCGCGGACCGCTCGACGGCCACATCGGGGCCGGGAGTGCTGGTGTACTTCGTCGGCGCGACACCGTCGGGACCCCGGCTGTTCGGGGAGCGGCACCCCACCCCGCCGCGGAACCTCGCTCTCGACGGCGCGCTCGCCGAGGCGGTTGCCGGCAGCGCCGCAGACGTGGACTACCACTCGCCGTGGCCGACGGGCACCACCGTGCAAGGGGCCCGGCTCGCGGCCGGTGTGCTGTCGGTGGACCTGTCGGGGCCGGTGGTCGAGCGTCCCGCCGGCTTGCCCCGCACCGACGCTGCCCTGGCACTTCAGCAGCTCGTCTACACGGCTCAGGCGGCAGCCGGCAGCAAGCTCCCGGTCACCTTCCTGCTGGACGGGCGACCGACGGCGACGCTGCTCGGTGAGCCGGCCCGCCGGCCGGTGCCGGCCGCGTCGGCCGACGACACGCTGACGTCGGTGAGCGTGATCTCCCCCGGGGACGGCGCGACGGTCAGCAGTCCCTTCAGGGTGCAGGGCCGGGCCGCCGCGTTCGAGGGGAACGTGCAGTGGGAGCTGATCCGCGGCGACACCGTCGTGCGACGCGGGTTCGCCACCGCTGCCCAGTGCTGCACGCTGGCGCCGTACTCCTTCCGTGTCCAGGCTCCGCCCGGCTCCTACCTGCTCGTGGTGCACGACGAGGACGCGTCGGGTGGCCAGGGTGTCCCGCCGACGCGGGACACCAAGCAGCTCACCGTGCGCTGACCAGGAACACTCCGCAGGCGCCCACACCGCCGAGTCGGCGCATCCGCAGGCGCCCACACCGCCGAGTCGGCGCATCCGCAGGCGCCCACACCGCCGAGTCGGCGCATCCGCAGGCGCCCGACGACCGCGTCGTCGCCGAGCCGTTCCGGCGACCCACGCCGAGGCAGCGCGCGGATCTGGTCACCGAGATGGTGGCCGTCGAGAAGCCGGTGCGCAGGATGCACGGTGTCGGCAGAGGGAGGGTCAACGCCAGCGGGTGCGGGCCAGCAGGGCGGCCGTGGCGGCGACGCCGGCGGTCGACGTACGCAGCACCGACGTGCCCATCCGAACCGGCTCGGCACCGACCGTCGCGAAGGCGGCGAGCTCCTCCTCGCTGATCCCGCCCTCGGGCCCGACGACGATCACGATCTCGCCCCGACCTGGCACCGGCAGGTCGGCCAGCGGTCCCGAGGCCGCCTCGTGGAGTACGACGGGCACCGACGCGTCGCGCAGCAGGCCCACCACCTCCTCGGTCGAGACCAGGTCGCGCACCTCGGGGAACCAGGGCCGTCGGGCCTGCTTGGCCGCCTCCCGGGCCGTCGAGCGCCACCTGGCCAGCGCCTTGGGCAGCTTCTCGCCGCGCCACACCGCCACCGAGCGCTCGGCGGCCCATGGCACGATCACGTCCACGCCGACCTCGGTGAGCATCTCCACAGCCAGCTCGCCGCGGTCGCCCTTGGGGACCGCCTGGACCACGACCACGCGGGGCATCTCGGGGTCGGTGGTGGCGATCGCGTCCACCCGCCCGGCGAGCAACGTGCGGTCCGTCGCGGTGACGGTGCAGGTGGCCGTCGTCCCGGCACCGTCGGTGAGCGCCACCTGCTCGCCGACCCGGACCCGCTTCACGACCACGGCATGCCGGCCCTCGGCACCCGACAGCTCCACCGTGTCGCCCGCGGTCAGGCCGACCAGGCCGGGGTGCAGGAACAACGAGAGGCTCACCGGGGACCGAACGCCCCGCGGAGCCGGTCGAAGACCGACTTCCCGGAGGAGTGCATCCGGCCGTCGGGCGACTGCTCACCGCGCAGCGACGCGAGCTCGCGCATCAGCTCCTCCTGGCGGTCGTCGAGCCGCGCGGGGGTCTCGACGACGACCCGCACCACGAGGTCCCCGCGCCCGGTGCCGCGCAGGGACGGGACGCCGCGCCCGCCGAGCACCATCTCGGTGCCGGACTGGGTGCCGGGTTTGATCTCCAGCGGCACGCTGGTCTCGACGTCGGAGGCCTCGTCGGCGATGTCGGCCTCCAGCGTCGGCAGCTGGATCGTGGTGCCGAGGGCGGCCGCTGTCATCGGCACGGTGACGTTGGCGAGCAGGTCCACGCCGTGCCGGGTGAACAGCGGGTGGTCACGGACGTGCATCTCGACGTAGAGGTCGCCGGCCGGGCCGCCCCCGGGGCCGACCTCACCCTCGCCGGCGAGCTGGACGCGGGTGCCCGTGTCGACGCCCGCCGGGATCTTCACCGACAGTGTGCGTCGGGACCGGACCCGACCGTCACCGGAGCACTCCCGGCACGGCTCGGGGATGATCGAGCCGAAGCCACGGCAGGCTGCACATGGTCGCATGGTGCGGATCTCGCCGAGGAACGACCGCTGCAGGTGCACGGTCTCGCCGCGGCCGCCGCAGGTCTCGCAGGTCTTCGGTCGGGACCCCGGCGCGGCGCCGCTGCCCCGACACACCGAGCAGAGCACCGCGGTGTCCACCTTGAGCTCGTGCGTCGCACCGAAGGCGGCGTCCGCGAGGTCGACCTCGAGGCGGACCAGCGCGTCCTGCCCACGACGTGACCGGGGTCGCGGACCCCGTCCGCCGCCCTGGGCGCCACCGGTGCTCTGGCCACCGAAGAACGCATCCATGATGTCGGTGAACGAGAAGCCGGCTCCGGCGCCTCCGAAGCCGGCCGCGCTGAAGGGGTCGCCGCCGAGGTCGTACATCCGGCGCTTCTCGGCGTCCGAGAGCACCTCGTAGGCGTGCGAGACCTCCTTGAACCGCTCCGCGCTGCCGGGGTCCGGGTTCACGTCGGGGTGCAGCTGCCGGGCGAGCCTGCGATAGGCCTTCTTGATCGTGTCGCCGTCCGCGTCGCGGGACACGCCGAGGGTGTCGTACAGGTCCTGGCTCACTGAGGCCTCATCCTTCGTCGAGGATCCGGGAGACGTAGCGCGCCACCGCGCGCACCGCCGCCATGGTTCCGGGGTAGTCCATCCGGGTCGGTCCCACGATCCCCAGCGTGGCGAGCGCCTCGTCGCGAGGCCCGTAGCCGGTGGCGACGACGGAGGTCGACGCGAGCTCCTGGTAGGGGCCCTCGTGCCCGATCCGTACCGTCACGGTCGCGGGTGACGACGCCTCGCCGAGCAGCTTGAGCAGCACCACGTGCTCCTCGAGCGCCTCGAGCATCGGGCGGATCGCCACGTCGAACCCGTCGCCGAACCGGGCGAGGTTCGCGGTCCCGCCGACGGCCACCCGTTCGTCGGAGCGGTGGTCCGACATCGCCTCGATCAGCGCCGCCACCAGCACGGCCACCGGACCGCGCTCGGCAGGGTCGAAGTCGTCGGGCAGTGAGACCAACTGGACAGAGGCGACGGCCAGCCGCTCGCCGACGATGACCCGGTTCAGCCGGCCGCGCAGGTCGGCCGTCTGGTCCTCGTCGAGCTCATGGGGAAGCTCGACGACGCGTTGCTCGACCCGCCCGGTGGACAGGATCAGCACCAGGAGAACGCGGGCGTTGCCGAGGGGCACCACCTCCACGTGCCGCACCGTCGAGCGCGAGAGGGTGGGATACTGCACGATGGCGACATGCCGGGTCAGTTGCGCGAGCAGCCGCACGCTGCGCTGCACGACGTCGTCGAGGTCGATGGCCCCCTCGAGCAGGGTCGCGATCGCCCGTCGCTCCGCGACCGTGAGCGGCTTGAGCTGGCTGAGCCGGTCCACGAAGAGCCGGTAGCCCTTG
>JAICWH010000190.1 GCA_025934895.1 Nocardioidaceae bacterium | reverse complement strand
TGGCCGGCTGCGCCGTCGCGATGGGAGTCCTGCTCGGCGGCGCCGAGGTCGCCACCGTCGCGTTCAGCGACGAGCACGGCAACCGGGCGCTGTCCGGTCTGATGCTGGCGCTGTGGGCGCTGGGCAGCCTGCTCGCCGGCGTGGTGACGGGTGCGGTGCAGATGGGCGCCACGAACGCAGCCCGGTTCCGGTGGGCGATGCTGGCCCTGGCGGTGCTGATGGTGCCGCTGCCCTTCGTGCACAGCTTCCTGCTGCTGGCGGTGTTCCTGTTCCTGGCCGGCTTCGCGATCTCGCCGACCCTGATCGCCAGTATGGCCTGGATCGAGGAGTCGGTGCCGCAGAGCCGGCTGACCGAGGGGATCAGCCTGTTCATCACCGGTCTCGGCGTCGGGATCGCACCCGGCGCCGCGGTGGTCGGCAGGGTCGTGGACGCCTCGGGCGCGTCCGCGAGCTTCTGGGTCACGGTGGTCGCCGGCCTGCTGGGTGCGGCCCTGGCGTTCACCGCCGCCTCCGTCAACCGGCGCCGACCAGGGCCCACCGGATCGTCCGCGTGAGCACCGTCCCGACCGTCCCGACCACGACGCGCTCGGTGACCGGCAGGTAGGGCAGGAGCAGCTTGCGGCGCGCCCACACCGGCATCAGCGCCACCGCGGACGCCGCCAGACCTCCGTAGGGCACCCGGGCCGGCAGCGGCAGCGGCGGGTTGAGGATCAGGAAGCGGGCGGTCCTGCGGGCCTCGGGGGTGCTCTGCAGCTCCGGGCGGTAGGCCCGGAGCATCTCGCGCAGCTCGCCCTCGCTGCGCGGCGGGTCGTCGATCCCGAGCTCCTCGGCGACCCGGGCCGCTTGGGCGACGTAGGTGTCGCGGCCCTCGGCGTCCAGCGGCCGCGCGCCGTAGCGCTGGTGCGCGGCCAGGAAGCTGTCCAGCTCGGCGACGTGCACCCAGCGCAGCAGGTGCGGGTCGGAGGCCGAGTAGGGCCGGCCGTCCGGCGCGGTGCCGACGACCGTCTCGTGCACCCGGCGGACCGCCGCCACCATCTTCTTCGCGTCCGGGACGGTGCCGAACGTGGTCACCGCCAGGAAGTACGACGTCCTCTGCAGCCGCCCCCAGGGGTCACCCTGGAAACCCGAGTGGTCCATCACACCGGCCATCGCGAGCGGGTGCAGGGACTGGAGCAGCAGGGCGCGGATCCCGCCCACGAACATCGAGGCGTCCCCGTGCACCTGCTGGATCGGCGAGCCCTCCTCGAACCACCGCGGGCCCGCGGAGCCATGGATCCGGTCCCGCCGGTGCGGCCCCTCGGGCCCCGCGACCCGCTCGAAGAGCCGGTCGCCGATCGTCGTGCGCACGTCCCGGAGCGCCTTGGTCAGGATCGGAGCCGCCACCTCCTAAGTATGCCCGGCCTGTCCTGGCGTCCCCCGAGGTGGCCGAGCTGGTCCAGGCCCGGCCTCGGTCTGCCTCGCCCTGCCCGACACCTCCCGGACCGGCCGCACCGACTTCGTGGAGCTCCGGGACAGGATGGACCCGACCGGCTCCTCACCGACGCCTACCTCGAGAGGGTGCTCACCTGGTGACCCTGCGACGTCCCACTCCCGACCGCCCCGGACCCGGCCAGGAGTCCGTCTGGGACTACCCGCGACCGCCCCGGCTGGAGCGGTCCCACTTCGACATCGAGGTCGTCCTCGGCGGGGTCGTGGTGGCCCGGACGCAGGACGCGCTGCGGGTGCTCGAGACCAGCCACCCGCCGACCTTCTATCTGCCGATGTCCTGCTTCGTCACGGGCGCGCTGCGGCCGGCCGGCGGCGGCTCGTTCTGCGAGTGGAAGGGGCAGGCCGCCTACCTCCACGTGCTCGGCGGCGAGACGGTCGCGGCCCGGGCGGCCTGGTACTACCCGACGCCCACCCCGCCGTACGCCGCGATCGCGGACCACGTGGCGCTCTACCCGGGGGCGATGGACCGGTGCACGGTGGACGGCGAGGTGGTGCGGGCGCAGCCCGGCGGGTTCTACGGAGGCTGGGTGACCTCCTCGGTCGTCGGGCCGTTCAAGGGCGACCCGGGGACGATGTCCTGGTAGGCCCCGCCGAGCTCTCCGCACGCCGTGCAGGTGGCTCTGCGACCCGCCGGGCGGCTACCGCTGAGCGGGCCCGCGAGGACGTAGGCTCGGGCCACGCACGAACCGACGAAGGAGCCGGCGAACCCATGAAGGACCGTGACCTCACCCTGGTGGGGCTGACCGAGGACAACCAGAGGCTGGTTCTGGTCAGCGACTCGGGCGAGGAGTTCACCCTTCCAGCCGACGCCAGACTCAGGGCCGCGCTCCGCGGCGAGCACGCCCGCCTCGGCCAGCTGGAGATCACCATGGAAAGCTCGCTCCGTCCCCGCGACATCCAGGCCCGGATCCGTTCCGGTGCGAGCCCGGAGGAGGTCGCCGCTGTCGCCCAGACCACCCTGGACAAGGTGATGGGCTACGCCGTCCCGGTGCTCGCCGAGCGAGCGCACATCGCGGACCGGGCGCAGCGCGCCTCCGTGCGCCGGACCGCGGGCGAGGGGCCCGCGCGGATCCTGGCGGATGCCGTGGCCGAGCGGCTGCGCAGCCGCAACGTCGACCCGGCGGGTGTGGCGTGGGACGCCTGGCGGCGCGAGGACGGCCGGTGGGCGCTGGTCGCCGACTACCGCTCGGGCGACAGTCCGCGGCACGCCGAGTTCGCGTTCGACGCTCCGGGCAGCTATGTGGTGGCCGAGGACGACGAGGCCCGTTGGCTGGTCGGCGAGCAGAGCGCCGTGAAGGGGCCGCAGCCGCGGAGCACCCCGGGACCGCGACGCCTCGCCTCCGTCGGGCGCGGCGACGAGCTGCCGCTCGGTGAGGACGCCATCGAGCTGGTGAGCGGTGACGCCGACTGGATCGCCACCCAGGCGAGTGACCGGCCGACCACCCGCGAGGCGGCCGAGAGCGTCGAGGTGGCCTGCGCCCCGGAAGCCGACGTCACCTCGGACCCCGGTTCGAGCGAGGACCCCGCTGCGGTGGGCGTCGAGCTCGGAAGCGAGGCGGACGAGCACCAGCCGGCCGTCGTCGACGCGCAGCCGCGGCCGAGGAGGAACCGGCGGGCGTCCGTGCCGAGCTGGGACGACATCATGTTCGGCGGCGGCAAGCGGGACTGACCCGGGGAGCCCGACGCGCAGCCGACACAGCGTCGGAGGGCGGCCCCTAGGAGGTCGCCGACCCCCCGACGGGCCATTAGACGCCCCGTGCCGCCCCCGCCGGTCCTGGGGGGCGCTCCGGTGCGTCGTCGCCGACCGCCACCGGGCGGGCCGGGTCGGTGACCCACTCGCTCCACGAGCCGGGGTAGAGCGCCGCCACCCGGCCCAGCTCGTGCAGCACGAACAGGTCGTGGGTCGCGGTCACCCCGGAGCCGCAGTACACCGCCACTTCGGCCGCGCCCTCGGTGCGGGCATAGGCCGCCGCGAGGGCGTCGCGTGAGCGGAACCTGCCGCCGTCGAGGTTCCCGCTGGCCGGCAGGTTGACGGCGCCGGGGATGTGGCCGGCCACCGGGTCGACCGGCTCGACGTCGCCCCGGAACCGTTCGGCTGCCCGTGCGTCCAGGAGCACCCCGTCAGCGGCGACCCGCGCGGCGCCGTCGGCGTCCACGACCGGCAGGTGGCCGGGGTCCGGCTCGAAGTCCCCGGGTCTTGCGGGCGTGAGGTCGGTGCCGACGACGCCGCCCGCGGCCCGCCATCCGGACCAGCCACCGTCCAGGACCCGCACGTCGCGGTGCCCGTGGTGGCGCAGCAGCCACCAGGCCCGGGTCGCGGCCAGGCCCGACCAGTCGTCGTAGACGACCACCGGCCGGTCCGTGCGCACCCCGCACCTGCGCATGGCGGCCCCGAACCGGGTGGGGTCCGGCAGCGGGTGCCGACCCCCTGGCCCGGGCGGGTCGGCGAGGTCGGTCTCCAGGTCGACGTACGCGGCCCCGGGGACGTGGCCGGCGGCGTACTGCTCGCGACCATCGGTGCGCTCGAGCTGCCACCGCACGTCCAGCACCGTCACCCCGGCAAGCACCCGGAGCAGGCCCGGGGCTGAGATCAGAGAGGTCACGGGACTCAGTCTGTCCTGGCCTGGGTACGGTCCCGGCTCCGGCCCACCAAGGAGAGGACAAGCGAGATGAGCGACGACGAGCAGTTCTGGTTCTGCCTGAACCACCACGCGGTCGAGGGGCAGCACCACGGGTGCAAGAACAAGGACCGGCTCGGCCCCTACCCCACCCGCGAGGACGCGGCGCGCGCGCTGGAGAAGGTGCAGGAGCGCAACGAGGAGTGGGACAACGACCCGAAGTGGAACCAGTAGCCTCAGCTGAACGGCAGCGGCTCACCCACCATGGACACCGCTCGGGCGCGGGAAGCCGTCAGCCGGCGGCGGTGGTGCTGTCGGCAGAGCACCTCGTAGCCGACCTCGGGTGCCGCCTCGCCACGGTCCGGCACGTCCCCGACGACCACCACCTCACCCTCGGTGACCATCACGCCGTTCTCCGTGCGGGCGTTGTGCGTGGCCCGACGGCCGCACCAGCACAGGGCCTCGACCTGCAGCACGTGCACGCGGTCGGCGAGCTCGACGAGCCGGCCGGACCCGGGGAACAGGTGGGTGCGGAAGTCGGTGAGGATCCCGAACGCGAACACGTCGACCCGCAGGTCGTCGACGACCCGAGCGAGCTGGTCGACCTGCGCCGGGGTGTAGAACTGGGCCTCGTCGCAGACCAGGTAGTCGACGCGCCGGCCGCGGGTCAGGGCGTCGACGACGTAGCCCCAGAAGTCCAGCCCCTCGGGCACCTCGACGGCCGGGTGCTCGAGACCGAGACGGCTCGACACCGTCGCCGCGCCGGCCCGGTCGTGGCTGGTGAACAACCGGCCGACCCGGCCGCGCGCCGCGTGGTTGTGGTTGGTCTGCAGGGCCAGTGTCGACTTGCCGGAGTCCATCGTCCCGGTGAAGAACTGCAGCTCGGCCACAGCGGGTCATCCTGCCATCCCCTCACATCACCAGGACGGGCACCAGCATCTCGGCCGACGTGAGCGAGCCGTGCAGGCCGACCAGCCGGGTCTCGTAGGGGAACGCACTGCTGCTCATCACCGAGAAGTCGCCGCGGGCGGCCACCATCACGTCCCCGAGCCGCGGGCGTACGACGGGCGCCACCTGACCGAACCAGCCGCGGTCCACCGCCTCGTCGCGGGTCAGCACCTCGGCCCGCTCGCCGACGACGGACCGCCAGGCACTCACCACGTCAGCGACCGCGCCGCCGCGGCAGTAGAGGTGCCGGAACCGAGCCTCCCCGCCGAGAAGCGCGACACCGTCGAGCAGAGCAGGAT
The DNA here is from genome assembly GCA_025934895.1 of Nocardioidaceae bacterium. GTDB lineage: Bacteria > Actinomycetota > Actinomycetes > Propionibacteriales > Nocardioidaceae > Nocardioides_B. The sequence continues at coordinate 371 of JAICWH010000190.1, read as the reverse complement.
GGTCGTCCGCGTCGAGCCGGGACTCCGCCGGTGAGTCGACCATGCCGTGGTCGGCGACCACCACGATGCGCGTGCTGGAGGGCAGCGTCTCGCGCAGCTGCTCGGCCGCGGCGTCGACCATGGAGAGCTGGAGCTCCCAGGACAACGAGGCGACCCCGTGGCGGTGCCCGGTCCAGTCGAGGTCGCCTTCATACATGTAGGTCAGCGACGGTGTCGTGTCCGAGCACTGGCGCACGGCGGCCATCCGCTCACCGATCTTGTCCGCGCCGACGAACGACGCTCCGCGCTGGCCCGCGACGGTGAGGCCGGACCCGATGAACTCCCGCTTGTTGACGACCGTGGTGGCCACGCCGGCCGCGACCAGCCGCTCG
>JAICWH010000034.1 GCA_025934895.1 Nocardioidaceae bacterium | reverse complement strand
TCGCTCGAACCCGCGTCGGCCGTCTTCGTCGCAGGCCGATGGACGAGCGCGGCCTCGACTTTTGAGGTCGACGACCCGGCCACCGGCGCGGTGATCGCCTCGGTGAGCAACGCCACCACGACGGAAGCGGCCGCAGCCGTGAACGCCGCGAGCGATGCCTTGCCTGGCTGGCGCCGCACTCCACCACGCGAGAGGTCCGAACTCCTCCGCCGAGCCTACGAGCTGATGCTTGACGACAGCGAACGCCTGGTCACCCTGGTCATGGCAGAGAACGGCAAGGCTGAGCGCGACGCACGCGCAGAGGTGACGTACGCCGCGGAGTTCTTCCGCTGGTTCGCCGAAGAGACCGTCCGCACCGACGGAAGCTACGGCGAGTCACCCGCCGGCGGCACGCGGACCATCGTCACCCATCGACCTGTGGGGGTCGCCGCACTGGTGACACCCTGGAACTTCCCGGCCGCCATGGTGACCCGGAAGATCGCTCCGGCACTCGCGGCCGGGTGCACGGTCATGCTGAAACCGGCCGCCGAAACACCGCTCACGGCGCTTGCCATCACCCGGCTGCTCGTCGAGGCAGGACTGCCCGCCGGCGTGGTCAACGTGGTGCCGACCTTGGACGCCCCGGCCGTTGTCAGCGGGTGGCTCGATGACACCCGCGTGCGGAAGATATCCTTCACCGGGTCCACCAACGTGGGCCGGGTCCTGCTGCGGCAGGCGGCCGACCGGGTTGTCAACTCCTCGATGGAGCTGGGCGGCAACGCTCCCCTCATCGTCACGGAGGACGCCGACCTGGACGCAGCCGTGGCAGGAGCGATGACCGCGAAGTTCCGCAACGGCGGCCAGGCCTGCACCGCCGCCAACCGCTTCTACGTTCACGAGGACCTCGCCGACGAGTTCACCGCGCGGCTCGGCGCGCAGGTGGAGGCCCTCGCGGTGGGTCCCGCTCAGGACGGCGGCACCCACATCGGGCCGATGATCTCGGCGCGCGCCGTGGCCAAGACCGAGCAGCTGGTCACGGACGCGATCTCCGCCGGAGCCCGGGTCGCGCACCAGGCGACGGTCCCGGAAGGGCTGACGGGCTGGTTCTGCCCACCGATCGTGTTGAGTGACGTCAGCCCCGACGCCGGGATCGTCGCGGAGGAGATCTTCGGGCCGGTGGCTCCCATCGTCACGTGGCGTACCGACGCTGAGGTCGTCGACTACGCGAACTCCTCCGAGTACGGCCTTGCCGCCTACGTCTTCGCTGGCGACCTGCAACGCGCGCTGCGGCTCGCTGAAGCGCTGGATGCCGGGATGGTCGGGGTCAACCGCGGGCTCGTCTCGGACCCGTCCGCCCCCTTCGGCGGAGTGAAGCAGAGCGGACTGGGTCGAGAAGGGGCACGCGAAGGGCTCAACGAGTTCACCGAGACGCAGTACTTCAGTGTCGAGTGGCCCGCGTGAAGCGGACACCGCCGCCGGCATCGTGGTGGAACCTGAGGTAGCCCAACGAAGGTGGAGGCGTGAACAATGGCTTCACCCCCGACCATCACCGTATCGACCACTGGCGAGGCGACCCCTGAGCCCGCAGCCACGGCGTTGCGGACGTGGGCTGAAGCGCGGTCAGCGGGGAGAAGCCAGGACCGTGGGCCGATACTCGAGCAGCTGTAGCCGGCCGTCGAACGTGCGGGCGGCGATCATCTCGAGCAGGACATCGGGGTACCCGTCGTAGATCCGATCGCTACCGGTACGTCCGGTGATGACCGGAAAGACGACGACGCGGAACCGGTCCACCAGCCCGGCGCTCAGCAAAGCGCGGCACAGCGTGAGGCTGCCGATGGTCCGCATCGAGGTGGAGCCGGTGGCCTTCATCTCGCGCGCCGTCTCCACGGGGTCGCCCGTGACCAGGGTTGAGTTCGCCCACTCCAGCGGCTCGGCCAGGGTCTTGGAGAACACGACCTTCGACATGGCAGCCAGCGAGTCGGTACCTGGCTCACCGCTGCTGGCGAACCCGTGCATGAGCCGATACGTGGCTGCGCCCATCAGGACGGTGTAGTCCTTCTCAGGCTGGTCAGCCAACCACGCGAGGTACTCGGGCCCTTCCAAACCCCACCAACCGGGCCACCCCTCGGCAGCGCCGTATCCGTCGAGTGAGGTGATGAAGTCGACAAGCAGCTCTGGCATCTACTCGGCTTCCTCTCCGTGAACGGGTGAGCGGCGAGCCGCCCCCACACCTGAGCGAGACATTCGGTTACTCCTTCACCGCTCCGCTCAGCATGCCTTCGATGAAGCGGCGTTGGAACACCAGGTAGACGATGACGACGGGAAGGGCGACCAGCACCGCACCGGCGGCCAGCAGGGCGACGTCGGAGGAGTGCTGTCCCTGGAAGAAGGCCAGGCCGAGCGGGACGGTACGACGGGCGTCGCTGCTGACCATCACCAGTGCGAGCAGGAACTCGTTCCACGTCCACATGAAGGTGATCACGACCAGTGTGGTGATCGCCGGACGACCAGACGGCACGAGCACCCGCCACAGGACCGACCAGCTGTTGGCCCCGTCGATCCGGGCGGCCTCGGTGATCTCACGTGAGCTGCGGCTGAAGTAGGTGCGCATCCAATAGGTGCCGAAGGCGACCGACTGGGCCGTCTGGGGCAGGATCAGCGCCCAGTAGGTGTCGGTGATCCCGAGGCCGCGGAAGTCGTAGTAGAGCGGGATGACCAGCGCCTCCTCGGGGACCGTCAGCCCTAGGAGGAACACGTAGAACAGCACGCTGACGCCTGGGAACCGCATGGTTCCGAAGGCGTAGGCGGCCATCGTCGACAGCACGGTCGCAGCGGCGACGACCACCACGGTGACGATCACCGACGAGCGCAGGTAGGACCCGAAGTGGCCACGGCGCCAGGCGTCCACGAAGTTGTGCCAGTGCAGGCCGTCAGGGAGCAGCAGCCCCGGCTGGGCGTGCTCGTTGCTGGACAGCGCCGTCGAGACGATCTGCAGCACCGGGACCAGCGCAACCACGACGAAGAGCACCAGCACTGCGTAGGTGAGGGCGCGGTCCAGCCGTGAACTGATCACTCGTGGCCCTCCACCAGCCGCGAGACGACCACGGTGAGCGCGAAGATCAGGACCGTCAGCCCGATGCCCACCGCGGCGGCGGAGCCGACCTGCCCGATCTCGAAGGCGCGGTGGTAGACCTCGTAGGCGGGCACCGCGGTGCTGGTGCCGGGCCCACCGGCCGTGGTCAGGTAGATCAGGTCGAAGTTGCGCAGCCCCGCCACGATCGTCAGTGTCGCCGCGACGGCGATCTGCGGTCGGAGAGCCGGCAGGGTGACGGCCCGGAACTCCTGCCACGGCCCGGCGCCGTCCAGGCGAGCCGCCTCGTAGCGTTCCCGGGGAACCGTCTGGACGCCGGCCAGGAAGAGCACCATGCACAGGCCGAAACCCACCCAGGTGCCCGCGACGCCGACGGCCGGCAGCGCGAGGGAGAAGGACCCGAGCCAAGAAGCGGTGAGCCCGCCGAGGCCGACCAGGCGCAGTGCCTGGTTGAGCAGGCCTGTGGGGGCGTAGATCCAGCGCCAGGTCACCGCGACCACGACCATCGCCAGCACCTGCGGCAGGAAGAGCACCGTGCGGAAGAAGGTCAGGCCCCGCACCCGCACTCGTGACATGACCACCGCCAGCAGCAGCCCGAGGCTGATCGGCAGCAGCGCGTAGAAGACCAGCAGCACCAGGGCGTGCAGGAAGGGGCCGCGCAGGGTCGGGTCGGAGAACAGGGCGGTGTAGTTGTCCACCCCGACCCAGGTGGCGACGGACAGACCGTCCCAGTTGAACAACGAGTACCACACCGACTGTCCCAACGGGACGATGACCATGGCCACGAAGACCAGGAGGGCGGGGGCGATGTAGAGGTAGCCGAGCGCTCGCGGCTCGCCCGGCGCGCGGCGTCGGTACGCAGCGCGCGCCCGGTTGGCCATCGAGAGTGTCTCCTCAGCCCTGGCGGAACTTCGAGTAGTCGGCCTGGAGCGTCTCGGTGAACTGCCGCGGCGTGGACTTGCCGCCGATGAGGTCCTGCAGCGCGGCCGTGATCGTGTCGTAGAAGGTCGGCGTCGAGTAGTCGAGGTAGGGCACCAGACCGTCGGCGGAGTTGATCTTCTGCCAGCCCGCGACCATCTGCCCTTCGAGGCTGGCCGAGGAGAGGGAGCTCGCAGCCTGTCCGGGGACGGCCGGGAGGTTGCCCGTCCTCAGCATCACGTCGGCCGCATGGGGGTTGGTGATGAAGTCGATGTACGCGGCCGCGACGTCGGGAGTCTTCGACTTCGAGGTGACGCCGAAGGCGAGCGACTCACCACCGGTGCTCGCCAGCCCCTTGCTCCCCGGCGGGGTCGGCATCAGGCCGAGGGAAGACCCCATGGGGCCCTTGAGCGTGGCAGCCTCCCACGTGCCGGTGATCTCGAAGACGCCCTTGCCGTGGGCGAACTGCTTGTTCGCATCGTCGTACCCGACGCCGTTGACGCCCGAGGGGAAGTATCCCTTGGTCGCCCACTCCTGAAGGGTCTTCGCCGCCTGCACGGACGGGGCCGAGGTCCAGGCCGCGTGGCCGGTGCCGAAGACCAGGTTGCGCACGTCCTGCTTGCCGGCGGTCGCGGCCTGGATGGTCCCGAAGGTGTGGATGGCCGGCCACTTGTCGAGGTTGCCGAACTGGATCGGCAGCTCCCCCTTGGCCTTGATCTTCGAGAGGTCCGCCACCAGCTCGGACCAGGTGGTCGGTGGTGTCAGGCCGAGCTGCTTGAGCGTGGTCTTGTTGTAGTAGACACCGACGTACTCGCCCATCTGCGAGAGGCCGTAGAGCTTGCCCTCACCGAAGTGGGAGGCGTCCGAGCTCACCTTGTTCAGCGCCAGCAGGGATGCCGGGTAGCGCTTCGTCCAGCCGTAGGCCTGGGCATAGGCGTCCAGCGGCAGCAGCATCCCGGCCTTCACGAAGGCCACCATGTCGGGGTAGCCCTGGTTGGCCTCCACGACGTCGGGAGGGTTGTTCCCCGACAGCGCCAGCTTCAGGGTGGTCTTGAGGTCGGAGAAGCTCTTCGAGGTCCGTTTGATGGTCACGTTGGGGTATTTCGCCGAGAACTCCTTGTTGAGCTGGGTGATCTCGGCGTTCTGTCCTCCGCGGACCTCCTGGTCCCAGACCGAGAGAGTGACCTTGCCGGCCTTGGCCGGGTTCGTGGAGATGCTCGAGGGGGACTTGGCCTTGGGGTGCGGGGAGCTCCCCGACCCGGGCGCGCCGCAGGCGCCGAGCGCGAGGGCACCGCACACCGCGATGGTGGCCAGCGCCCGGGACGTGAGTGCGCGTCGCGAGGAATACGGCGAGGTGGTGGTCATCAGCGGTCTCCTTGGTCTTCCTCAAGTTTCGTCAGGTGTCGTCCCCAGGTCGGACCAGCGGGCGATGGTGGCCGCGGCCCGGCGACGGTCCCGAACCGGGGCCGACGGAGTCAGGTCGTCGAGGAACGCGTATCGACGCCGCAACGATGCAGAGTACGAACCCGAGCTCAGGTCGGAGCGCACGACGCGCCACCAGTCGAGCACGTCACCGAGGCCGGGCGCGGCCAGCGACCCGCCGAACTGCTGCACCGCCAGCGCGGAGCAGATCGCCCCGAAGGCCAGCCGGTCGGCCAGTGGCCAGCCCGACAGCGTGCCGAGGACCATGGCGCTGCCGAAGACGTCGCCGGCGCCGGTCGGGTCGATCGCGTGCACCCGCAGCGACGGGACCTCCGCCTCTTCGCCGGTGGTGGAGTCGATCGCCATCGCCCCGTTGATGCCGTTGGTGACCACGGCCAGAGGAACGAGGTCGGCGATCGCGTAGAGCGCCTCCCGCGGCGTGTCGGTGCCGGTGTAGGCCATCGCCTCCACCGCGTTGGGAAGGAACGCGTCGCAGACCGAGAGCTGGTCGAGCACGCTGCGTGACCAGGCTCCCGAGTCGTCCCATCCAACGTCCGCGAACACCTTGGCCCCGTCGGCCCGGGCGAGGTCTACCCAGGAGGGGTGGCCGCCTGCGACGATGCGGTTCTCGGCGTCCAGATCGACCATGACGGCCCGAGACCTTGGTGGGCGCCCGATCATCTCATCAGCGGGGATGGGGGCGGGATGTCCGTGGGTGACCATCGTGCGGTCGCCCTCGGCGGACATCGAGACGGTCACCGGGGAGTGCCAGTGCGGGAAGGAGCGGGAGCGCGAGAGGTCGACGCCTTCCTGGTCGGCCAGCGTCCGCCAGCAGAACTCGCCATAGACGTCGTCGCCGAACGCAGCCGCCAACGAGGTCTGCAGACCGAGCCGCGCGGCTGCGGTGGCGAGGTTGGCGATGCCGCCCGGCGATGACCCCATGCCCGTCGCCCAGGTCTCCACGCCCGGAGGTGGCAGCGCGGGCAGACCCGTGAAGATGATGTCGAGGAAGACCGTCCCGGACAGGAGCAGATCGAACGTCGGCTGCGTGACGCGCTCGGTGGTCGCCACCGGCTGGTCCTGTGTGGTCATCAGCTCCCGCCGCCCCATCTTGCCGTCCCGGCTCGGCGATAGTAGGTCATCGGCGGGACGCTCGGCAATCATCGACGATCAGGCCCGCTCAGCAACGAGCAGAACGATGCAGAGGCGTGCACGGCTTGGTAGATTCCGCGCATGCTCCAAGCGCGGCGAGAGGCGGAGATCATCCGGGTGCTTCGTTCCCGAGGCCCCGCGAGCGTCGACGACCTGGCACAGCGGCTGAAGGTCAGCGCCTCGACCGTGCGCCGCGACCTGGCCCGGCTGGACGACCGCGGCACGGTGCAGCGGGTGCGCGGCGGCGCTGCCATCACCGACGACGCGGACGGTGACCTGCCCTTCGAGCGGGTCGCGGAGCACGATGTCGTCGACAAGCGCGCGATCGGCAGGCGGGCGTCGGAGATGGTGCAGGAAGGTGACGTCGTGCTCCTCGACATCGGCACCACCGTCGTGCAGCTGGCACGAGAGCTGGTCGGCCGTTCGGTCACGGTGATCACCTCGAGCCTCGCGGTGCTGGACGTGCTCCGCGGTGACCGGGCGGTCGAGCTGATCATGCTCGGTGGGGTGGTGCGTGCGTCGTACCACTCCCTGGTGGGGCTGCTCACGGAGACCGGGCTCGACCAGGTGCGTGCCGACCTCGCCTTCCTGGGGACCAGCGGGGTGCGCACCGGCGGAGACGTCCTCGACAGCACGCGGGTGGAGGTGCAGGTGAAGCGGTCGATGATCGCGGCGGCCGACCGTGCCGTGCTGCTCGCGGACCGGCACAAGTTCCCCGGCTCGGGCGGCCTGAAGGTCTGCCACATGCGTGAGCTGTCGGGGCTGGTCACCAACGAGGGCCTGCACGACGCGATGGTCACGACGTGCCGCGAGGCCGGTGTCGAGGTGGTGCTCGCATGAGGCTGACGGTTCTCGGCGGCGGCGGTTTCCGCGTGCCGCTGGTGTACGGCGCGCTGCTGGGCGACCACGGTGAACCGCGGGTCGACGAGGTGACCTTGTACGACGTCGATGCCGCCCGCCTCCGCGCCGTGCGACACGTGCTGGGTCAGATGGCCGAGGGGGTCGACGACGCCCCCAACGTACGCGTCAGCACCGAGCTCGGGGCCGCGCTGACCGGCGCCGACTTCGTCTTCTCCGCGATCCGTGTGGGCGGCCTGGAGGGCCGCACCCGCGACGAGCACGTCGCCCTCGACCTCGGCGTGCTCGGCCAGGAGACGACCGGTCCAGGCGGCGTGGCCTACGGCTTGCGCACGGTCCCGGAGGCGATGCGCATCGCCGAGGCCGTGGTGCGCCTGGCGCCACACGCCTGGGTGATCAACTTCACCAACCCCGCCGGCATGGTCACCGAGGCGATGCAGACGGTGCTCGGTGGGCGGGTGGTCGGGATCTGCGACTCCCCCATCGCCCTGGCCCGGCGAGCGGCGACGGCGCTGGGCCTCGATCCGGTGCAAACCCGCCCGGACTACCTGGGGCTGAACCACCTCGGCTGGCTGCGCGGGCTGATCCACGACGGCGAGGACGTGCTCCCCCGGCTGCTTGCCGACCAGTCAGCGCTGCGCGGCGTCGAGGAGGCACGGCTCTTCGGTGTCGACTGGGTCCAGGCGCTCGGGGCGCTGCCCAACGAGTACCTCTACTACTACTACTTCGCGCGCGACGCGATCGCGTCCATCCGTCAGGAGCCTGACACCCGGGGCGACTACCTGCTGCGGCAGCAGCGGGCGTTCTACGAGGCGGTGGCCGCGAATCCCGCGCAGGCGTACCAGCAGTGGCAGAAGGCGCGTGCCGAGCGGGACGCCAGCTACATGGCCGAGGTGCGCAACGACGACGAGGAGCGCGACGCGGGGGACATCTCGGGCGGCGGCTACGAGGGAGTCGCGTTGGCGTTCATGGCGGCGGTGATGCGAGGAGTGCCGACCACGATGATCCTCAACGTCCGCAACGGGACGACCCTCTCGGGGCTGTCCCCGGACGGCGTGGTCGAGGTGCCCTGCCATGTCGACGCCGCCGGTGCCGTCCCGTTGTCGACCAGAGCTCCGGACCCGCACCAGCTCGGGCTGATGAACCAGGTGAAGGCGGTCGAGCAGCTCACCATCCGCGCCGCACTAGCGCGCGACGTCGGGCTGGCGACGACGGCGTTCGCCCTGCATCCCCTGGTGGACTCGGTCACGGTCGCCCGCGAGCTGGTCCGGGGTTATGGCGTCGACGACCTGTTCAGGATCCTCTGAGCCGAGCCGGGCCGCCTGGTGAGCTGGTCCTCGCCGGGCGATCATGCGGTGACGGGAGAGGCGGCCGGCGGAACGTAGGCTCGAGGCTGCCAGCCGGCTCCCGACCCGCAGGCCGAGGAGGCCCCGTGTCCCGTTCAGCCACCCGACTCCGCACGATGCTGCCCAGCTCGGGTCGCACCGCCCTGGGCGCGACCATCGCCGGTGGTGTGCTGACCACTCTCACGTCGGCGCCGGAGCAGATCAGCCGACTGTTCCGGCGACGCTTCCCGACGGTGGCCGTCACGGGCATGACTGGGGTGGGCAAGACCCAGCTCGCCGATCGGCTGGCGCGACGCACCTCTGGCGTCGGCGTGGCCGAGGTCGGCTCGGCGGTGATGGAACGCCGTACCCGCCGCTCTCGTCGGTTGCACGGCTTCCGATTCCTGGTGGTGCCGGGCGACAACGCGGCGACGCGGCTCAGTGCCCTCGACGAGGTCTTCCACGACGAGCCGGTCGACGGGGTGATCCACGTCGTCGCCAACGGTCACGCCACCCCCCGGCGCACCGCAGGCACCACAGGTACGGCGACCGCCACCCGCGAGGAGCAGCTCGCCGCGGAGCTCGAGGACTGGCTGATCACCTCGCACCGGATCGCCTCGATGGCCGTCCGCCGCGACAAGCCGGTCTGGCTGGTCATCGCCGTGACCAAGGCCGACCTGTACGCCGACGAGCTGGACGAGGTGGTGCGCTACTACTCACCGGGCAGTGGGTCCCCGTTCGGCGACAAGGTCGACGAGCTGCGGGCGCTGGCCGGGGGTGCGAAGCTCTCGGTCGACGTGCTCGCGGTGTCCAGCCAGGGCGGTGACCGCACGTCGGCGATCTCAGCCAAGAGGGCCAGCGCGATGGTCGACGCGCTCGCGGCCCGGCTGGCCCAGCTCAGCGGGCACGTCTGACCACTGCGGATGACCCGCGCACTGCCCGCCGGTCGAGGTAGCCCACCTGCTGGCGGCGTCTTGACTGCGGTGTCGCCGGGCTCGAAGCCTCCTCCCCGGAGAGGCGGTGTGCGTGGCTGTCCTGCACAATGAGCGGTGCCCCGTCACTCTCGAGCCCGAGTGGGAGGAGAGCAACGAATGCCCACTCGAAACTGGAGCTGGAGGACCTACGCAGCCTGTCTCGCGGCGCTCGTAGGTCTTGTCGGCGTGGCGCTGGTCGTCTCCGCCCTGGCTCGGCCCTCGTCCCCGCCGTCCGTGCCGTCCGGGTCCCCCGCAGGAGAGGCGTCCTCTCGGCCCACGGACCGGGCCCAGCCGGCTCCGAAGCCGATCCAGGTCCAGAGGAAGCGCGGCGGCGTCCAGGACCTCGTCACCGGGCCGGTCCTACCCGCGGCGGTGCCGGTGCACGTCTCCATTCCGCGGCTGCAGGTGGCCTCCCGGCTGGTGCGTCTGGGTGTCGACACGCATGGCGCCATGGAGGTGCCGAAGGATCCGGCGACCGCGGGCTGGTACTACCTCGGGCCCACGCCTGGTGCACTCGGACCCGCGGTCATCGCAGGCCACGTGACCTGGAACCAGGTGCCGGCGGTGTTCTTCCGGCTGGCGGAGCTACGACGCGGTGACGTCGTCGAGGTGGCTCGAAGCGACGATCGGGTCGCCGTGTTCACCGTGACCCGCGTGAGCAGGTTCGCGAAGTCGCGGTTCCCGACGCGAGCCGTCTTCGGCGGGATCAACCACGCGGGACTGCGGCTCATCACCTGCGGCGGCCAGTTCGACCCGTCCGTTCATCGCTACCGCGACAACGTCGTCGCCTTCGCCACGCTCGTGTCCGCACATGCCACGAGCCATCGGCATCGGCCGTGATCAGAACACGAGCACGGTCACGACCCTCGAGGCCCGGTGCTGATCGCGGTCCACGAGGCGAAGCCGGTACACACCGAGCCCGAGCTCGACGTAGGCGCGGAACCGTCCCGACGGCTCGGTGACCGTCGGCAAAGGGAACTGCGTCCACCCCTGCCGTTGTCGAAGCTCGACGTGCAGCCTCCTGGGACTGTGGACTCCGAGGTACCTGCCCCCGATCTGGATCGTCTCGAACGGTCTGCCGAAGTACGACGACGCCGTCGTCTCGATCCGCGATCCGGACCCGGCAGCATTCTCCGCTCTGACCGGATTCTCCCCTGAGGCAGCCGTTGTCGGGGAGGTGCTCGAATGTGCGGAGGCACTGCTCGGGCCCGAGGCAGGTCCCTCGCCCGTCGAGGTCGCGCGGTCACCGGGGCTCCTGACCAGGAGGGTCACGAGCACACCCAACGTGAAGGCGGCGACCGCAGCCACCAGGAGCCTCCCCTTCGTCATAGCACGTCCTCAGAAGGTCCACACATCGCCTTGTCCCAGCCGGTCCGGGTCAGCGCTGCGCGGCGTGACCCCGCCTCACCATCAACAGGCCCAGCAGCGAGGCGAGGACCAGCAGGACCCCGACGGCTGCGACAGGTAGGTCGAGGGCGCTCGAGCTCCCACCCCCGGTCTCCACGCCACCATGCGGGGACATCGGAGCCATCGCCCCCGTCACCACCCCACAGCTGGCCGGGTCGGTGGCCTCCTCGGGAACGCCGTTCAGCCCGAGGTTCTGGGCGAAGGTGGAGACCCCCGCGCCCGCCATGTCGTAGCGACCGTTGTGGTTCACGTCGATTCCGTGCTGGACGACGTGCGACTGGGACAGGTGCTCCAGCAGCCCCTTGGGCAGCTCGTCCGCGGAGAACGTCCTCTGGTAGTCGAGGTGGCCGGACGCGTCCGCAACTGGCATCCGGTTCAGAGCCAGACCGCTCTTCGGTGAGGTGTCGCCGCGCGTCGTCAGGGCGAAGAACACGTTGCCGTACTCGCCCGCAGCCTCCTCGTTCGTCAGGAGGCCATCACCGTTGGTGTCGTCCGCCGCCGACGGACACATGTAGTGACCGCCGCCCGTGGACCCGTGAATGTGCTGCGCATGCGGGATGCCGGGCACCAACCCGCGAGCGTGGATGACGACCCGGAGTCCTCCGTCGTCCGTGGCGGTGAGGGAAGCCGTGCCCGTGACCCCGCTGTGGTTCGACTCCTTGAGCTTGGCCGTCACCGTGGTGTCCGCCCAACCCGGGGAGACCCCCGCGAGCATCAGGACGAGAAGTGCTAGTACGACGAAGCAGAAACGAAACTTGACCATTCCGAGCCCCCCGGTCTGGGTACACCGCCACCGCGAAGAACTGCCTCGGCTCGACAGTCGCAGGATAGGCAGCAAAGTACCCCGTAGTCGTTGATTCCGCATCAACCGCGACGAACAAACCGGAGCCGACGTCGGAGAACCGGTGCTTCGTGACCATGTGATGAAACCTCGGTGATGAAACCTCGGTGATGAAACCTCGTGGGCAAACCTCGCCGATGACAGCCACATGGTTCGAGGCCGACCGTTGGTCGGCGCACTGCTACGGTCACTGCATGGGGCTGGCCGCTGACCTCGGCTACGCCTACCCGACACCGATCCGGCTGCACCGCCTGGTCCAGGCGTTCGCCGCCTCTCGGGTGGGCGGCTGGATGACCCCGCGGACATTGGTGCCACTGGACGGGCTCGCCACCCGGCTGAGCAAGGGCCGGTTCAGCCTGCCGGCCGTGCTGGCCGGCCTTCCGGTGGTCACAGTCGAGACCCGCGGGCGACGCAGTGGGCTCACCCGTGCGACACACCTGATCGCGGTGCCCTTCGGGGACACGCTGGCGCTGTTGGGCACCAACTTCGGCCAGCCTGCGACTCCTGCCTGGGTGCTCAACCTCGAGGCCCACCCGGAGGCCAGCATCACCTTTCGAGGAGTCACCCGCCGCGTGCGTGCGAGGGCCGCCGACGGCGAGGAGCTCCGCACGATCCTCGCCACCGCAGCCGTCCTGTTTCCCGGCACGGCCCGCTACGACGAGCGCATCCGCGGTCACCGGCAGCTTCGGGTCTTCGTCCTCGACCCGAGATAGCCAGCCCCGGGGCGTCAGCCGCCGAGGGTGCCGACGGCTCGTGCGATCACGAGCAAAGACGTCAGGAGAGCGGCGCTTGCCTGGACTGCCATCAAGATCTTCGCTCGGCTGGTCAGTGGCATGGTGTCCGTGGGGCTGAACGCGCTCGAGTTGGTGACCGACAGGTACAGATAGTCGACGAACACGGGTATCCATCCGGAGTACTCGCTCGAGGTCTTCTTGACCTCGATGACGGTGTCGTCGTTCTCGTCCTGGGAGAACCGCCAGTCCGCGGCGGCGAGATCCTTGCGACGCAGTCGACGCCGGGCCACCGGGCCGCCACGGTCCAGCTCCCAGTAGAGCAGGGCGAACCCGATCACGTTCGTGACCCAGACCTGCATCGCCGCTATGAGGAGCGGGGGCCCGCCGGTGGAATGCCGGCTCAAGGTCTCGATCAACAGACCGAGGGCGGCGAGGTTCGTGACGATCACGATCCCAGCGAGTCCGGCCGAGGCCCACCGTGACCAGCGACTCTCCCTGGTCATCCGCCGGGGGTTCGTTGCTACGAGCGCTACCAACAGCAGGACCTCGAGGCCCGGGATCACGAACCGTGGGGTGAACAGCACCGAGTCGGGCAGCAGGGCGTAGACGATGATCGCCGCCACCACGGCGAGAGCCGGAGGCAGCCGGTTCTCGCCCTTCGCGACCCGGCGTTGGGACAGCTCGTCCTCTTCATGATTGGCACTCACCTCCTCAGCACACACCACGCACGGGGCTCCCCAGGGCACATCTCGGTTCAAGACCGAGATGTCGCGTAGCTGACACCAGAACAGGCGCATCGGCGGCAGCCTGCGCTGGCTCGGCAAGTGCCTCCCCTCGACGCACGCGGTTCAGTCGGACCGCACCGACTCCTGCCTCCCCGCGCACACCTCCGGGGTCTTGCACGGCTGTCGAGCATTTGGTAAAGGTGATCACGTCGCCCAGTGGAGGTCGGGATGCGCGGTCGGGTAGCAGGTCTTGTCGGGCTGGTGGTCACGGGGATGGTGCTCCTGCCGGGGCTGCAGACGTCCGGGGTGGCGAAGCCGATGACCTACGACCACCTCACGAAGGTGCAGAAGAGACACCTGTCGGGGTTCGCGAGCAGCGAGATCGACGCGCTTCGAGGAACGCTCTCCCATCGGGGCGCGTCAGGGCACCTGCAGGCGCGTCCGGCGGCCGGCAACGCACCTTTCTACGTGCCGCGATCCGCCGCCGGCTGCGCGTACCACTTCGGGTCGAACGTCAACATGGACACCGACTGCCAGAACGTGTCCGACGCGACCCTTGCCGGCCGGGGCCAGGCGCAGAACGAGACCTTCCTCGCCGAGGACCACCGGCGCCCAGGCTCCCTCCTGGGCAGCTCCAACGACTACCGTCGCGGCGACGGGGGCTGCTTCTCCTACACCAGCACCGACCGAGGGAGGTCCTTCAGCGACACGGCGGTGCCGTTCGGGTTCACGTCAGGGGCTGCGTACGGCGGGGCGGCACGCCAGTACTGGGGTGCCGGCGGAGACACCTCGACCGCCTTCGACACCCGTGGCAACGCCTACGTCAGCTGCCAGGTGTTCAACCGAGGTGCTCCGGTGAGCTCGAACCCCGACCTGTCCAGCGCATTGCTCGTCTTCCGCTCGACCGGCAATGCGGGGGCGTCGTACACGTTCCCAGCCCGCGTCGTGACCGAGCAACCGGATGTCGCCGGCACCGGCACGCAGCCGTTCCTCGACAAGCAGCTGCTCACCGTCGACGACCACACGAGCAGTCCTTTCCGCGACCGCGTCTACGTCACCTGGACGACCTTCGCCGCGGACGGGTCGGGCTACATCTACGAGAGCCACTCGGCCGACTACGCCGAGACCTGGAGCGCTCCGACGCTGGTGAGCAGGACCAGTCCCCTGTGCACCGACACGTTCGGGGCCGGAACCAAGCAGGGCACGTGCAACGAGAACCAGGACTCGCAACCGTTCACGGCCCCCGACGGCACGCTGTACGTCGTGTGGGCCAACTTCAACAACACCGTGAGCGGTGAGGACAACCGCAACCAGATCCTGCTCGCCAAGTCCACCGACGGCGGCGCGTCCTTCTCCGACCCGGTCAAGGTGACCGACTACTACGACCTCCCCGACTGCGCGACCTACACAGGTCAGGACCCGGGACGGTCGTGCGTGCCGGACAAGCGCGACAACACGTCCTTCTTCCGTGCGACCAACTACCCGGTCGGCGTCGTCGACCCGCGGCACCCAGGACGGGTGGCCGTGACGGTCGGCTCCTACATCAACAGGCACTCGAACGAGTCAAACGGCTGCGTGCCGACCGGGTTCGCCGCATCGGGCCTCGACACCTACGACGGTGTCCGCAAGCGGGGTGCCTGCAACAACGACATCCTGGTCAGCGTCTCCCGCGATGCCGGCGCGTCGTTCACGGGCACGACGACCGACCCTCGCCGCCTCACGTCGATCACCTCGACCAGGGGTCAGGCAGCCTCGAGCCAGTGGTTCCAGTGGTCCGACTTCACGAGGACCGGTGAGCTGGCCGTGTCCTACTACGACCGTCAGTACGGCAGCGACGAGCTCACCGGAAGCTCCGACTTCACCTTGTCCGGCTCGAGCGACCTCGCGCACTTCGCATCCCGTCGCGTCACGACATCGTCCCTGCCGGCCCCCACTCAGTTCGAGGGTGACTTCTGGGGCGATTACACGGGCCTCGCCGCCTACCACGGCGTCGCGCACCCCGCCTGGTCGGACACCCGGACCCCGGAGCTGTTCGGCTGTTCCACCGGCGCCGCCGCATCCCCCAGCATCTGCACCCAGCGCACGGCGGACGGGCGCGTGGCCAACGACCAGGAGGCGTTCACTGCCGCGGTAGCGGTCCCAGTTCCGTGAGGGGCTGAGCCTGGCATGTCACGCGAGGCGCCTGCCGTTGCGGGGCATCAGCCGTAGCCACCGGTAGCCGTACCCCTCGAGCGCGACCTCGCACCGGCCCTCGTCGTCGAGGTCGATGTGGCCGGCGTCCTCGAGCAGGTCGAGGAGGTGGTCGTCGCGGCTGCAGCGCTCGAGGGTGAGGGGCACTGTGCAGGCGTCGGGGCCGAGGTTGTGCACCGCGACGATGCGGCGGTCGTCCCACGCGCACTCGTGGGCCAGGACCTGGCGAACCGGTTGGTCGAGGATCTGCAGGTCCGCCCACCCGAGCTCGGGTGACTCCCGATAGCGCCTGATCAGCAGGCAGATGAAGGTCAACAACGAGTCGGGGTCGGTGCGCTGTTCTGCCACGTTGACGTGCCCGGGCCCGAAGGCGCCGGTCACGACCGGCCTCCTGAGCCGGTTCGCAGCCGCGTTGGAGAACCCTCCGTTGGGCTGGTCGCTCCACTGCATGGGGGTGCGGACCGCGAGTCGCCCATCGATGTCGAGGTTCTCACCCATCCCGATCTCCTCGCCGTAGAACAGGACCGGGGTCCCGGGCAGCGAGAACATCAGGCTGTAGGCCATCCGGATCCGGCGCGGGTCACCATCGAGCATCGTCGGGAGCCGCCGGCGGAGCCCTCGACCGTACAGCTGCATCCTCGGATCGGGGCCGAAGGCGGCGAACACCTCCCCGCGTTCCCGGTCCGTGAGCTTGTCGAGGGTGAGCTCGTCGTGGTTGCGAACGAAGGTGGCCCACTGTGAGTCCGAGGAGATGACGGGTCGCTTCCTCAGCGCGCGCACCAGCGGACGGGCATCCTGGCGGGCGAGCGCCAGGTAGAGGTTCTGCATGCCGATGAAGTCGAACTGCATCGTGAGCTCATCGCCCTCCGTCCCGCCGAAGAAGCTCTTCTGGTCCTTGTGCGGCAGGTTCACCTCTCCGAGCAGGATGCCATCGCCCGTGCGTCGGCCGAGGAAGGACCGCAACGATCGCAGGTAGTGGTGCGGGTCGGGGAAGCGTGCCATCTCCTGGTCGTCCACGCCGGTGGTCTCGAGCATGAAGGGGACCGCGTCGACGCGGAAGCCGGAGATGCCCAGCTCCAGCCAGAACCCCATCGCCTTGGCGATCTCGTCACGGACCTTCGGGTTGGTGATGTTGAGGTCCGGCTGGGTGCGGTAGAACCGGTGTAGGTACCACTCTCGTGTCTTCTCGTCGTACTCCCATATGCTGTCCTCCTGATCGGGGAAGACCACCTGCTTCGAGGTGTCCGGAGGCTCGTCGGCTCGCCAGACGTAGAAGTCGCGGAACGGGGAGGTCCGGCTCGACCGGGCCGACCGAAACCAGGGGTGCCGGTCGGAGGTGTGGTTCACCACCAGGTCGATGATCACCCGCATCCCGCGGTCCCGTGCCGTGCGCACTACCTCGACGAAGTCTCCGGCGCTTCCCAGCCGCGGGTCGACCCCGTAGTAGTCGGTGATGTCATAGCCGTCGTCGCGGTCGGCGGTCGGGTAGAACGGCATCAGCCACAGGCAGGTGACGCCGAGCTCGGACAGATAGTCGAGGCGCTCCGCCAGGCCGGTGAAGTCGCCCATCCCGTCGTCGTCCCAGTCCATGTAGGTCTGCACGTCCAGGCAGTAGATGACCGCGGTCTTCCACCACAGGTCGCTGGTGTCGCTGATCCTCATCGGCTCCTCTTTCGCCAACTGCGCTGGTCCACCGACGTTGCATCCTAGGGCCGCGGAGCCACTGGCAGCGCAGCACGAGGGGTCATGAGGCGAGTCGAGCAACCGACCGTATGATCCAAAGTAGTCGGTAACACCAACTAAACGTCGTACGAGGCACCATGACCAACACCTCAGAGCTGCCCTCCAGCAGTCGTCGACGCCGGGAGGCCCTGGCCGCCGCTGACACGGCTCGGGCCCACTACAAGTGGATCGTCCTCTCCAACACGACGCTCGGCATCCTGATGGCGACCGTCAACTCCTCGATCCTGCTGATCGCTCTGCCGGACATCTTCCGGGGGATCGGGATCGACCCGTTGCAGCCCTCGAGCACCAGCTACCTGCTCTGGCTGATCATGGGCTTCATGGTGGTGACCGCCGTGCTGGTCGTGAGCTTCGGGCGGCTGGGCGACATGTTCGGCCGCGTCAAGATGTACAACGCCGGGTTCGCGGTCTTCACGGTGTTCTCGATCCTGCTCTCCGTGACCTGGATGCGGGGCACCCCGGGCGTTCTGTGGCTGATCGGGATGCGGCTGGGCCAAGGAGTCGGCGGTGCGATGCTGATGGCGAACTCGAGTGCGATTCTCACCGACACCTTCCCGGTCGACCAGCGGGGGCTCGCGCTGGGACTCAACCAGGTCGCGGGCATCGCCGGCTCCTTCGTGGGACTGGTCCTCGGTGGGCTCCTCGGCCCGGTCGAGTGGCGGCTGGTCTTCCTGGTCTCCGTGCCGGTCGGTGTCTTCGGGACGGTGTGGGCCTACCTCAAGCTGCACGACACGGGAGTCCGCCGACCGGCGCAGCTGGACGTCTGGGGCAACGCGACATTCGCGGTCGGCCTGATCGCACTGCTGGTCGGCATCACCTACGGCATCCAGCCCTACGGCAGCCGCACCATGGGCTGGACGAACCCGTGGGTGCTGACGGCTCTGATCGGCGGAGTGGTCGTGCTAGCGGTGTTCTGCGTCATCGAGACCAAGGTCCCGGAGCCGATGTTCCACCTGGGACTGTTCCGGATCCGGGCCTTCACCGCTGGCAACCTGGCCAGCCTGCTCGCGTCGTTGGGTCGGGGTGGGTTGATGTTCATCCTGATCATCTGGCTGCAGGGCATCTGGCTCCCGCGGCACGGCTACAGCTTCTCCTCCACTCCCCTGTGGGCAGGGATCTACATGTTGCCGCTGACCGTCGGGTTCCTCGTCGCGGGGCCGACCTCGGGGTGGCTCTCAGACCGGTTCGGTGCCCGCACCTTCGCCACCGGGGGCATGGTGCTGGCCGCCGTCACCTTCGTGTGGCTGATGCTCCTGCCCGTGAACTTCGACTACCTGCAGTTCGCCGCGGTCCTGCTGCTCAACGGCATCGGCATGGGCCTGTTCGCAGCACCGAACCGGGCCGGGATCATGAACAGCCTGCCGGCTGACCAGCGCGGTGTCGGCGCTGGCATCAGCGCAACCTTCCAGAACGCCGCGATGGTGCTGTCCATCGGCATCTTCTTCAGCCTGATCATCACCGGACTCTCGACCTCGCTGCCGCACACGCTGAGCTCCGGCCTGACCGCCCAGGGGGTGCCCGCCGCGGACGCGGCACGGCTCGGGGCACTGCCCCCCGTCTCGGTGCTCTTCGCCTCTCTTCTCGGCTACAACCCGGTCCAGAGCCTGTTGGGGCCACACGTCCTCGCGGGACTGCCGGCGCACCAGGCGGCCTACCTCACGGGACGCAGCTTCTTCCCGGCGCTGATCTCGGGACCGTTCTCCGACGGGCTCACGGTCGCGTTCGGCTTCGCCACGGCCGCCTGCCTGGTCGCCGGCGTCGCCTCACTGCTGCGTGGCGGCAAGTACGTGCACACGGAGACGCCGGAGGGCCACGACCAGTGACCGCTCGCATGCTTCCGGCGTGAGCGCCTGAAACCGCGTCAGCGGCCGTGTCGATGTGCAGCCCATGGGGTGTCCGGGGCGCGCGGGCGCCTACCATGAAGAATCAGCGCAGGGGTTGCGTCGCCCTCGCCGGCTGCTTCGGTGGTCGTCGTACCGCCGACTCAGCCCTCCTCCCGGCGCGCAACCCCTGCCTGCAGCCGTGTCCTCCTCTGAGTCGAGCCATCCGGAAAGCGGCCCACGACCCACGTCGAGGGACGAGCCCGACCAGCGGGAGGGCCATCACCAGTGCCGCGACACCGTGGTGCTACACCTCGCAGCGTCCGGTCCATCGCAGAGTGGTGCCGTGTCCGGGGGACGAGGTGACCTCGAGCCTGCCGTGGTGCCGTTCGGCGCGTCGTCGAAGGTTGGCGAGCCCGCTGCAACGCGTGGTGTTGCCCAGCCCGATGCCGTCGTCCTCGACCTGCACCTCGATGAAGGTGCCGGTCACGGTGACGGACATCCGGACGGTGTCGGCATGGGCGTGACGGGCGGCGTTGGACAGGGCCTCCCGTACGACGGCCACGACGTCCTCGGCCAGATGGGCGGACACGTGCTCGTCGACGGGACCCGAGAAGCCGACGTCGACGGCAGTGCCCAGGGCGGCCTTCTGCTCCTCGACGACCTGCAGCAGACGCCGTTTCAGGGGTTCGGTCATTGTCTGGTCGTGCTGCAGCTGGAAGATGGTGGCGCGGATGTGCCGGATGGTGGCGTCCAGGGCGTCCACGTATCCCACCAGCCGAGCCCTCAGCTCGGGCCGGTCAACCGCCGACAACATGCCTTGCAGTCCCATGCCCGTGGCGAACAGCTCCTGGATCACGTGGTCGTGCAGGTCTGCGGCGATCCGCTCGTGCTCCTGCAGCAGCGCCATGGCCTGCCGGTCCGCGCGCGAGCGGTCGAGCTCGAGGGCCAGTTCGGCGTGGCCGGCGTACGTCTCGAGCTGCTCGAGGTCGGTGTGCCCGAAAGGTGCTCGGCCAGCGACCCGTCCCACCACCAGGACATCAGCCACTCGTTCCGCCTCCAGGAGAGGCACAGCCAGCATCGACCCGACGTGCTTGGCCAGGTCGTCGGCCGAGCCCCCCGCGTCCAAGTCCGGTATCACGAGCAGGGGTTGACCTGTGCGCCGCACTGATGCGACGGTCGATTCGAGGACACTGGCCCATCGGTCGGCGAGCCGCTCCACCAGGTCGTCAGCCGCCGCGCCGACCACCAGCTGGTCACCATCCCCGCGGTCCACGAGCGCGAAGTCACCCCCCGCCCCCTGCAGGGCGAAGCCGACGACCACCTCCAGGGGCCGACCGTGGTCACCGGTGAACAACTGCTGCGTCGCCTGGGTCGAGACCCCCTGCCACCGACGGCGACGTTCGGAGTCCTCGAAGAGCCGAGCGTTCTGGATCGCCACCGCTGCCGTCCTCGCCAGAGAGGCCACCAGCTGCTCATCCTCGGCCGTGAACGACCCTCGAGTGCTCTCCGTCAGATAGAGGTTGCCGAACACCGTGTCCCGGATGCGGATGGGCAGTCCGAGGAAGCTGCCCATCGGCGGATGACCCGGGGGAAACCCGATGGCCGCCGAGTGCGCCGACAGGTCGTCGAGACGCACCGGTTCCGGATGCCGGATCAAGTAGCCCAGCAGGCCGTGTCCTCGGGGGAGATGTCCGATGCGGGTCACACTCTCGCTGTCCATCCCAAGGTGCACGAACTTCTCCAGCGTGCCGTCCTCAGCCAGCACCCCGAGCGCCACATACCGGGCGCCCACCAGCTCCCGCGCCGCCTGCACGATGTGTCGCAGGACCACCGACAGGTTCAGTTCACTACCCACCAGCGCGTTCGCACGTAGCAACGCACGCAATCGGCCCTGAGCCTGCAGCACATTCGCGGCACGGTCGGTCAGCTCCGCCAGCGCCTCCTCGAGCTCCAGCCGCGGCAGATCAGGGAAGCTGAGCTCCACCGGTGGGTCCACGGCTGGATCGAGATGGGCTTCCCCGGACACCATGGCTCAGCCCGTCCGCAGACTGCGAGCCAGCCGGTCGCGCGAGCCGAGGACAGACACAACAAGCAACAAGACGACCCCTTCGCGAGCATGCGCAGTCATACAAAAACCGCCGCCGGGGTTCCGAAGCGTCCTTCAGGGTCCGGGAAGGAGCGGCGTCGTCACCCTAATGCCCGCTCCGGGCGGCCTTCAAGGATGCCATCCGTGAGGGCAGAGCACTTCCTCGAGTGCAGTCGGCGGGTGCATCCTGGGAGAACCCTTTGATTGGAGGTGTCATGCGCGCTGAGATCGGTGACCGGTTGCATGTGCACAGCCGGAGCGTGGGTCAGGCGGACCAGGTGGCGGAGATCGTGGAGGTTCGCGGGGCCGACGGTGCGCCGCCGTACGTCATCCGCCGAGACGATGGGCACGAGGCGCTCGTCTTCCCCGGCCCGGACGCGAGCGTGGAGCCGAAGCCGGGTCCGGAGACGACCTGACTCGGCCGGCACGAACGCCGAGCGTCTAGGTTCCTGCCATGGCGTACGACGAGCGCACCGTCGCGCCCGGCATCGAGGTATGGCGCAGCACCGGGCGGACCGGGCCGTACAGGATTCTGCCCGACGGTTGCATGGACCTGATCCTCGCCGATGGACGACTGCTGGTCGCCGGCCCGGACACCTCGGCCCGGGTCCACCGACGCGCAGAGCCGCGGACCGTCACCGGGGTCCGGCTGCATGTCGGCCGCGGCCCCGCGCTGCTCGGCCTACCCGCCGACGAACTGCGCGACCAGACGGTGCGGCTCGAGGACGTGTGGGGCGACCGGCGAGCGCGGGTGCTCACCGAGCAGGTCTCCGAACGGCCCGCACCCGCGTTGACGACCTGGGCGTGCGCTGCCAGGACCGTCGACCCGTTCGGAGAGCGTGTCCGTGCCCTTCTTGACCGCGGAACGCCGGTGGGTGACGTCGCCGACGCCGTCGGATACAGCGCACGCCAGCTGCACAGGCGGTTGCTCCCGGTGTTCGGCTACGGACCCCAGCACCTCCGCCGGGTGCTGCGACTGATGCGAGCCGTGGCAGCCGCCGACACCGGAAGCCGATGGTCGGACGTCGCCCAGCGGGCCGGATTCACCGACCAGGCCCACCTCGTGCGCGAGGTGCGCGCCCTGACGGGCGTGACGCCGAGCGAGCTGCGCCGCGAACGCGTCCGATCCTTCCAAGACGCGGCGTGACATCCGCACTAGCGTCGGGCGCATGAAGCTCACACCAGCAGTCATCGAGATCGTCGTCGGGGACATGGCCGCTTCCCTCGCGTTCTACAGGCACGTCGGCCTCGACATTCCGCCGGACGCGGACACCGAACCTCATGTCGACGTCGACCTCGGCGGCATCCATCTCGCCTTCGACACCCGGGAGACGATCCTGTCCTTCAATGCCGCGTGGACACCACCCAGTGGCGGACACGGGATGGCCCTGGCATTCGCCTGTGCGTCACCCGCCGAGGTCGACGCCGCGTACGCCGAGCTGGCCGCCGCTGAGGGAACCGGGGCGATCGCACCCTGGGACGCCTTCTGGGGCATGCGCTACGCCGTCGTTCACGACCCGGACGGCAATCCGGTCGACCTCTTCGCCCCATTGGATCAGTAGCAGGCGGCGACGCCGAGCAGTGGCGCGCGACCGTGCCCGCGTCAGGACGTCATGACCTCGTCGAGCGGGCGCCGCGGCGTGGGCGGCAGCTCGTCGCGGACCAGTGGAAGCCACCCGACCCGCAGCAAGACCTGGGGGAATGCGAGACCCCCGAGGACCTCGTTGTGCAGGTCGCGTCGGGTCTCCTCGACCTCGACCGCCTGACTCAGCGGCAGAATGGACAGGTTCTCCTGGGTCGCGTGCAACCACACCGCGCTCATCGCCTCTCCTGCTCGGACTCGCGAGATGGCGTCGTCCGAGGACGTGCACACGACGAGCATGGCGTCCTCGGCCGGCTCCACCTCGCGCACCGGATCGGCCAGCGTGCCCGCCGGGAACCGCGCATACGGAGAGTCTGACCCCACCCCCGATCCCGGCGCGCCACGCTCGGGGACGTG
Organism: Nocardioidaceae bacterium; assembly: GCA_025934895.1. Lineage (GTDB taxonomy): Bacteria > Actinomycetota > Actinomycetes > Propionibacteriales > Nocardioidaceae > Nocardioides_B. The sequence goes on along the minus strand of JAICWH010000034.1, from coordinate 7,558 downwards.
CTCGCGAGGCACTCCTGCACCCTGCGAGGCATGCGTCCAGGCGTCCAGCTCCTCGATGTAGCGAGGGTTGCTCCCCTGGATCGTCGCGGCACGCCGGGTAAGCCGCTGCAGCTTCGCCTTGGACAGCTCCCCCGTCACCGGCAGCACCTGCGCCCCCCACGACGTGCCGATCGCGGCCAGACTGTTCAACCGCTCCTCCGGGACCGGCCACGACGTCGGACGACGACGGTCGGTACGACGTGCCGCGACCGCCTTAAGGACCGCCGGATCTGCAGGGAGTCCGCGGGAGCGGATCAGGTGCACGCGGGCGACATGCCGCTCATCCGCCGCGTCCGGCATTCGCCGCACGCGCGCGGACCAGCCCAGCGCGGCAACCACCACCTGCAGGTGGTGCAACGCGGCCCCACAGCTGACCATCAGATCCCGACGGGCCGGGTCGGCATAGACCAGCTGACGTCGGTAGTCCGCGAACAAGTCGATGTCGGGGCCACGGACCCGCCATCTCCAAGGCTGCGTGTTGTGCACGCTCGGCGCACGACACGCCAGCTGCACGATCTCCCTGAGAGGAGGGTCCTCGCTCACCGTCTTGCTCCTTCGGGACGTCGAGACCGGCCGCTCCACCGGTGCAGGTCCTGTCTCGTGGTTGCAACCAGACTCGATCACCTCGACTCTTCTCGGCAGGGCACAAGGTCCCTGAGAAACGGGACCATGGTGCCCGACCGACTACATCGAGGTCCTCACGCAGGAGCCGGTCACCTCACCTGCGAACGACGGTCCTGCACCGCTCGAGCTGGTCGAAGTAGAGCGGCCCGGATCGTCACCGCACCCATGGGACGGCACGGGCGTCGTGCGAAGGTTCAGGGCGAACGTGGGCATGTGGCCGCCGAGGCAGTCAACGTCGAAGACCAGCTCATCCGGGAGCGCGGCGCTGTCGCGCCACAGCAGGCGGACCACCGCTCGAGCAGCGCCAGAGCGGCCAGCATGCACCCCTCGCTGGATCCCGTCGTCGAGCATCCCGTCGCCGCACCCGGCTGCGGGGCGTGCCAGAGGTTGGCGAGCATGGCCACGCATCGATGCTCCAGCTCGGCGGCCACGTCCGGCGGCACGGGGTCGCCCTCGCGCCAAGGATCCGCCACCGCTCGCGGCGTCAACCCGCCGCCGACCCACGGTCAGCGACGGTACGACGGGCGAACAGCGTGGAGTCGTCGACGTCGACCGTCACGCCGTCGCGGGTCGTCGTCCGTGGCCGCTGCTCCACCACCAGGGCTTCGAAGCGGTCCGACAGGGCGGGCAGCAGGTCCTCGGCCAGGAACATCGCTCGGCGATGGGTCGCGGTCAGCTGGGCGAACGCCTCCGACGGGGCGTGGCCCACGACGAGGAGGTACCCACCCGGTGCGACCGCCTCGGCCAGGCGGCGCGTGACCTCCACCATCGCCCCGTCCGGCGGGTGCAGGAAGTGCGTGGTGACCAGGTCGTAGGACCGGCCGTCGGCCGCGAACGTCCGGGCATCGACCTGCCACCAGTCCGTCCGGTCGGCGACCCCGGCCTCCGCGGCGTGCCTGGCTGCCCGGGCCAGGCCGTTGGCGGAGAAGTCGGCTCCGGTGACCCGCCAGCCCTGACGGGCCAGCCAGATCACGTCACCGCCCTCCCCGCAGCCGACGTCGAGCGCGGTGCCCGGCGTCAGCCCGGCCACCTCCGCGACCAGCTGCGGGTTGGGGTTCCCGCTCCAGACCTTCTCCCCCCCGGCGTACCGCTCCTCCCAGCTCGGCGGCTCGAACAGGGCCGCGGCCTCGTCCTCGCCGACCTGGTGTTCGTGTCCACTCATCAGGCAACGTCCTTCCGGTGTCCGCAGTGACCGCCACGGCTGTCGGGATGAGCTGCTGGTCGGCCAAGGCGTCGACGTCCATGCTTACCAGCACGCTTGGCGGCAGGGACGGGTGCTGTCACGCATGCGTAGGCTCGGGGACATCGACGCGCGACCGCGTTCCCGGTCGCTCGACCAGTCGACACGCCTGGAGGAAGCCGGCCATGACGACGAAGAGCGACTTCACCGAGGTCGAGTGGTCTCGCATCGTGCGCGCACCGTTCGTCGCCGGGATGGCGATCTCTCTCGCCGATCCGGGCGGTCCGGTCGAGGCCACCAAGGAGACGATGGCGACTCTGCGGAGCGCCATGAGCCCACCGAGCCACGAACAGCTGCTGACCGAGGTCGCCCTCGAGGTGCAGGCCCTGAGCCAGCAGAAGAGAAGCCCGCTCGGCGGGTACCGACCCACGGCGGACGGTGCCCACTGGGGTGAGCAGGTGCTGGAGGAGCTCCGCGCGGTGTGCGCGCTGGTCGCCGCCAAGGCGACAGCCGATGAGGCGTCGGCGTTCGGGCGGTGGTTGGTGACCTCCGCCCAAGCGGCGGCCGACGCCGCCAAGGAAGGTGGGTTCCTGGGCTTCGGAGCACAGCAGGTCAGTGAGCGCGAGGAGGCCATGCTCGAGCAGGTGCGCGCGGCCGTGTCCGGATAAGCTCCGGACGTGCTCATCGTGGCCTTCGCGCTGTTGGCTCTCGCCCTCGCAGCCTCCGGGCTCCCCGGCTGGCTGCGCGGGCTGCCCGCCGGAGCGGCCCTTCTCTGCCTGGCCCGAGCCCTCGAGCCTTGGCTGTCCGTCCCTGGGCTCGAGGCCGTGTCCGCGATCGGCGTGATCCTGGTGCTGCTCGCTGTCGGGCTGCGGACGGCCCGCACCGCCAGTCCTCATCGTCTCACCAGGTGATGAGGACGACACCCCCCACGACGAGGACCGTCGCGGCGATGCGCCAGCGCCCGAACCGCTCGCCGAACACCAGAGCGCCGATCACGGCACCGATGATGACGCTGGACTCCCGCAGGGCGGCGATCGGGGCCAGCGCGCCGCGGGTCTGGGCCCACAGCACGAGCCCGTACGCGGCCAGCGACAGCATCCCGCCGGCGAGACCGGCCAGCAGATGCGGTCGGACCTGACGCCAGAGCTGTCCGCGGCGCGTCACGACAGCCGCCAGTGGCAGGACCGGTCCCTGCAGCAGGAACAACCAGCCGGTGTAACCAGCCACCGTTCCCGCGCTGCGGACGCCCAGTCCGTCCACGGTCGTGTACGCCGCGATCACCACCCCGGTCAGGACGGCGGCCGCGATCGCGGGGCGCGCGGACCGGGTGGGCACGCCACCCACGAGGACGAGGGCGCCCAGCCCGACCGAGATCACCACGACACCCGCCAGCCGGGTGATCGACAGCCGCTCGCCGACGAAGACCGCACCGGCGAGGGCCACCAGCCAGGGGGAGGTGCCCCGAGCCAGCGGGTAGACCTGACCGAACTCCCCGAGCCGGTAGGCGCGCATCAGGAGCAGGTTGTAGGCCACATGCAGCACAACGGAGCAGACCAGGAACGGCCGGCTCGCGGTGGACGGCGCCGCGGAGGCCAGCACCATCCCTCCCGCGACCACGGTGATGGCCGCCCCGATGAGCGCGAAGCCGATCAGCTGGTCGTCGATGGCGTGGGCCAGGGCGTTCCACACCGCGTGCAGCACGGCGGCGACCAGCACAGCACTGGTGACGGCCAGCCCGACAGAGGACGAGCCGGCGACAGTGGCGGCGGTGACAAGCACGATATGAGACTCCCGGGAGTCCGAGGCCCCGACCAGCCGGCGGAACCCTAGGCGCAACCACGTGCTGCCGTGCAGCCTACCGGCGTCCAGGCTCCCCCGTGGCCCTCCCCCGCCGGGAGGTGTGCGCAGGGCCGCCGGGTGGTCTCACCGGTGCCGACGTGAGCGCTCGGCGAGCGGAAGTACGAGGGCCGCGAGGAAGGCTGCCGACACCCCGCCCAGCATGATCGTCGACGCGTCGGGGATGTGGTGGCTGAGGTCGACCGGGGCGAGCAGCCCCAGCATGAGCGTCATCGAGAACGCGACACGCGCGGCACGCGATGGCAGCGCAGCGCAGGCAAGGAACGGAAGACACCACAAGAAGTACCAGTAGTGCACCACCGGGCTCAGCAGCACGCTGGCCGACATGACTCCCGCAGTCGCCGACACCACCGCAGGCGCCGACCCGGACGGGCGGGCGAGCACGGTGAGCAGCGTCAACGCCCCGAGCAGCAGGGTGCCCACCACCTGGAGCGGTGCCACGAGCCGGGCACCGGACAGGGCGCCGAGCAGGAGCCCGATCTGGGTCGACAGAGAGAGGGTGCTGAGATGCTCCAGGGGAGTCATCAGGCCGCTCAGCCAACCGGTCCCGAGCCCGGTCACCACACCGAGGCCGAGGAGGCTGCTCGTGGACAGGGCGAGTACCTCGACGCCGCGGCGCGCGCGGATCCATAGGTCTCGGACGCCGGGCGGCAGGGACGCGAGGACGATGCCCGCACCCACCAGCATGGCCGGCGCCTTGACGGCGGCGGCTACGCCGACGAGAAGGGCTCCCGTCACCCATCGGCCGTGCACGGCTCGGTGCAGCGCCCAGCAGAGCAGCCCGGCCATCACCAGGTCGAGATGGGCACCGGCAATGCCGTGGGCCAGTGTGAACGGGCTCGCCACAGCCAGCCACGTCGCGGACGCGGGGTCGCGGCCCGCCAGCCTCGCCACCCGAGGCACGCACAGCATCATGGCGGCGAGACCGACGAGTGCGAGCAGCCGGAAGCCGTACAGGCCGAACCAGGGGTTCATCGACAAGTGCGAGACAGCGCCGCCCCAGGCCAGTGGCAGGGGTCCGTACGGCGCGTGGACCCCGACCCACTTGGCGTTGACTGCCTCCACGATCGGTCCAGAGAGGTCCAACGGCGTGGAGACGTAGGGCGATCGGCCAGTCGCGACGAGGTTGCCCTCAGCGACATAGCTCCACACGTCGTCGCTGAACAACGGCGGAGCCAGCAGCAAGGGGGCCGCCCAGACGGCCGTGGCCCGAACCACGCGGCGCACCCCGTCCGTGCTGCCACGCACCTGTTCCCCGAGGGCCAGCCAGCCGGTCGTGAGGACGAACAGTCCACAGACGACCAGCGCGAACCCGCTCCGTGCGGCGTGGGCACCGGACTGCAGGTGGATCAGCGCCTGCACTCCGGGCGTGGGTGCCAGGCGGCCGATGAACAGACCGCCGCACGCAACCATGGTGCTGCCTACCAGTCCTACCCGGACCGACGGCAGCGACCTGAGACGGACCCGGAGCCGTTGGAACGTGCGAGTGACGGTCGGCGAAGCGGTGCCCTCGTCGTGGTCACTGGACGCGGATGACGTCGGCCGTGAAGCCAGGTGTCTCACCTCCCAGGAGGTAGACGGAACCGCCCATGCTCACCGAGGCGGCGTCTGCCACCGGGTACGGCAGTCGTCCCGCGCGAGTCCACGTGCCTCGAGCCGGCTCGTAGCACCACATCCGGCTCGTCACTGTTGCCGGTGAGGTCCGACCGCCGAGGACCAGCAACCGGTCCCCGAGCGGCACGACCGCCTCGTGACCCAGCGGTCGAGGGAGGCGACCCACACGCCGGACGCGTCCGGTGCTCACGTCGACCCTGAGGACCTCGGAGAGCTCGTGACCGTTGTCCTCGCCCCCGAACACCCACAGCTGTCCGTGTGAGTAGGCCACTCCGGCATACCGGACGCCCGCCGGCAGCCGTGCGTCGGTTGAGAAGTGGGAGCCGTCTTCGGTGAGGAGCACGCTGGTGGGCGTGCGGCGGCCGTCGTAGCCACCGATGACGACTGCTCGCCGAGGCGTCGGGGTCGTCACCGAGAGATCGGACCGAGCCTGCGGGAGGTGGCCGACCACGCGCCATCGGCCGTGTCGGTCCATCTGTTGCACGTCGTCGAGCTCGGTCAGACCGCCGCCCCCGAAGACCGTGGGACGGCCTGCGAGGACCGCACCGGCCGAGTCGTGCACCGGCTTCGCCAGGTCGCTCGTCTGGTGGACCGAACCGTTCGTGAGGTCGACGAGGAGGACACGGGGCGTGGAGACGTCCCCGGGACCCAGGCCGCCCGCGAGCAGCGCACGGCCGGCGGCGTACCGCATCGCCACCGCGCGGCTTACCGGGTGGGGCAGACGCCAGTGCAGCACCCGGGTGGTGACGGCTCGTCCACGGTGGGGCGGGTTCGCGATCCGGGACCCGCTTGTCGCGCCGGTTGAAGTCGTGGGGCGGGGTGCGTCGGCGGAGCCATGCTGCGATGTCCTGTCTGGATGGGAGCTGCAGGCCGCGACCGTGCACGCAGCAGCGGTCGCCACGACGATCGCGCGCAGCGCCCCTCTCATCGCATGTTTCCCGTGTGACCCAGGGAGTAGCGGCCAGGCTGCGGCCACACACACAGACCGTGCGGATGTCCCGGGACCCGGATCCGGGCCTTGAGCTTGCCCGTCCGGGTGTCGAACGCGTAGACCTCGCCGTCGTTGCGGCCCGAGAGCCACAGCTCCTTCCCGTCCGCCGACACGCCTCCCATGTCCGGGCTGCCGCCCCCTGGAATCGTCCAGGTGTCCACGATCCGGTTGGTCCGGTACGACAACACGCTGACCTTGCCAGCGCCCCGGTCCGAGATGTACATCCGGCGGCCGTCGCGACTCGGGTAGAGGCCGTGCGGGTTCGGGGGCGTGTGCACGGCGCCGACCTGCACGAGCCGCGCGGCGTTGATGATCCGCACCTGGTCGGCGCCCATGTCGGCCAGGTAGAAGACCTTGCCGTCCGGGGACAACCGAATGTCCTGAGGCATGCTGCCGGCCGGCAGCCGCAGCGTGCCGAGAACTGTGTGCTTGGTCGTCGAGAGCTTGACGAGCGTGTGGGAGAACTCGCAGGTGACAACCATGAACCTGCCGTTGGCGGAGAAGTCTGCGTGGTTGGGACCCTGGCAGCCTCTCGGGTGCACGTCCTTGCGCTTCTTGAACGTGTGCGGGTCGGAGAACCGGATGATGTCGTGCTGCTCCACCATCACCACGGCCTGACGGCCGTCCGGGGTGAAGTAGAGGTTGTAGGGCCGAGGCACGGTGATGTGGCGAGTCACGCGCGCCGTGCGAGGGTCGATCTCGACGAGCTCGTTCGACTCACTGGAGTTGGTGTAGAGATGGCGCAGGTCGTACGACGGAGTGACGTGCTGGGAGAGCAACCCCACCTGCAGCGTCCGCACCACCTTGTGCGTGCGCTGTGAGATGACGGTCACCGTGCTGCCGAAGGCTGAGGAGTCCGGCACGTAGACGAGCGCTGGGTCGTGGCGCACCCGAGGTGCGAGGGCACCCGCCCTAGTGGCCGCGTACACGTTGTCGCCGACCACCGCCGGCATTCCGGGCAGGAGGTTCTGGAACGCCGGCGGCGTCGGCGCTCTGGGCACTCTCCGAGCAGTGGCCGACGGGCTCGTCCCGGAGCTGCGGGGATCGGGAGTCCGGCTGTGCGCAGCGGCCTCATCGGGGGTCGCCGTCCGGTCCGCGGTCGTGCAACCGGCGGCGAGAACTGCGATCACGAGCGCACAGACGGCGGTGCGCAGGCACGTCCCCATCAGACCTCCTGCCGGTGCCCTCGGTGTCGCCTCCCGGAGAAGACCGTGAAGCGGCGTCGCTCCTGCGACGGTTCCTGGTTCCTGGTT
>JAICWH010000064.1 GCA_025934895.1 Nocardioidaceae bacterium | reverse complement strand
GCACTCCTTCTTCTGCCCCCCCCCCTCCTCCCACGGACGCTCGAGCTTCACCTCCACCCCGGCGCCCCGGTGCCCACCCACCCCCCCGTGGACGCCAGCCACCCCACCCCCGCCCACCACCCCCAGCCCACCCCCCCCCCCGCCCACCACCCTCAGCCCACCCCACCCTCAGCCCCCGCGACCAGCTCCGCCAACGCCGACAGTCAGTGACCCGACGACATGGTGTCGAACAGGTCAGTGCTCCCGTCTGACCACGCGACCAGCCCCCGACGGTCCGCTCGGGTCCTCAGCCAGGCCAGCGCATCGCCGTCGAGCGCGTACGCGGCAGTCGCGTCGATGTCCGCCCAGGTGAGGTCGGTCGCCAGCACCGTGACCGACGCCACCCTGGTGGGCACGACCCCGGTGCGACCATGTGTGATGTGCGCACCGCGGTGCACCGCGCCGGAGGTGGCGACGGCGCCGTTGCGGACCGGCACCACCGCGACGGTCCGTGCCGGATCCGCCGGGTCCTCGATGCCGATGCGCCAGCCCGGGGAGTCCGGTGCGGCGGAGCGGCAGACCATGTCGCCGCCGGCGGAGAGACAGACGTCGGTCTCGGGGAGCCTCTCGAAGAGGGCGGCTGCGCGGCTGACCGCCCAGCCCTTGACGACTCCGCTCGGATCCAGGAGCGGCCGCCCGTCGGCTCCCACGCGTCGGACGTCGAAAGCACCGCCGGACTCACTGCGAGCGGTCTCCGCGATCGCGAGCACGTCGGCGACCTCACGCGGGCAATCGGGGAGAAGGACGTCCCCTCGAGCCAGGCGTGCGATCCAGGAGTCGTCGCGGTAGGGGCTGAACACCCGGTCGACGTGCCGCAACATCTCGACCGCGCCGGCCCAGGCGTCTCGTGCCAGGTCGTCGTCCGAGTGCCGGCCCCGCAGGGCCAGGCTCACCGGCATGCCCATGATCTGCTCCACCCGGCGACGGACCGGCGGTGTCCCGGCCCCGGTCACTGCCGGTCGGCCTCGGTCGGTCGGTGCCGCGATCACAGACCCGCCTGGTCGATGGCACTCTGCAGTGACTGGATGTAGCCGGTGCTGGTCACGGTCGCCCCACTGACCATGTCGATGGTCGCGCTCTGCGACGCGGTGGTCTCCTTCATCAGGATCGGGACCGCGAAGCTGTTGATCTCGTCGTCGCGCGGGTTGCCCGATGGCTGCTGCAGCAGGCGGACACCGGTGATGGTGCGGCCCCGGACCGTCAGCTCGACCTGGACCGGTCCCCACTGCGTGGAGGCGACCCCGCCGTCGACGGTCTTGGTGCGCTTGGCCGTGGCCCTCTTCGACGACGCGGCACTCCCGGACGCGGATGCCGGCGCGTTGCTGGTCGCCGTACTCCCGGACGCCGCCGTGCCGCCGTGCACGACGGCCGGCGGCAGCGCCGTCGACGTGGTGCCCGACCGGGACCCGTCATAGCCGAACAGCAGTACGACGACGGAGAGCGTGCTGAGGAACCAGAACGTGATGCGCTTCATGAGGTCACCAGCGGAAGGTCTCGAGATGGATGAGGTACGGCGCCACGCCGGCGTCGAGGAGCGTCGCCCGGACCAGCTCGGTCCACGGCTCGGGTCCACAGACATAGACGTCCCGCTCGGCGATGTCGGGGACCCAGTGGCGCAGCGCCGTGACGTCCTCGAAGTCGCGTCCCGAGCCGCCGCGGAGGTCACCGAGCCAGGACCCTGGTCTGCGGCGGCGTCCCGGCAGGAACAGCACCTCGAGCCCGCGGTCGCGGGCCAGCAGGGCCAGCTCGTCGGCGAACAGCGGGTCCCGCGTGTAGCGCTGCATCAGCACCGCACCACCGGGCGCGTAGTGCAGCCCCTCGGCCAGGGAGCGAAGCGGGGTGATCCCCACACCGGCGCCGATCAGCGCCACCTTGGGCCGGGTCCGGGTGCGGGCGCTCAGCCGCCCGTAGGGACCCTCGACCAGGGCAGGGGTGCCGGGCCGGAGCCCGAGCGCGACAGTGCTTCCGTCGCCGACCGCCTGCACCGTGATCCGCAGGCCGCGACCGTCGGGAGCCGCCGACAGTGAGTAGGGGTGCGCCCGGCTCCAGCCGGCACCGGTGAGGAACCGCCAGGTGAGGAACTGGCCGGCCTCGACCGGGAACCGGTCCATGCGCCGCCCCCTCACGTACACCGAGGTCAGGCCGTCGCCCTCGCCGACCACTGCGGTGACCCGCAGCCGGTGCCTCAGGTTGCGCCACAGCGGCAGACCCAGGCGCCAGACCAGGACGGAGCCCGCGCACCCGGCCCACGCCGTCCACCAGAACGCGGTCCGCACCGGCGAGGACACGAACTGCTGGCCGGTCCAGAGCTGGTGCGGGAGGGCCAGGCCTGCGCCGAGGTAGGCGTAGAGGTGCAACAGGTGCCACGACTCGTAGCGCAGCCGGCGCCGCGCTGCCTTGATGCTGGTGGTCACCACCATCACCAGGCACACGGTGCCGCCGGTCGCCAGCAGGATCCCCCGGTAGCCGACGAGCAGGTCCCACAGCGTCGCGGGGGTCCGACTCAGCTCACCGGCGGCATAGCCCCACGTGATGGTGACGATGTGCGCCAGCATCAGGTCGAACGACGTGAAGCCGACCACCCGGTGCGTGCGCGCGAGCCGGTCCTGACCGAAGGCCGCTTCCAGCAGGGGCACGCGCGCCATGACCAGGACCTGCGTCAGCAGCAGGACCGATGCCACCAGGCCCGTGAGCCTGCCCAGCGAGGTCAGCAGGCTGGGCCAGCCACCGAGGTCCCGCACGCCTCCGTCGGCCACCCACCAGTAGCTGACGAGCAGCAGCGCGAGCCACAGCGCGGAGCCGGCCGCCGTGCGGACGGCTTCGTCGGCCCGCGCGCGGCGTCCGATGAGGGCAGCCGCTCCCGTGGATGCGGTGCACGCTGCAGTGTCGGTGCTCACAGCCGTCATCTCTGCTCTCTCTACCCGATCGGACTCCCTCATCGTGACGGCCCGGACTGAGGCCCCCCTCGCCTCACCCTGTGATTGGCCTGTGAGCATAAGATCGTCTCCGTTCAGGCGGCGCTCAGCAGGCGTCGGTAGCGTCGACCACGGGCCGGACGAGCCGGTCCGTGCGAGGTCGCCCCCGAGGCGAGCCCGTGACTGAGAGGCGTGCGTCGCATGGTGGCCAGGATCTGGACAGCCGTGCGCACACCGGTCTGGTTGGCCCGCATCGTCTTCTTCGTCGGTGCCGTCACGGCGCTCAGCGCGCTCCTTCCGGCCCTGCACGACCGGCTGACACTGATCAACGGCCTGGTGCCGCACGCCTTCCCAGCCGCGGCGGCCACCGGCGCGGCGGCGGTCGGAGTGCTGTTGATCGCCCTGTCGCGAGCCCTGCGACGCGGCAAGCACCGCGCCTGGCTGCTGACCACCGCGCTGACCGCGCTGACGGTCGTGCTGCACCTGGTCAAGGGTCTCGACGTCGAGGAGGCGACCCTCTGCGCTGCTCTCCTCGTCCTCCTGGTCGTCTCCCGTGCGGAGTTCCGGGCCAAGCCGGACCCACGCTCGACCAGCCGGCTGCTGCTGGTGCTGCTCATCGGCCCGGTCCTCGCCACGGCGCTGGGGTGGGTGTGGCTCTCGGTCGACGCCGACGGCCAGTCACCCGGGACCACGGCGACGGCCCGACTGACCCAGTCGTTCCTCGGACTCTGGGGCGACACCGGTCCGGTGAGGTTCGTCGACCCGGCCGACGGCGACCATGCGGCGATCGCACTCGTCGTGCTCGGCGCCTCGGTCCTGCTGGTGGCCGTGCTGGTGGCGTTGCAGCCGGCCGGGGGACCGCACCCGCTGACCGTCCAGGAGAAGACCCGGCTCCGCGCGATGCTCGAGCGTTGGGGCTGTGTGGACTCGTTGTCGTACTTCTCGCTGCGCGACGACCGCTCGGTGCTCTTCTCCCCCACCGAGAAGTCGGCGATCACCTACCGGGTCGTCGGCACGGTGTCCCTGGCCGCCGGCGACCCGGTCGGTGACCCCGAGGCGTGGCCGGGCGCGATCGCCGCCTGGCTGGATGAGGCGCGGTCGTTCGGCTGGGTCCCGGCAGTCCTCGGCGCCAGCGAGTCCGGGGCCAGGGCCTTCCAGCGGGCCGGGCTGGACGCGCTCGAGCTCGGTGACGAGGCCGTCCTGCGGGTCCCCGACTTCTCCCTCGAGGGGCGCAGCATGCGGGGGGTGCGCCAGGCGGTCTCCCGCTGTCAGCGCGCCGGGCTGAGCGTCACCTGCGCGCGGGTGGCGGACCTGTCCCCCGACGTGCTGGCCGAGCTGCTGCACAAGGCCGGCGACTGGCGAGACGGCGTCGTCGAGCGCGGCTTCTCCATGGCACTGGGGCGGTTCGGGTCCTGCGAGGACGTGGACGCCGTGGTGGCGGTCTCGAGGGATGCGGACGGCGACGTGCGCGGCCTCCTGCACTTCGTGCCGTGGGGCCGCGACGGGCTGTCTCTCGACGTGATGCGGCGGGACAGGACCGCCGAGAACGGCATCGTCGAGCAGATGGTGGCCGGCGTGCTCGCCGAGGCTCCCGCCCTCGGAGTCAGCCGGGTGTCCTTGAACTTCGCGGTGTTCCGGAGCGTCTTCGCTCGCGGCGAGCGCCTCGGAGCCGGGCCGGTGCTCCGGTTGTGGCGCTCGGTCCTGCTGGGACTGTCCCGGTTCTGGCAGATCGAGTCGCTGTACCGGGCGAACGCGAAGTACCACCCCGAGTGGCTTCCGCGGTTCGTGTGCTTCCGGTCCGCGGCCGACCTCCCCCGGGTCGGCGTCGCCGCCCTGCGGGCGGAGGCCTTCATCGTCTCTCCCCGCGCCACTCGCCTGCGGGCCCTGTGGTCGAGGCACCGGCCGTCCTCACCGGGACGCCGGCTGCCAACGTCGTACGACGCGAGGCGGCCTGCTCGGCCGACCACCGAGGTGCACCCGGTCCGGTCCGTCGCGCGCCTCTCAGGAGACGACTGAGGCTCGGGGCAGGTCCCTCCTCCTCACCAGCACCGCTTTGTGGTCCGAGGCGCTGCTCAGCAAGGTCACCGACACCGCTCGCCCGGGGCCGTGCACGTCGTCGATCTTGCGGTGCGGACCCAAGGTGCCGGACTCGTGCGCGCGTCCCTCCCAGGCGGACGTGAGGCCGTCGATGCGCAACCCGTCGAAGTTGGAGTCGCCGACCGCGACCACCGTGTGCCCCAGGGCCAGCTGTTCGCCGACCACCCGGGTCAGCCTCCGGACCTCGTCCCGGTGTCGGGCCACGAGCCGGGGCCGGTCCGCGCGGTAGCTGCCCCGCGACTGCACCCCGGGCGTCAGGTGGAAGTTCACGAGGCTGACGTCGCGACCCTCGACCCGGTCCCGCAGCACGGCCACGGTGGCGACCCGCAGCGGGGTGACCGGGAAGGGCCTGGCGCCCCGGTCCGAGCGGCCCGGCCAGCCGAGCACCCGGGTCCGCCACCCGACCAGGTCGTACCGTGCGGCCCGCACACCCACCGGACAGGCACCGAGCAGCGGGCTCGCCCACAGGTAGCCGCCGTCCGCCCCGGTGCCCCGGGACCGGTCACCGCGTCCCGACAACCGCCGGAGGGAGCCCGTCTCACGCAACAGCCCGCGTCGCGACAGCCCCCACTCCTGCAGGCCGACCAGGTCGGGCCGGGCGGCGAGGATGCCCCGCAGGGCAGCACGCGCCTGCCCGCGAGGCAGCGTCCCCAGGACGTTCGCCGTCACGACGTCGGTGTGACCAGGCAGCATGCGAGACTTCTACCACTGCGAGTGGAGGCTCACACGTGCGACCGGGGCGCGGCAGCTGGTGTGCTGGCGAGGGACGGGCCGGTGGAGGCCGTCGAGGAGGTAGATGCTGCGTCCGCAGACCATGCCCACGCGGTGGTAGCGACGGGGCACCACCGAGCCGGTGTGGCGGGTCAGGAAGTCGAGCGTCGCCGGACCCCTCACCACCAGCCAGGTGGGCGCGTCCGGCCCCCGCAGGATGCCGTCGAGCCTGCGCAGCGACGGGTCCAGCGTGTGCGTCGGCAGGCTCCACAGATACGGGTACGGCGACCGGAGCCCGGACGCGCGGACGATGTCGCCGTCGCCGAACGCGCTCAGCACCGTGTCACCGGGTGCCGCGACCGCCGCCAGCGAGCGACCTGTCGCGGGGCCGGGGGCGTCGACGGTGAGCTGCAGGCCGGTCCACCAAGCGACGGCGGCGAGGACCACGACGACGACCGTCGCCGTGCGAGCCAGGCGTACGCGGCGGCCGACGACGAGGCCGGCAGCGACGGACGTGGGGACGATGGTCTCCACGAGGTAGTGGCTCCAGAAGTTGCCACCGCCTCCGATCGAGAAGGCGGCGAACCCCAGCATGGCAAGGAGACCGAACGACCATGGCTGGCGGGGCCTGTCCTGCAGCGCGTGCCAGAGCAACGCAAGGACGACGAGGGGCAGGCCGGAGAACAGCCACGCCTCGACGAGGTGGTGCAGGCGCACAGCGTCGGTCGTCGACCCGGAGGCGGATATCACCTGGGCGGCCTTGACGCGGAACGGGTACATCGCGTCGAAGACGCCGACCGGCGACGTACCGTGCGCCCCGGCCCACACGACCACAGCGAGGACGGTGGACAGGGCGCCGGCGGAGAACGCCCACAGCAGCTCACGCAGTCGCCGCCCGGTGACCACTCCGGACCACCAGGCCGCACCCCAGGCGACCACGGCGAAGACGGCACCGTCGACCATGTTCTGCTTGATCAGCACCGCGGCGAGCGCAGCCGTCCCCGCGGTGAACGCCGCACGCCGGGCCGCCGCGGCCCGGCCGGTGTCGAGTGCCCGGACTGCGAGCAGCACCGCAGCGGCGACGAAGGGGGCCGCCAGCAGCTCGCCGTCGATCTCCAACGCCCCGAGCAGCGGGGAGCACATCAGGAGGGCCGCGACCAGCGCGGTCCAGCTGCGGGCGCGCGGCCCGGCGATGTGCCCGGCCGCGGCGGCCGAGAACCACACGGTCAACGCCGCGGCGCCGCAGCCGATGAGCCGCAGCGCCGTCAGCCCGCCGAGCTGGGAAGCGAGCTGATAGACGGTGATCAGCAGCGGCGGGCGGTCCACCCAGTAGCTCCCGTAGAGCGAACCGCCGCCACGCCGCCACTGGGCGGCAACGGCGAGGAAGCCGCCCTCGTCGGACGTCATCGGCGCCCACAGGTAGGGCAGGCGCAGCAGGACGACGACGGCGACGGCGAGGGTGGCGCCCCACCGCGACAGCCAGCCGTCGCGGCTCGCTGCGGTCCCGGGTGGGGCCGCAGCTCCGCCGTGGGTCCTGTCCACAACCGACGTCACGACGCTCCTGACACGCTAGACGGGTCGACCTGACTACGCCGACCCGACCAGCATGGGTTCAGCTCGCTGAACGCGTGCTGAACGTCAGCCCGCTGCGGGGAGCCTCACGGTGAACCGAGCCCCGCCGCACGTGGAGCTGTCGACCGCGACGGTGCCGTGTGCCAGCTCGACGATGTTGCGCACGATGGCCAGCCCGAGGCCGGCGCCGCCCGCCTCGCGTGCCCTCGCCGAGTCCAGGCGCACGAACCGGTCGAAGACCCGGTCCCTCTCGGCCGGTGCGATGCCGTCGCCGTCGTCCTCGACCGTCATCTCGACCCAGTCTCGCTCCTCGCGCACGGCGATCATGATCCTCGACGTCGCATGCCGGACCGCGTTGTCCACCAGGTTGCGCACCACCTGGCCGAGCAGGACCGCGCCACCCCGCACCTGTCCGGCACTCACGTGGGACACGTCGACGGTGAGGCCCGGGACCGTCCGGACCCGGCTGGCCTCCTGCAGCACGATGTCGTCGAGGTCGACGGGCGCGCTGTCGGTGACGACCTTGGCGTCGTCGAGCCGCGCCAGCATCAGCAGCGCGTTGACCAGGTCCTCGAGCCGTCGGCTCTCTGCCAGCACGTCGTCGGCGAGGTCCGCGGTCGAGACACGACCCGGATAGGAGTGTGCGACCTCGGCGCTCTGCCGGATCACCGCCAGCGGGGACCGCAGCTCGTGCGAGGCGTCGGAGACGAACTGGCGCTGGCGCACGTGTGAGCGCTGGATCCGGTCCAGCATCTCGTTGATGGTCACCGCGAGGCGGGGGATCTCGTCGCTCCCGGGCGGGATGGGGAGTCGCCGGTCCAGGCGCGCGGAGGTGATCTCGTCGGCCTGGCGTCGCATCGCCTCCACCGGGCGTAGTGCGCGCCCGATGCTGATCCACACGGTCACCGAGAGCAGCGCGACGACCAGCGGCACCGCGAGGCTCAGCAGCCCCAGCGAGATCGCGGTGGCCCGCTGGACCTGCTCGGTCGACCGTCCGGCCACCACGAGGCTGACCGCACCGGTGCCGCGCGTGCGACGGGCCACGATCGTGTAGCGGTCGTCCCGTCCCGGCACCCGGACATCCGTCTCGGTGCCCGGCGCGGACATCAGGGGCCGGTGCGATGCGGGCCCCGCATGTCCGGCGAGCACCTTGCCGTGGGCGTCGAGGAGCTGCACGACCACGTCGTTGCCTCCGGTCACCACCAGCTGCTGGGGACTGGATCCTCTGCCCAGCTGGGCGCTCAGGTCCGCGATGTCCTGGGAGCTGGTGGCGATCAGACCAGCCTCGAGCGAGCTGTGCAGCTCGCGCATGAAGAGCAGGGAGCCCGCCACCGCCAGGAGCAGCACGGCCAGACCGGCCGCAGCGGTCACCCGCACCCGGATCGGCGCGAACCGCTCCAGGCGTGTCACTCAGGCCTCCGGGACCCGAAGCCGGTAGCCGCTGCCTCGCAGGGTCTCGATGTCCTCGCGGCCGAACGGCCGGTCGATCTTGCGGCGCAGCCGGGCGATGTAGACCTCGATGATGTTGGGGTCACCCTCGAAGCCGTAGTCCCACACGTTCTCCATGATCTGCTGCTTGGTCACGACGTCGCCCTTGCGGCGCATCAGGAACTCCAGCAGCGAGAGCTCCCGCGCGGTCAGCGGCAGGACCTCGGCACCGCGGGTCGCCTGTCGGCGCGCCGGGTCGAGGACCAGGTCGCCGACCTCGAGGTTGGCCGGGCGCTCGACGACGCCGCGGCGGAGCACCGAGCGCAGCCGGGCCAGCAGCACCTGGAAGGAGAACGGCTTGATGACGTAGTCGTCGGCTCCGCTGTCGAGGGCGTCGACCTGGTCGGCGTCGCCGTCCTTGGCGGTCAGCATCAGGATCGGGGTCCAGACGCCCTGCGCGCGAAGGGTGCGGCACACGTCGTACCCGTCCATCACGGGCAGCATGATGTCGAGCAGGATCGCGTCATAGGCATGCTCCTGGGCGAACCACAGGCCCTCGGCGCCATCGGGCGCCACGTCGACCGCGAAGCCTTCAGCCTCCAGGCCGGTGCGCAGGGAAGCCGCCAACCGCACCTCGTCCTCCACCACGAGCAACCGCACCACACGTCCCCTGATCCTCGGGACCCATCGTGTCCCGTCAACCTGACCGCGACCTGAACCGGCCGACCGTCCGTGCCGGACCCCGGCCCAGGTGCCCACCCTCCCATGTCGTCCACGCGCGGGCACGTGGGTAGATCATCAACAGGCCCAGGCGGACCCCGACGAACGCGATCGCGAGACCCGCTACGTCGTCCACAGCGAAGTGCCAGCCGAGGTAGATCGTCGCCACCATGGTCAGGACCAGGAACACCGTCATCGCCCTCGTGGCCAGCCGCAGCCCGTAGTAGCGCGCCATCAACAAGATCATGCACGTGACGGCCACATGCAGGCTCGCGAACGCGGAGATCTGCGCGAACGCGCTCGGGGCGTGCGGATGCGCCAACAGGTAGGCCCGCTGGGCGAGGTACGTCGACTGGGTGTCCTGGATCATCGTGTGCGGCAGGTGTGAGAACTCCGCCGGCGCGGACGTGAACGGGCCCAGGGACGGGATCAGGTAGTACGAGCCGACGCCCAGGATCCACACCCACAGGGATGACGCGATGAACACGAAGCCGTCCCGGATCCGGTCGACGAACACCAGGGCGGCGACGACGGAGACCGTCATCAGGGTGGAGAACGACTCGTAGACCACCATCAGCAGGTAGGCCGCGAGGTGCTGCCCGAGCAGGTCGTGCAGCAGCACGGCAGGGCTGTGCCCCACGAACAGCCACCGGTCCCAGCTGAGCAACATGGTGTCGCGGACCTGGTTGAAGACGTCCCAGCTCTTCAGGTTGTGGTAGCAGAAGTAGACGAGGTGGTAGGCGATCAGCCCGCTGAGCGCCAGGCCCAGGCGGCGGCGCGGCCAGCGGCGGCGCAGCACACGGAGACACTCCCGGACCCCCCACCCCGGTCTCCGCACCCGCACCGCTGCGTCGATGACCGCCAGCGCGGCGAAGAGCGCCAACGAGATCGCGATGCGACGGACGAAGACGGCCCCGTGGGGGTCCCGGAACGGAATGCCGACCTGGACCGACCGGGCCACGGCGACGAGCCCGAAGGCCGCGACGAGGACCCACACCCGGGCGAGCCACCAGTGGTCCTGCTCGCGGTCGCGGGAGCCGCCCTCCGTCGTGGGTGGTCGGCTCATTGGGCGTCGGCGTCGCCGCGTCGCGAGCCGCCGTACCAGAATCGTTCGGGTCCTCCGGAGGCGCGGGCGCCCGAGGACAGCCACGCCTGCAGGGCCGAGGGGTTGCGTCGATCGAGCTCGTCGAGGCAGCACGCGCGCAGGGCGACGAGTGCCAGCAGGTCGTCGAGGCCGTGCTGGCTCCGCAGCTCCCAGAACGTGTGCCGCCACAGGCAGCACAGGTCGGTGTCGTCCAGCTCCCGCAGAGCCTGTGCGATGCGTTCCACCTCGGCCTCGGCCTCGGCCCGACTTGATGGGTGCGCGAGGACGGTGGTCCGGACACGTGCACCCGGCGTGGTCACGGCGCCGGGGACGCTGGAACCGCCGTGCATCCGCCGCCGCGCCGAGCGCAGCAGCCTCGGCGAGGTCAGCGTCGCGGTGAGCCCGATCAGGCAGGCGAGGTACGACGATGCGGACATGACGGCGGAGAAGGCGACGAAGCCGCTCCCGATGCACAGCGCCTGGGAACGGATCGCCGGCATCGGCTGATCGACGACGCCGAGAGTTGAGCGGTACGGCGCCTTCTGCAGCAGGATGAGACCGGCGGCGGCACAGACGCTGAGCGTCGCCACGGCGGCGACTGTCACCAGTGCGGACCACTCGAGGATCCCGAGCCCGACGCCGATCGCCAGGACCACGCTCCAGCAGAACCGCCACACGCTCGCGTAGCTCATGACAGCCCCGGGGACCGGAGGGTCGCGAACACGTCGGTCTGTCTGGCTGCGGGGTCGCGACCCTGCTCGACGAACCACTCGCGGCCGAACGCCAGACCGAAGACGGGCAGCGGCAGCCGCAGGACCCGGTCCAGAACCCGCACCTGGCCCTCGGCCCGGCGCTGCGAGCCGTGAGCACCTAGGGCGTCGCGCTTCGCGGCGAGCTGACCGGTGACCCGCACCCGGTGCGTGATGTCCCTGCGGTCGCTGAACACGCGGTCGGTGCCCAGCGGCGGGGGGCTGCCAAGGGCGTGACCGACGCCCCGCAGGAGCCGGAGCACGCCGCGGAACAGGCCCGCCGACACCGTCGCCTCGAGCACCACGGGGGTGCCCGCCAGCCGTGCCGCCAGGGTGCCGACGCGGTGCACCGCGACATGGTCCGGGTGTCCGTAGCCGCCGTTCGGGTCGTAGACGGTCAGGACGTCGGCCTGCTCCTCGCGGAGCACCTCGGCGAGCCGCGCGGCGGCGGTGCCCACCTCGACCTGGGAGAACGCCTGGCGGTCCCTCGGGTCGGGACGAAGGCCGGAGTCGCGGTAGCCGAGGCACACCACCCGCGCACACCCGAGGATGGCCGCGGCGGAGGCGAGCTCGGCCGTCCTGACCCGGGCAAGCTCGGCGCCCTGCCCGTCGTCTCGCCCGGCGAGGCCTCGCTCACCGGCGGTCGCCGTCACCAGGACCACTCGATGCCCGTCGGCGGCCGCCTTGGCCAGCGTGCCACCGGTCAGGAGGGTCTCGTCGTCGGGGTGGGCGTGGAAGGCGACCAGCGTGAACCGTTCCCCGGGCGGGTGGGCGGGACCCCCGTGTGAGCGGAGCACGACCCTCACCGGTCCCCGACCGCTTGCAGCCACCGTGACGAGCGCGACGAGGTCAGGGCCGGAGTCGCGGACCGTGCCCGGGCGTACGTCGCATCGTGCTGCAGCATCGCGCTGGCCCACGTCATCGGCGAGCAGACGATGCGGTTGTGCTCGGACATCAGGTGCCGAAGGTCGGCGTCGACGACCAGCTCCCGCAACCGGTCCACCATGTCGGCGTCGGTGCGGCACAGCATCCCCTCGACGCCGTGCCGGACGAAGTCGCTCATCCCGCTCGCCGCGTGCCCCACCACGGGCAGGCCGACGCAGCGGGCCTCGAGCGCGGCCAGCCCGAAGGACTCCAGCACCGCCGGTGCGACGTAGAGGTCAGATCCGGCGAGCAGACGCGGGACCCTGTCGGGATGGACCCGGCCGGTCACGGTGACCGCGTCCTGCAGGCCGGCGCGCACGATCTGCCGGTCCAGGCGCGGGCGCAGTGGGCCGTCCCCCACCACGGTCAGGTGCACCGGCGTCGCCACCGACCGTCTCAGCTGATCGAACATCGCCAGCAGCTGGAGGGGCCGCTTGCGTCGGGCGATCCGCATCGTGCTCACCAGGCGCACCGGCGTGTCGGTGACCGTGGACGAGCGGCCGGTGGCCGGCGAGTACGCCCGAGGAGGCACCTCGACCGCGTTGGGCAGCACCTGGACGTGGCAGTGGCGGGGCAGCCGGCGCGCCAGCTGGTCCGCGGCCACCCGGCTGACCGCCGTCCAGAGCACGGGTGCGGATCGCAGCCCGACGACGCCTGCGAACGCTGCGGGCAATGGGCCCAGCCCGTCCCACAGCGAGTGCAGCGTGACCACTGTCGGTGCCCCACGGCGCGCAGCGAGCGCCGCGAGGGGGGCGGAGAACGGTGCGACAACGGAGCTGTGCGCGTGGACCACGTCGAAGGCTCTGAAGTCGACGCGCAGCCCCTCGCCCAGCGAGCGGACCCGTCGTATCGTCACCGGGCCGGTGTCCTCGTGGTGCTGCCCGTCGGCGGTGGCCGGGCTGGATGTCAGCACCGTGACCGCGTCACCGCGCCCCGCCTGGCGTCTTGCCAAGGCTGCCACGTGCGTCTCGATGCCGCCCAGGACCGGCAGGTAGTGGTCGGTGACGTGCAGGATCCTCACGCGGTCAAGCCTCCGAGGCGTCGTCCGGACTGCGTCCGCTGGAGCCAGGCCCAGGCGCCCAGCAGGACTCCTCCCAGGGGGATCTCCATGGCGACCAGGAAGACCCGGTACACCAGGACACCCGCCACCACCTCGACAGGGTCGAGGCCCGCGGCGACCAGCCACGCGATGGTGCCGATCTCGGCCACCCCGGCGCCTCCCGGCGTGATCGGGACGAGCGTGCCGAGCCGCTCGATGCCAGCAGCCATCAGGACCGTGCTCACCGGGACGTCGAGACCCACCGACCGGAGGCTGAAGTAGAGCAGCACGACCTGGGCGGCCACGTAGCCGACGCTCCCGGGCAGCAGGCGGGCCCAGTGCAGAACCAGGAGCCGGCGGATGCGGTTCGCCGACTCGCGCAGCCGCACGCGCAGACCGTGCCACCGGGAGTCGGCCCCTCGGTCAGCCACGGCCGTCCGCACCACCAGGGTGTGGACCAGGAGCACCAGCGACACGCCGGCGGCGCAGGAGACAGCCATCGCCCATAGGGCCGCCGGCACGTGCAACGAGAGGCAGACGAAGGTGGCGACGCCGACGATCGGGAGCAGCAGCTTGGTGAGCACGTCCAGGGAGTTCGTGAGGACGCAGTACGTCGCGAACGCCACGTTCGAGTGGCCCCACACCCTGGCCATCCGCCAGTTCAGGGCGGTGGCCGCGGCGCCGCCCAGGGGCACGACGTTCGCGACGGCGCTGCCGCTGAGGTTCAGCAGCAGGCTGCGGCGGATCCCGAGCCCCGGCATGGCGGCTGAGAGCACGGTCGAGTAGATCCCCAGACCACCCAGCCAGATCAGGGTCAGCCGACCGAGCTGCCAGGCGGTCAGCCCGCGCAGCACCGGAGCCACCTCCGCCCACGCGACCCCGGCGACACCATGCGTCGCGGTCCACAGACCGCCGCTGATCACCAGGAGCACCACGACCGCCTTCCAGGCGTGGCGCAGCAACCGTCGGGCGAGTGAGGCAGGGGGGCGGGAGCCACGGGCGCGTCGCCGCGTCGCCGCCGCGTGAGCCCCAGGCACACGAGGGCCCCGCCGGTCCGGCCATAGAAGTCGCACCCTCACAGTTAACGGGATGATCCTGACGGGGACCTGAACGGGGTGCCCCCCCGCCACCCTTCCCCGCCGACCCGGCCCGTCCGCAGGCCCCAGACCCGCCGACCCGGCCCATCCGCAGGCCCCAGACCCGCCGACCCGGCCCATCCGCAGGCCCCAGACCCGCCGAGTCGCCCGTCGTACGTCGGTGGAGTGCCCTGGGAGGGCGTGGGTACGACCCATCACGACAGCCATTCGACGAGAAGGAGGATCCGTGACCTCGAGACCACACGACCCCGACGAGACGAGCTCCGAGCGGGACACCGCCGGCGACGAGCAGCCGGCTTCCGAAGGAGCGCCAGGCGCCGAGATCGGCCTTTCCGACGACGACGAAGGCAGCTCGTTCGAGCCCGAGGAAGACCAATGAGGCCCCTCCGCTGACGGCGCGCGCGGGGCCGACATACTGGACCGCATGGAGAAGCTGACCAGCCGACAGGTCCTCGATGCACACCTCGATGATTGGCGGATGCTGGCCCAGGGCCTGCACGCGCGGTTCCTCACAGGAGACTTCGTCACGGGGCTGGCCTTCGTCACCGCCGTCACGGAGGCCGCCGAGCGGGCGAACCACCATCCCGATGTGACGCTGACCTACCCCTTCGTGGACCTCCGGCTGGTCAGCCACGACGTCTCGAGGGTCACGAAGCGCGACCTGGACCTTGCTCGGACCATCAGTGACATCGCGCGTCAGCAGGGGGTCGAGACCAGGCCGAGCGCCGTGGCCGAGATCGAGTTCGCCCTCGACACCGCGAACCTGGCCGCGGTCGGTCCCTTCTGGGCGGCGCTCCTGACCGGCAGTACCGACTCGCTGGACGGAGACGACGTCGTCGACCGCGGTGGGCGGGTGCCCCTGCTGTGGTTCCAGCACACCGACGCGCACGAGACGCCGCGCCAACGGTTCCACCTCGACCTGTGGGTTCCGCACGACCTGGCCGAGGCGCGCATCGCCGCTGCGGTCGAGGCAGGTGGCCAGGTCGTCGACGGGGAGCAGGCGCCCTCGTTCGTCGTCCTGGCCGACCCGGAGGGCAACCGGGTCTGCGTGTGCACCTTCCTCGACCGCTGACCGGCTGGATCTTCGGTCGGCTCGGCCCCCGTCATCGGCTCGTGGAGGCGTCCGCCGCCGTCCCGGCCCGCCCGAAACACCGAGGTCGGTTGCAACTGGGTGCGTACGACGATGGCGGCCCCAGCCTGTGCGGCCCTCGGTCGTTGCGCGGGCACAGGCCCGACAGCCCGTCGGGAGGGCGACGCGGTATGGCCGCCAGGACGTCACCGCGAGTCCCGAGCCGGGGCCAGCCTGTGGACGCGCCGGGTCGGCGGGGTTTCGCCCTGCGGACGCGCCGGGTCGGCCGGGTTTCGCCCTGCGGACGCGCCGGGTCGGCGGGGTTTCGCCCTGCGGACGCGCCGGGTCGGCGGGGTTTCGCCCTGCGGACGCGCCGGGTCGGCAGGGTGGGGACCAGGCCCGGCCAGGGAGTACCCGTCCGGCGTGCCGGCCCGGTGAGGAAGCTTTGGCAGCCCGGTGAGGAAGCGTGAGGAGCCCGGTGAGGAAGCGTGAGGAGCCCGGTGAGGAAGCGTTAGGAGTAGGTGTGGAACCCTCGCCCGGTCTTGCGGCCGAGCAGACCCGCCTCGACCATCCTGGCGAGAAGGGGCGGAGAGGCGTACAACGGCTCCTTGAACTCCTCGTACAGCGACTCGGCCACCGCCTTGACGGTGTCCAGGCCGATCAGGTCGGCCAGGGCCAGTGGTCCTTGCGGGTGCGCCGCACCACGGACCAGCCCCTCGTCGATGTCCTCGGCGGTTGCGAACCCGGACTCGAGCATCCGGATCGCGGACAGCACGAACGGGATGAGGAGAGCGTTGACCACGAACCCGGCCCGGTCCTGGCAGTCGATCGCATGCTTGCCGAGCTGGTCCTGCACGAAGAAGCGCGCGCGCTCGGTCGTCGTGGAGGCCGTCAGCAGGCTGGGAACCAGCTCGACAAGGGAGAGCACCGGGACCGGGTTGAAGAAGTGCACCCCGACCACGTGGGTGGGTCGCTTCGTCGCGACCGCGAGCTTCATGATCGGGATCGACGATGTGTTGGACGCCAGGATCGCCTCCGGCGAGGAGACGGTCGCGTCCAACCGGGAGAAGAGGTCCACCTTGAGCCTCTCGTCCTCCACGACGGCCTCGACGACCACCTCACGGTCGGCCAGCTCCTCGATCCCGTCGACCACCCGGATCCGTGCCAGCACCTGCTCGGCGCTGTCGATCCTGCCCCTGCTCTCGGCCCGCGCGAGCGACGCCTCGAGTCGCGCGCGGCCCGCGTCCACCGCGGCCTGCCCCGACTCGGCCACCACCACGTCCAGCTCGGCCCGGGCGCTCACCTCTGCGATCCCGGCGCCCATCAGCCCACACCCGACGACCCCGACTCGTTGCACGCGCCTCCTCCTTCTGCTGCCAGCCGCAGCCGCGTCGCGGCGGTCCGGCCGGGAGGACGGGCACGGACGGTGACCGCCGGTAGCGCTGAGCCACGCCTGCCCACCACAGCCTCGCGGGATACGGGAGACAATAGTCAGCCAAGCGACTCAGCGGCAGAGCAGGAGCCGGTCGTTCGACCCCTCCAGGTCGCGCACGAAGGGCAGGCACCATGACCTCACCCCCCGCAGGTCTCCCCGGAGACTCCCCGGCAGATGCCACCGTCCGCCTCGCCCGATGACCGAGCAGAGCTGGAGACCGCTGTTCCGCACGCCGATGTCCACGGTGACGAAGGTGCTGCGCAGCCCCGCGTTCCTGCACGCGCGGGAGCGGGCCGCCGCCACCATCGAGAACCCCACCGCCCTGCGCGCCCTCGCCGACGAGGTGGAGAGGCTCGAGCACTCCGACGCGCCGCTGTCGGCTGTCGCCGACCGGGTTCTCGCGACGGTCCGCCTGCTGCGCGCCACCGCCGACCGCCTGGAAGGTGCAGGGGCTCCCTCGGAGCGCGGGCAGGTGGGCGCGGGCTCGCTGGCGCGGGAGCGGCTCCTGGTCGCTGGACTGCACTACCTGGTCACGCCTGACGACCTGGTGCCGGACTTCCGGCCCGGCGGCTACGTCGACGACGTGCTGCTGCTGTCCTGGGTGTTCGGCGCTGCCGTCAGCGAGCTCGAGCCGTACCTCGACGACTCGGCTGCTGGTTCGTGAGCACCGCGTCCGGGTCGGCGGCCTGGGTGGCGGAGTCCACGACCGGCCGGGTCGTCGTCCCCGATGAGGCGACTGCGGTGCACGTCCGCGAACACGGTCGGTGACCGGTTTCGTCGGTCCGCCGGGACCCGTGGAGGACCCCGGTGTAAGCCTCCTATGATCGGGCAGTGGAAGGTGTCACTGTGTGCACCACCACATCGACGGGCCCGCGCGGGTCGTCGACGACGTCTGCGGACGCCTGCCCCACACCAGTCACGGCTCAGCCCTTTGGAGGCCTCAATGACAGTTCTCGACCCCTCCCCCGACGAACGGTCCTCGGTGATGGCGGGAAGCAAGCTCGCCGGCCGGGTCGCCCTCGTGACCGGCGGCACCCGCGGCATCGGGGCGGCGATCTGCCGCAGCCTCGCCAGCCAGGGCGCCTCCGTGGCCGCCGGCTACAGCGGGAACACCCAGCGCGCGGAGGAGTTCCTCAAGCAGTTCGAGGCCGACTTCGGCGGTGAGTCCCGGGCCACCCTCCACCAGGGCAACGTCTCCCATCCCGAGGACTGCCGACGGACCGTCGAGGAGGTGCTCGACCAGCACGGCCGGCTCGACATCCTGGTCAACAACGCCGGCATCACCATCGACAAGATGGCCATGCAGATGTCGGTGGAGGACTGGAACACGGTCCTCGCCGTGAACCTGTCCGGCTCGTTCTACATGGCCCAGCCGGCACTGGAGCACATGGTCGAGCGCGGCACCGGGCGCATCGTGTTCGTCTCCTCGGTGATCGGAGAGACGGGCAACATCGGCCAGGCCAACTACGCCGCGTCGAAGGCCGGCATGTTGGGGCTCACCAAGACCCTCGCCAAGGAGGCCGCCTTCATCCTGAAGAAGAACGGCAAGCTCGACGAGGACAGCATCGGCATCACCGTCAACACGGTGACCCCCGGGTTCGTGGCGACCGAGATGGTCGAGAAGATGCCGGAGAAGGTCCTGGCGCGGGTCACCGCCCAGATCCCGGTCAACCGGCTGTGCCGTCCCGAGGAGATCGCCCGCGTCGTGCACTTCCTCGCCGCCGACAGCTCCGCCTACATCACCGGACAGGTCTGGGGTGTCAACGGCGGCATGGACATGTGAGGGACTCGCCTGCGCCATCTCGCCGAAATGCTTGACTTGCCAAGCGCCCGGTTCGGATACTGAGCGGGTGCCCGCATCCGCCCTACCCGTCCCAGCACGTCTCGGTGGCTGTCGACATGCCGGGTGAGGCCGGTCGACAGCACCGGAGCCGGGAGCCCTCCAGTGACACCCGGCGGATGCTGGGCAGCTTCATCCGCGCCCAGCGCACGATGGCGAACCTGTCCCTGCGGCAGCTGTCGGCCCTGACGCAGGTGTCGAACCCCTACCTCAGCCAGATAGAGCGCGGCCTGCACGAGCCGTCCGTGCGGGTGCTGAAGCGCATCGCGGACGCTTTGAACCTGTCCGCCGAGACGCTGTTCGAGCAGGCCGGGCTCGTCGCCGGCACGGCCGAGGCGTCGGGCTGCGGCGCGACCGAGTCTGCGATCCGGGCGGACGCGCGGCTGTCCGGCTCCCAGCGTCGCGCTCTGCTCAGCGTCTACCGCAGCTACGTGGACAAGACCACCGATGTAACGCTCGACCCGACGGCAGCACCGCCGCGGCGCACCACCACTGCCGTCTAGGAGACCTCACCGATGAGCACAGAAGACAGCCCCCGCACCGCCCGTCCAGCGATCCTGGAGCGGCTCGGCATCGCCGAAGACCCGTTGATCGGCGCCGACCCCGTGTCGTTCCTCCGGGCGCTCCTCGCCGCGGCCGGAGGGCTCGCCAAGAACCCGACCGGCACCGTGGCCGCCAACGCCCGGCTGGCGATCGGGACGGCGGCGGCGCTGCGCGCCACGGCCGGGCGCACCATCGGTCGGGAGAGCGAAGGACCGGTCGCCCCGGTCAAGGGCGACAAGCGGTTCAACGACCTGGCCTACGCCGAGAACCCGGTGTACTTCCTGCTACAGCAGGAGTACCTGTTGGCCAACCAGCTGGTCGACGAGCTCCTCGACGCCGCGAACCTGGACCCCGGCAAGGACCGCAAGGCCCGGTTCGCCGCGAAGTTCATCCTGGACATGCTCAGTCCGACCAACACCCTGGCCGGCAACCCGGCCGCGATTCGGCAGGCCTTCGACACCGGAGGCAAGAGCCTGGTGCGCGGCCTGCGCAACATGGTCAACGACGTCCGCCACAACGGGGGCTGGCCGTCGCAGGTCGACACGACCGGCTTCGAGGTGGGCGTCAACATGGCGGCGACCCCGGGGTCGGTGGTCTACCGAAGCGACCTGATCGAGCTGATCCAGTACGAGCCGCAGGGCGAGCGGGTCCACTCCGTGCCGCTGCTGTTCTGTCCGCCGTGGATCAACAAGTACTACATCATGGACCTGGCGCCCAACAAGAGCCTCATCGAGTGGGCCGTCGCACACGGCCACACCTGCTTCGCCATCAGCTACCGCAACCCCGACGCCTCGATGCGCGACCTCGGGTTCGTGGACTACCTGAAGCAGGGCCCGCTCGACGCGGTACGGGTGGTCCGGGAGGTCACCGGCTCCGAGGAGGTGAACACCGTATCGGTCTGCCTGGGCGGCACCATGGGCGCCATCGCGCTGGCCCACAACGCATCGATCGGGGACGGGTCCATCAAGTCGGCGACCTTCTTGAACACCCACACCGACTTCACGACCCAGGGCACGCTCGGCGTCTTCACCGACGAGGCAACCATCAAGGGCCTGGAGCGCAAGATGGCCAAGCGCGGCTTCCTCGACTCCGAGCAGATGGCCCACACGTTCGACGCCCTGCGCGCCAACGACTTGGTGTTCTCCTACGTCGCCAACAACTGGCTGCTGGGCAAGAAGCCACCGGCCTTCGACCTGCTGGTGTGGAACAAGGACAGCACCCGGATGCCGGCCAAGATGCACTCGGAGTACCTCCGGTCCTGTTTCTTGAACAACGAGTTCGCCCGTGGCGAGTTCGAGGTCGACGGCCAGAAGCTGGACCCCGGCAAGGTCGAGGTGGACACCTACGTGCTGTCGGCGATCGACGACCACATCGTGCCGTGGGTGTCGGGCTACAAGACCACCCAGCTGCTGGGTGGTCGCAACCGGTTCGTGCTCAGCTCGTCGGGCCACATCGCCGGGATCGTCAACCCGCCCAGCCC
Organism: Nocardioidaceae bacterium; assembly: GCA_025934895.1. Taxonomy (GTDB): domain Bacteria; phylum Actinomycetota; class Actinomycetes; order Propionibacteriales; family Nocardioidaceae; genus Nocardioides_B. The sequence continues at coordinate 2,879 of JAICWH010000064.1, read as the reverse complement.
GAAAGCCAAGCACTGGGTCAACGAGGACAGCCTGCCTGCCGACCCGCTGGAGTGGAAGGAGGGCGCGACCCTGCGCGACGGCACCTGGTGGGAGGACTGGGCCACCTGGATCGAGGGCCAGGGCGGCCCGAAGGTCGCCGCTCCGAAGAAGCTGGGCAGCAAGGCCCACCCCCCAATCGAGCCCGCGCCAGGCAGCTACGTCCGAACCCGGGGGTGACGTCCCGGCGGTCGACGCACGGTGACGCGCAGGTCTCCCACCTGGTGGTCGGTCGCGGCCTGAGGGTCCGCGTCCGCGTGCAGGGCTCCGGCGACGCGCTGCTGCTGCTCAACGGCCTGACCCGGCCGCTCGAGAGCTGGGACCGGGTCGCGGACCTGCTGCCCGACCGCACCCTGGTCAGCTATGACGCGCCGGGGGTCGGCGGCAGCTCCACACCGATCCTGCCGGTGACCGTCTCGATGCTGGCCGGCCTGGCGGCCTCGGTGCTCGACCACGTCGGGGTGACCGAGGCCGACGTGCTCGGGTTCTCTCACGGTGGCGCCGTCGCCCAGCAGCTCGCCGTCCGCGCGTCCACGCGCGTACGACGCCTGGTGCTCGCCTCGACCTCCTGCGGGGTCGGAGCGACCCTGGGCGGGCAGTCCGCGTGGCGCGCCGGCACCTGGGACTACCGGCCCTGGCCGCGCCCGGACCTCCGGGGCCTGCTCTGGAACTCCCTCGCGGTCTCCACCTGGTCGAGCATCCCGTTCCTGGGCTGGATCACCGCCCCCACGCTGGTGGTCTGCGGTGCCTACGACCGGGTCGTCCCGCCGGCCAACAGCGCGCTGCTCGCCCGGCGGATCCCCGACGCGCGCATGGTGGTGCTCGCCGCGGGGCACGACCTGCAGCGGCCGGCACCGGCCGGAGCTCTCGTCGCCGTGGTCGAGCCGTTCCTTGCCGAACGTCCCGGCGTGGAGCCGGCACCCGTCGCCCGGTGATTTTACCTGTGACATCCATCTGACATGCCAAGCACTTGCTAGACTGTACCTAGCAAGGCACCGACGAGGGTCGATGCCGCGGGAGGGACGGTCCCCACGTGCAGCGCAGGCCCCGTGAACGGACCTACGAGGCGTTCGGCGCCTACGTCCGCAGCCAGCGTCAGCTGGCCCGGCTGAGCCTTCGCCAGGCCGCTGCTCTGGCCCAGATCTCGAACCCCTACCTGAGCCAGATCGAGCACGGGCTCGCCCTGCCGTCGGTGACGGTCATCCGGGCCCTGGCCGACGCGCTCCAGGTCTCCGCCGAGACCTTGATGCACCTGGCGGCCGGGATGACGACGGGCAACGGGCCGGCGGCGCCCGCGCGCACGGAGCAGTCGATCCTGCACGACCCCCGCCTCAACGACGCACAGCGCCACGCCCTGCTCGCGGTGCTGGCGACCTTCCTGGGAGCCTCCTCAGGGAGCGACCCACACGAGCGCGACGACATCTCGGCACCGACCGACATCCGAGCACCACGTCGGCGGCAGCAGCCGCCGGCGCCAATACAGGACAGAGAGGTTCAGGGCCATGCCTGATCTGCGTTTCGACCAACGAGTGTGTGTAGTGACCGGCGCCGGCGGCGGCCTCGGTCGTTCCCACGCCCTCGAGCTCGCCCGTCGCGGAGCGAAGGTCCTGGTCAACGACCTCGGTGGCTCGCTCGACGGGACCGGCGCCTCGACGAGGGCCGCGCAGCGCGTGGTCGACGAGATCACCGCCCTGGGCGGTGAGGCAGCGGCCAACTACGACAGCGTCGCGACGCCGCGGGGCGGCCAGGCGGTCATCGACGCAGCCCTGGCGGCGTTCGGGCGGGTCGACGTGCTGGTCAACAACGCCGGCATCCTGCGCGACAAGGCCTTCCACAAGATGGACCAGTCGATGGTCGACGCCGTCATCGACGTACACCTCAAGGGTGCCTTCTACGTCACCCAGCCTGCCTTCCGGCTGATGCGGGAGCAGGGCTACGGCAGGATCATCAGCACCAGCTCGGCCTCCGGGCTGTTCGGCAACTTCGGGCAGGCCAACTATGGTGCCGCCAAGGCGGGGCTGGCCGGGTTGACCCGGGTGCTGGCCATCGAGGGCGCCGGGCACGGCATCAAGGCCAACGCGATCGCGCCCATCGCCGCGACCCGGATGACCGAGGACCTGCTCGGTGAGCTGGCGTCGCGGGTGACGCCGGAGACGGTGAGTCCGATCGTCGCCTACCTCGCGCACGAGGACTGTGCGGTCAACGGGAACGTCTACTCGGTCGCCGGAGGCCGCGTCGCGCGGATCGTGATGGTGGAGACCTCGGGCGTGGTCCTTCCCGAGGTCACCGCGGAGGCGTTCCGCGACCAGGTCAACGAGATCGAGCAGCCCGGTGCGCACGGCTACTACGAGCCGGGGTCCCTCGACGCGGAGACCACCATCATCGCCAAGGCGCTGGCCGAGGCCTCCTGAGCACAGCACCGGCCCGACATCAGCACCGGCCTCCCGCGCGAACGGGAGGCCGGTCCTGTGTCTCTGGCTAGCCGAAGGCGATCTGCACGTTGTCCGCCGACTGCTCCGGAGGCGGAGGCATGGACTCCGAGCCGGCGTCCGACTCCGTGTCGACGGACGGTTCGCTGATCGCCACCGCGGCCGGGTCGATGCGCATCACGGTGTAGCCGGCGACCGCTCCCGCACCGAACCCGGGTGCGAAGATCCGGACCGGTTCCTTGATCACCCCGTCGCGGACCGCGTCGTGGATAGCGAGCGGGATGCTCGCGGACGAGGCGTTCCCGACCTCGCTGATGTTGAAGTAGAGATTGTCCTCGGACAGGCCGGCGTTCTGCGCCAGCTGGACGACCATCGTCTTGTTCGCCTGGTGCGGGATGATCAGGTCGATGCTG
>JAICWH010000028.1 GCA_025934895.1 Nocardioidaceae bacterium | reverse complement strand
GACAGGCACCGGGACAGGCACCGGGACAGGCACCGGGACAGGCACCGGGTCAGGCACCGGGGGACCGCTGCGGCTGGGTGCCGTGGTCCTCGCCGGAGGCACCGGGCAGCGGCTGGGCGGCGTCGACAAGGGCTCGATCCAGGTGCATGGGGTCACGCTGCTCGAGAGGGCGCTGACCGCCACCATGGCAGCCTCCGAGGTGGTCGTCGTGGGGCCTGCGGTGCCGACCACGCGGCCGGTCACCTGGACGGTGGAGGACCCACCCGAGGGCGGGCCGGCGGCCGGCCTGCTGAGCGCCCTGGACCTGTTCGCGTCGCCCCCGCCGGACCTGGTCGCGGTCCTCGCCGTTGACATGCCCAAGGTCGGCGCGGCCACGATCGCCCGGCTCACCTGGGCAGTGGAGGCGGATCCGGCCGTGGACGGTGCCGTGCTGCTGGATCCCACGGGCCGCATCCAGATGCTGGCCGCGGTCTACCGGCTCGGTGTCCTGGTCGCCGCGCGACCGACCGGGCCGGGACGCGGGCACGGCCTACCGATGCGACGGCTGGTCGCCGGGATGCGGCTCGTCGAGGTCCCCGCAGTCGGTGACGAGGCCCGAGACGTGGACACCTCGGCCGACCTGGACGACCTCCGGGATGCCGACTGGGAGCTCAGATAGCCCGTTGCCGGTTGCCAGATCGCCGGCGGCGAGCGACCCTTGAGGCGTGAACCTGCACGACTGGATCGATGAGCTCTGCGACGCCTTGGACATCGACGCGGAGGTCGACGAGGCTCTCGTCCTCGACCTCGCCCGCGACGCAGCGCACAACGTGGAGCGCCCTGCGGCACCCATCACGACGTACCTCCTGGGGTACGCCGCCGGCTTGCAGGACGCCGACCCCGAGACGGTCGAACGACTCGCGGCGGTGGCCACCGAGTTGGCCGAGAAGTGGGAGGGCGGCAAGCCCGCCGAGGAGGTCGTGCTCGAGGACGTCGAGGAGATCGACGAGGCGCTGGTCGAGGTCGAGTGAGGTCCGGGCCGACGGCCGCCTAGGGTGTGGCGCATGCGTGCTGTCATCGCTCCCGAACCGGGCGGCCCCGAGGCCCTCGTCGTCGCCGACCGCCCGGACCCCACCCCCGGACCCGGTGAGCTGGTCCTGGACATGACGGCAACGGCGGTCAACCGGGCCGACACCCTGCAACGGCAGGGCGGCTACCCACCGCCACCGGGTGCCTCGGACGTGCTCGGCCTCGAGTGCTCCGGGGTGGTCAGCGTCGTCGGACCCGACGTCGAGGGCTGGACCGTGGGCGACGAGGCCTGCGCGCTGCTGGCTGGCGGAGGGTACGCCGAGAAGGTGCTCGTCCCGGCCGGCCAGGTGATGCCGGTGCCTGCCGGTGTCGACCTCGTCTCGGCCGGCGCACTGCCCGAGGTGGCCTGCACCGTGTGGTCGAACCTCTTCATGGTCGCCGGCCTGCGGAGGGAGGAGACCTTGCTGGTGCACGGCGGCGCGGGTGGGATCGGCACCTTCGCCATCCAGCTGGCGCACGCGCTGGGCGCCCGGGTGGTCACCACCGCGGGCTCCGCGGAGAAGCTCGAGGTCTGCCGGTCCCTGGGGGCCGACGTGACCGTCAACTACCGCGAGCAGGACTTCGTCGAGGAGGTCAGGGCGGCCACCGACGGCGCCGGCGCCGACGTGATCCTGGACAACATGGGCGCGAAGTACCTCGCCCGCAACGTCGACGCCCTCGCGGTCGAGGGCCGGCTCATGGTCATCGGCATGCAGGGCGGAACCAAGGCGGAGCTCGACCTCGGCGTGCTGATGCGCAAGCGCGCCGCCGTCATCGCCACCACGCTGCGAGCCCGGCCGGCAGCGGAGAAGGCTGCGGTCTGCGCCTCGGTCGTCGAGCACGTCTGGCCCTTGGTCGCCGACGGCTCGGTCCGGACGCTGGTGCACACCACGCTCCCGCTCGACCAGGCCGGCGAGGGTCACCGGATCATGGAGGCCAGCGACCACATCGGGAAGATCGTGCTGACCGCATAGTCTTGCCGCATGACCTCTGAGCACCCCGACGGCCCGACTGCCTCCGCCCCGCCGAGTGAGGAGGAGCCCGGCACGGTGGTCATCGGGCCGAACGGCCGGCCGGTGGTCGTCGGGCCGGACGGCAGGCCGGTGGCCGGGGATCGGGGCGCTGACGACGAGCCTGGCGGCGAGCGGAACATCACCGAGCTGGTCGAGCAGCCGGCGAAGGTGATGAGGATCGGCGGGATGATCCGCCAGCTCCTCGACGAAGTGAAGTCCGCACCTCTCGACGAGGCGAGCCGAACCCGGCTGGCGAGCATCTACGAGTCCTCCATCAAGGAGCTCGAGGTCGGCCTGGCGCCCGAGCTGGTCCAGGAGCTGGAACGGCTGTCCCTGCCGTTCAGCTCCGACACCCCGTCCGAGGCCGAGCTGCGGATCGCCCAGGCGCAGCTGGTCGGCTGGCTGGAGGGGCTGTTCCACGGCATCCAGACCGCGATCTATGCCCAGCAGGTGGCCGCCCGGGCCCAACTCGAGCAGATGCGCCGCGCCCTGCCGCCGGGGATGATCCCCGACGACGGGCCGCCTCCGCACCCCGGCCGGCCGGGCCAGCCGGGTCAGCCGGGTCAGCCGGGCGAGGAGCAGGGGAACCGCGGCGGCATGTACCTGTGAGCGACGCCTCGGCCGGGCTGCGACGAGGGCGCGGCTAGACCTCGTCGCGGGGGTCGCGGCGGCCGATCTTGGAGCCGAGCCAGGTGACCGGGTCGAACTTGCGGTCCACGACGCGTTCCTTCATGGGGATGATCGCGTTGTCCGTGATGTGGATCCCCTCCGGGCACACCTCGGTGCAGCACTTCGTGATGTTGCACATCCCGAGCCCGGCGACGTCCTGGGCCAGCTTGCGCCGGTCGTGGGTGTCCAGGGGGTGCATGTCGAGCTCGGCGTAGCGCAGGAAGTGCCGAGGGCCGGCGAAGGCCTCCTTGTTCTCCTCATGGTCGCGTACGACGTGACAGACGTTCTGGCACAGGAAGCACTCGATGCACTTGCGGAACTCCTGGCCCCGCTCCACGTCGACCTGCATCATCCGGCGCTTGCCGTCGGGGTCACGCGGGGTCAGCTTGACCGCCGGAACCTGCTTGGCCTTCTCGTAGTTGAAGGACACGTCGGTGACCAGGTCCCGGATCACCGGGAAGGTGCGCACCGGGGTGACGGTGATGGTCTCGCTCTCCTCGAAGTCGGAGAGCCGCGTCATGCACATCAGCCGCGGGCGGCCGTTGATCTCGGCGCTGCACGACCCGCACTTGCCGGCCTTGCAGTTCCAGCGCACGGCGAGGTCACCCGCCTGGGTGGCCTGCAGCCGGTGGATGGCGTCGAGGACGACCTCGCCCTCCTCCACCGGGACGCTGTAGTCGCCGAGCTGACCACCGCTCCTGTCGCCGCGCCAGACACGGAGTCTCAGGTCGTAGCCCATCAGTGGTGCTCCATCCGGGTGGTCGTGCGGGTCACTGGTCGAACAGCTCCCTCAGGTCGTCGGGCATCTGCGGCAGCGGCTTGTGCTCCAGGTCGACGGGTGCCGAGTAGTCCCCGCCGGCGAGCGTCAGCACGAGGTTCACCTGACCCCAGCTGTCGTCGGGACCGGGGTAGTCGTCGCGGGTGTGGCCGCCGCGCGACTCCTTGCGCTCGAGCGCCGCCTTGGCGATGCACTCGCACACGATGAGCATGTTGGTCAGGTCGATCGCCAGGTGCCAGCCGGGGTTGTACTGCCGGTGACCCTCCACCGACAGCCGGGTGGCCCGGTCCTTGAGCTTCTGGATCTCCTCGAGGGACTCCTCGAGCTCCTCGGCCTTGCGGATGATCCCGACCAGGCGCTGCATGACGTCCTGGAGGTCCTTCTGGATCGTGTAGGGGTTCTCACCGCCGTTCTCGATCGCGAAGGGGGCGAGGGCGGTCCGGGCGGCCAGCCTGACGTCGTCCGCCACGATCCGCGGCCGGACGTCCTTGAGGCCTTGCACGTAGGCGGCCGCGCTCTCACCGGCCCGACGCCCGAACACCAGCAGGTCCGAGAGCGAGTTGCCGCCGAGCCTGTTGGAGCCGTGCATCCCGCCGGCGACCTCCCCCGCGGCGTACAGCCCGGGGACCCTGCTCTGCTCGGTGTCGGCGTCCACCTCGACCCCGCCCATCACGTAGTGGCAGGTGGGGCCGACCTCCATCGGCTCCGCGGTGATGTCGACGTCGGCGAGCTCCTTGAACTGGTGGTACATCGAGGGCAGTCGGCGCTTGATGAAGTCCGCGTCGCGGCGTGACGCGATGTCCAGGAACACCCCGCCGTGCGGTGACCCGCGGCCCGCCTTGATCTCGGAGTTGATCGCCCTGGCCACCTCGTCGCGCGGCAGCAGCTCCGGCGGGCGGCGGTTGTTCTTCTTGTCGGCGTACCAGCCCTCGGCCTCCTCGACCGAGTCGGCCGTCTCGGACTTGAAGTACTCCGGGATGTAGTCGAACATGAACCGGTTGCCCTCGGAGTTCTTCAGCGCACCCCCGTCACCCCGCACCGACTCGGTGACCAGGATGCCTTTGACCGACGGCGGCCAGACCATCCCGGTGGGGTGGAACTGCACGAACTCCATGTTGATCAGCGAGGCCCCGGTCTTCATCGCGAGCGCGTGCCCGTCGCCGGTGTACTCCCAGGAGTTGGACGTCACCTGGTAGGACTTGCCGATCCCCCCGGTGGCGAGGACGACGGCCGGGGCGTCGAAGACCACGAAGCGCCCGGTCTCCCGCCAGTAGGCGAACGCCCCCGCCACCGCGTCGCCATCCTTGAAGATGTCGGTGACCGTGCACTCCATGAACACGTCGATGCCGAGCGAGACCGCATGCTGCTGCAGGGTCCTGATCATCTCCAGGCCGGTGCGGTCGCCGACGTGCGCGAGCCGGGCGTATTTGTGGCCGCCGAAGTCGCGCTGCGAGATCAGCCCCTCGGGGGTGCGGTCGAACAGCGCGCCCCACTCCTCGAGCTCGAGCACCCGCTCGGGGGCCTCCTGCGCGTGCAGCTGTGCCATCCGCCAGTTGTTGAGCATCTTGCCACCGCGCATCGTGTCGCGAAAGTGCACGCGCCAGTTGTCGTCGGGGTAGACGTTGCCCATCGACGCGGCGATGCCACCCTCGGCCATCACCGTGTGCGCCTTGCCCAGCAGGGACTTGCAGACGATAGCGACCCGCGCCCCCGCGTCGTGGGCGGCGATCGCGGCCCGCAGCCCCGCTCCGCCGGCGCCGATCACCACCACGTCGTACTCGTGGCGCTCGAAGCCGGTGTCGTCTCCCGAGTCCATCCGGTTGCCGGTCATCGGGTGACGTTCGTCCGGCTGCTGACTGATGTGGGACATCCTAGAAGAACCTCGGGTCGGAGAAGGCGCCAATGGCGAGCAGGTAGACGTAGAGGTCGGCGAGCGCGACCGAGAACAGCGACAGCCAGGCGTAGCGCGCATGGTTGGCGTTGAGCTTGGAGACCAGGGTCCAGGCCTTGTAGCGCAGCGGGTGCTTGGAGAAGTGCCGCAGCCGGCCACCGACTGCGTGCCGGCAGGAGTGGCAGCCCAGGGTGTAGGCCCAGATCAGCACCACGTTCACGACCAGCACCAGGGTGCCCAGGCCCATGTGCCCCCAGTGCCCCGTCGCGTCGCGGAATGCCAGCACCGCGTCGTAGCTGAGCACCACCGCGACCAGCACCGCGGCGTAGAAGAAGTAGCGGTGGATGTTGTTGAGGATCAAGGGGAAGCGCGACTCCCCGGTGTACTTCGTGTGCGGCTCGGCGACCCCGCAGGCCGGTGGGCTGAGCCAGAACGAGCGGTAGTAGGCCTTGCGGTAGTAGTAGCAGCTCATCCGGAACCCGAGCGGGAAGATCAGCACGATCAGCGCCGCCGACAGGGGCCACCAGCCGAACGGCTGACCGAAGTCGGAGGAGCCCTTGACACAGCTGCCCAGGCACGGCGAGTAGAACGGTGAGAGGTACGGCGCCGAGTAGTAGTCGTGGCCGGCGAAGGCCCGCCAGGTCGCGTAGACGATGAACGCCATGAAGACGGTGAACGTCACCGCAGGGTAGAGCCACCACCTGTCCTGGCGCAGCGTCTTCTGCTCGATCTGGGCGCGGCCGGGGCTGCGGACGCCGTAGGACATATGTGCGACTACCTACTTTCTCGGTGGACGTCCTTCGACGTCCGGGGCGGGCGCGCCAACTTCACCACACAGGTCACATCATGGGGCACTTTACTGCCCCAGATGCGTCTCTGACTGTGCGTCGCGCCACATGCTCTCGTCGTAGGCCTCGTCGGGGATCAGGATCATCTCCTCGGCGCTGACCGCGGGACGGTGACCCGGTTGGGGGTCCCCGAGCTGGTCGAGCGCCTCGGCGAGCCGGTCCACGTCGGAGGCGAGCCGCCGGACGCCGAGCGTGTCGCCGTACTCGTTGCGGATCTGCAGCACGGCCGCGGCGAGGGTGGCGAGCGCCTCGCGGGTGGCTGTGACCGCGTCCTGAGCTGGCATCCACGGACCTCCCGGTTGAGGGTCGACGAGCGCTGGGGGTCGGAGCTGGCCCCGATGGGGCCGAGTCTTGCGCGGAATCGGGCTTTCCGGAAGGGGGACGCGGCCAGACCGACATGCAACTCCCCTTCCGGCGCCCCGAAACGCCCGTCCGCGGGAACAACCGCATGTCCGAGTGGCCGGATCAGAGCCCGAACAGCTCCTGCAGGACCGTCGCCACGCCATCGTCGACGTTCGCCGGAGCAGTGTTTCCGGCCAGCTCGAGGACGCTGGGATGCCCGTTCGACATGGCGTAGGAGCACCCGGCCCACTCGAGCATCGCCAGGTCGTTGGGCATGTCCCCGAAGGCCACGACCTCCTCGGCCGTCACCCCCAGCTCCTCGCACAGCAGCGCCAGGGTGCTGGCCTTGGTGACGCCCGCGGCGCTGATCTCCACGAGCGCACCGAGCGAGGACCACGTGGTGGTGACCAGATGCCCGACCACGCGCTCGGTCTCCGCCCAGAACGCCTCGGGCGCCATCTCCTCGTGACGCGCCAGCATCTTGACCGCGACGTCGTCGAGCAGTTCGGGCAGGAACCCCACCTTCACGTCGTCGGGCACCGCGTGCTGTTCCATGAACCCGGGCTCCCTGCCGAACCCGCTGATCCGCTCCACCCCGAACGTCGTGCCAGGCACGGCCGCCCGCATCAGGTCCGCCACCTCGAGGGCCACCTCCCGGCGGATCGGCCGGGCGATGCGCACAGCGCGCGTGGGGACGTCGTAGACGATGCCGCCGTTGGAGCAGATGGCCAGGCCGTGCTCGCCCACGTGCTGCCACAGGTCCACCATCCAGCGCACCGGTCGCCCGGTCACGAAGACCACGGTGACCCCGAGCGCCTCGACCGCCTCCAGCGTCGCCGCTGTGCGCTCGGTGATGGTGCCGTCGCTGTGCAGCAGGGTGCCGTCCAGGTCCGTGGCCACCAGCCGCAGCTGGGACGGCCGCACCCTCACGCCCGCTCCAGCAAGGAGACGGCCGTGCGGACCACCGCTCGCCGGCCCCGGTCGCGCATCAGGCCGTCACCGGACGGTCACGGTCGGAACCAGCGGTTCAGCTCCCGGGCGACGCCGTCGTCGGTCACCGTGTCGGTCACGTCGTCGGCGGCCTCCTGGACCTGCAGCGGGGCCTGCCCCATCGCCACCCCACGGCCGGCCCACTGCAGCATCTCGATGTCGTTGCGGCCGTCACCGATCGCGAGGACCTCTCGCTGCTCGACCCCCAGCTGCTCGGCGACCCCGACGAGCGCGGACGCCTTCGAGACGCCCTCCGGCGCGATGTCGAGCCAGGCGGTCCAGCCGATGAAGTAGTTCGTGCCGTGCAGGCCGAGCTTCTCCGCGAGCTCCAGGAACTCCTCCTCCGAGGAGTGCGGGTCCCGGATGATCACCCGGGTCACCGGCTCGGCGACCAGGTCCTCGACGCTCTCCAGCACCATCCGCCCGGTGATCTCCCCGTCCGGGAACGGCCGGTTGATCCGGTAGCCGACACCGACCTCCTCGACGGCGACGGCCGCGTTCGGCACGTGCTCGAGCAGCATGGCGACGATCTCGCTCGCGTCGAAGGTGACCGCGTCGAGAATCTCGAGCGGCGGGTAGCGGAATGTGACGGACCCGTTGCTGGCCACCGACAGGACGGCGCGGCCGTCATCGGGCAGCCCGAGCAGGTCCCAGACGTGGGTGATCCCGAACGTGGACCGGCCCGTGGCGAGGACCACGTGCGCGCCGGCGGCGTAGGCACGCCGTACGGCGGCGCGGACCGGGCCGCTGATCATCTCCTCGACCACGCCGGTCGAGGGGACGTTGCTGAACAGCGTGCCGTCGATGTCGAGCGCCACCAGTCGCGGGGTGAAGGTCACCGGCTCGACGCCGGTTCGAGGAGCTCACGGCCCTGCAGATAGGGCTGCAGCGCGGTCGGGACCCGCACCGACCCGTCCGTCTGCTGGTGGGTCTCGAGGATCGCCACGATGGTGCGCGGGATCGCGACCAGGGTGCCGTTGAGGGTCGCGATCGGCCGCACGCCGTCCGGGAACCGGCCCCGGATGTCGAGCCGCCGGGTCTGGAAGTCCGTGCAGTTCGACGTCGAGGTCAGCTCACGGTAGCGGCCCTGGGTCGGGATCCACGCCTCGCAGTCGAACTTGCGCTGCGCCGACAGGCCGAGGTCACCGGCGGCCGTGTCGATCACCCGGTAGGCCAGCTCCAGCTTCTCGAGCCACTCCTTCTCCCAGCCCAGCAGGCGCTGGTGCTCTGCCGCGGCGTCGTCCAGGGTCGTGTAGGAGAACATCTCCACCTTGTCGAACCAGTGCACCCGGATGATGCCGCGCGTGTCCTTGCCGTAGGACCCTGCCTCCTTGCGGAAGCACGGGCTGAACGCGGCGTAGCGGCGCGGCAAGGACTCGGCCTCCATGATCTCGTCGGAGTGGTACGCCGCCAGCGGCACCTCCGAGGTGCCGACGAGGTACATGTCCTCGCCCTCGACGCGGTAGACGTCGTCGGCCGCCTGGCCGAGGAACCCGGTGCCCTCCATGGCCCGGGGCTTGACCAGGGTCGGCGGGATCATCGTGGTGAACCCGGACCTGCGGGCCTGGTCCATCGCCATGGACACCAGCGCGAGCTCGAGGTCGGCGCCGACGCCGGTGAGGTAGTAGAACCGTGCGCCCGACACCTTGGCGCCGCGGTCGATGTCGATGGCGCCGAGCAGCCGGCCGAGCTCGACGTGGTCACGCGGCTCGAAGCCCTCGGCCTCGAAGTCCCGTGGCTTGCCGACGTGCTCGAGAACCACGTAGTCGTCCTCGCCACCCGCGGGCGCCTCCTCGGCGGCCGGGTTGGGGATCGTCATCACGAGCGCCCGGTAGGTCTCCTCCGCCTGCGACTGCGCGGCCTCGGCCTCCTTGACCTCGGCGGAGAGCCGCCTGGTCCGCTCGAGAAGGGCCTGCTTCTCCTCGCCGCTCGCGGTCGCGATCTGCCTGCCGAGGGTCTTCTGCTCTCCTCGCAGCCGCTCGAACTCGACGATCGCCGACCGACGGCGGCCGTCCGCGGCGAGTGCGTCGTCGACCACGTCCGCGGACAGGCCCCGCTTGGCCTGAGCCGCACGGATCCGGTCGGGGTCGTCTCGCAGCACCTTCGGGTCGATCACCGCGCCAGCCTAACCGCCGTGAGGTGCCCCCCTCACGTCGGTTGGCCGGCCGCGGCGTCCCCGGTCAGCGGCAGCCGTCGCCGCCCGCACCGTCATACTGGAGCGACTTCGTCCGCCGCCGCTGCCCCTGCTGCGCCTCCCGACGGGAACCCCGTGCCGCTCACCTCGCCCCGCTACCGGATGCTGGCCGGGGCGCTGTTCTGCCTGCTCGTGGTGGTCGTGCTCGCGGTCGTCTACCGGGCGGACGTGCGGGAGCTCGACTCCATCGACAACGGCATGGGCTCCGGTCCACAGGGCTGGACCTACCGGCACCAGGCGACCCAGCAGTTCCTGATGCTCGTCGCCGTCGTGTTCGGCACCGTGCCGATGACCGTCTACACGGTGCTCACGGCGGGGTTGCTGGCGTTCCGCAGGCACGTCCGCGCCGCGGTGTGGACGGTGGGCGTGATGGCGGGGGCTTCGCTGACGACGTACGTCCTCAAGGGGGAACTGCGACGGCACCGACCGGTGTGGCAGGACCCGGTGACCACGCTGACAAGCTTCTCGTTCCCGTCCGGTCACGCGACCGAGATCGGGGCGGCGGCGGGGGTGGTCATCGTGCTCACCCTGCTGCTGGTGCGCCGGCGGGGGCTGCGGCGGGTGCTGTACGCCGTCGCGCTCGGGCTCGCGCTGCTGGTCGGGCTGGACCGGATCTTGCTGGGGGTGCACCACGCCTCGGACGTGATGGCCGGCTGGTCCGTGGGCGGGTTCTGGGTGTTCACCGGGCTGGTGGTCTACCCGCCGGGTCGGCGGAGCAGGCCCCGCGAGGACTTCAGCACCCCGGTCCCGACCACCAAGCAGCTGGCGGTGGTGCTCAACCCGGTCAAGGTCGAGGACGCGGACGCGTTCCGGGCGATGCTCGAGCGCAGCGCCGCTGCGGGGGGCTGGGGAGCCCCGACCTGGTACACCACCACCATCGAGGACCCCGGCCGGTCGATGGCCGAGGCGGCCGCCATCGCGGGCGCGGAGCTGGTGGTGGTCTGCGGCGGCGACGGCACCGTGCGGACCGTGTGCGCGGAGCTCGCCGGCACCGGCGTGTCGGTCGGAGTGGTCCCGGCGGGCACCGGGAACCTGCTGGCCCGCAACCTGGGCATCCCGCTCTACCTGCAGGCCGCTGTCGACGTGGCCCTGCACGGACAGGACCGCGCGATCGACCTCGTCGAGGTCTCCGGTGACGGGCTGCCCGCCGGGGAGCACTTCATGGTGATGGCCGGGATGGGTCTGGACGCGGCCGTGATGGAGGGCGCCAACGAGCAGATCAAGGCGCGGGTCGGCTGGCTGGCCTATGTCGTCTCGGGGGTGCGCAACATGATGTACCCCGCCGTACGCGTGGACGTGCGCCTCGACGGCGGTGAGTGGACCCGGCACCGGGCCCGCACGGTGCTGATCGGCAACGTGGGCTACCTGCAGGCCGGGATGCCGCTGCTGCCCGACGCGGCCATCGACGACGGGGTCCTGGACGTGGTGCTGCTGCACCCCAGCCGGTTCCTGAGCTGGATCCCGCTCGCCGTACGCGTGCTGCGCAAGGGCCGGCGCACCGACGACCTGGTGAACCGGATGACCGGCCGGACGGTGAGCCTGCGGGCCCATGCCGACACCCCCCGTCAGCTCGACGGCGACCCGATCGGCGCCGGTCGGGAGCTGCACGCGGTGTGCGTGCACGGGACGCTGCTGGTCCGGGTGCCCCGCTGAGGCACACCATCCGACGGGGTTAGCGTGGGCACGGTGACCATCACCTTCACGTCGTCGGTCCTCTCCCCGCACGCCCGGGGCGTCGAGCTCGGAAAGCGCTTCGGGGACGAGGTCGCGGCGACGGTGGCGAGCTACCGCCGGCTCTTCGAGACCGTCGCCCTCGGCCCGTTCGACGTCGACCTGTGGTCGGACCGGGCCTGGACGAGCATCCAGCGGGTGGCGCCCCAGAACGCCGAGGAGATCGCCGGCATCGCCGAGGGCGCCGGCCTGAGCGCGGAGCAGGTCGCCTCCGTCAACGCGCGCACCGAGATCGTCGTCGCCGCCAACCCGACCGGGCGGACCGAGTGCTCCACGGTCGTCTCCCTGCCTCCGGGACGGACCCCCGTGGCCGTCCAGACCTGGGACTGGTACGACGCCATGTCGGACGGCTGGCTGTGCTGGGTGATCCCGCACCCCGACGGACGCGTGGTGCGGACGGTCACCGAGTTCGGGATGCTGGCCAAGATCGGCGTCAACGACCGGGGCGTGGGCGTGATGCTCAACATGCTGCACCACCGCGACAATGCCGCCGCCGTCGCGACCGGCGAGGTCGGGCACCCGGTGCACCTGATCAGCAGGTCGGTCCTCGACGACGCCGCGTCGACCAGTCAGGCGGTGGAGATCGCGTCCGGGGCACGTACGTCGGCCGCGACCGCGCTGACGTTCGTCGACGACCGTGGCGACGCCGTCTCCGTCGAGCTCTTCCCGAACGGGCCCGGACTGGTCCGAGCGACCGACCGGCTGCTGGTGCGCACCAACCACTTCGTCTCCGACGAGGGCCGGGACGGCTGCCTGGCGAGCACCATCGGCGTCAGCACCGAGCTGCGCCGCGACCACCTGCTCGACGCGTTCGCCGGCCACCGACCGACATCCGCGGAGGAGGTGGTCGCCGCGATGACCCACCACCTGCCCGACGGCGGGGTCTGCCGGCACCCGTTCACCGGCACCGACCCGGTCCTCTGGCACCGAACCCTGGCCACGGTGGCCATCGACGTCCGCGCCCGCGCCCTGCACGTGCGCCCCGACGGACCCTGCGGGCACCGGATGCTCACCGTCGAGCAGCCCGCCTGACCGAACCCCTCAGCCGTGGTGTGGCAAGGGCTGCCGTCCACCTCGTGTGGCGCAGGGCTCGACACGCGGGTTGCCGGGCAGCCGCATGTCTCACTCGGCCCGCGCTGCGCTGACGGCCTCCTCCTCCTCCGGGGACAGCTGCTGGTCGCACGACCAGCCGGCGATGTTCTTGGCGTATGTGCGCGCTTCGCTGCGCCCGTGGATCGAGGTCAGCACCACCCCGTTGCCGGCCTCGTCGAGCAGCGCCAGCGACCACGACAGCCGGCCGCCCATGTCACCGAACGCGTCGTAGCGCACCACCGCGAGGTGCCGCAGCGCCTCGGCAGCCTCGACGCGGAGCGCCTGCACCTCACCGCGAAGCCCCTCCAGGTCCGCGGGCACGGTCGCCGGGTTCCGTCGGGAGGTGCGCCGGGCGTGCTGCGACGTACGTCGCAGGGCCAGGATGCCGACGACCAGGGCGGCGAGACTGACCACGAGCAGCGCAAGCACCAGGGCGGCGAGCAGCGAGACGTCCATCGCGGCGAAGCCTAGGCACGCGCTCAGGCTCCGTTGCGGAGGCGCGCGAGCCAGGCGGCGGCGTCCTGGAACTCCCGGTCACTCGTGCCGGCGCGGATGTCGGGCGCCACCCCGTCGTGGCGTTCGTAGGAGCCGAGGAAGCGTACGTCGGCACACACCCGGCGCAGGCCCATCAGCGCCTCGCCGACCCGCGCATCCTCCACGTGGCCCTCGCAGTCGATGGAGAAGCAGTAGTTGCCGAGCGCCGCGCCCGTCGGCCTCGACTCGATGCGGGTCAGGTTCACCCCGCGCATGGTCAGCTGGTCGAGGATCTCCATCAGGGCACCGGGATGGTCCTCGCGCATGAACGCCACGATCGACGTCTTGTCCCGGCCGGTCGCGGGCGGTGGGGGTCCCGGCCGGGAGACCAGCACGAACCGGGTCAGCGCGTCCGGGTTGTCGCCGATGCCGTGCGCAAGCGTCGCGAGCCGGTAGTGGTCGGCGGCCACTGGCGCGGAGATCGCTGCGTCCCACCCGGGGTCCGGCTGGGTGAGCTCGAACGCCGCGTGCGCCGTCGAGCTCGTGTGCACGACCTCGGCCGCGGGCAGGTGCAGCGCACACCAGCGGCGGGTCTGCGCCGCGGCGTGCGGATGGGTGGCCACCCGTCGTACGTCCTCCGCGGTGACGCCGGGCCGGGCCAGCAGGCTGAACGCGACCGGCACGGTCATCTCGCGGGTGATCATCAGCGGCTCGCCGGTGGCCAGCTCGTCGAGGGTCACGGGCACGGACCCCTCGACCGAGTTCTCGATGGGTACGACGGCCCCGTCGGCCTCCCCGGCGCGCACCGCGTCCAGGGCGACCGTCACCGTCGCGCACGGCTGCAGGTCGGCCTTCGCCGCAGCCGGCACGGAGCGCAGGGCCTGCTCGGTGAAGGTGCCCGCAGGGCCGAGGTAGGCGTAGCGGGCGGGCGGGACTCCGGGCACGGGGACAGAGTACGCACCGATAGGTTCGAGTCCATGAGCGACGATGCCGTCACCGCCGTGGGGGGCTACGCCCGCCTGGACACCGGTCGCGCGTCGCGGACGGGTGACCCGGAGGTGGTCTACGGGGCCGGCAAGACCCCGCAGCAGGTCGTCGAGATCCTCGGCACGCTGCACCGGGCGCACCCCGACCGTGCCGTGCTGGCCACCCGGCTGGCGGAGGACGCGCTAGAGACCGTGGTCGGGATCCTCCCGGACGCCGTCGTGGACACCGTCGCGCGGGCAGCGACCCTGGGTCCGCTGCCGGCCGCCCGTGGCACCGTCGTCGTGGTGTCCGCGGGGACCTCCGACGCCCCGGTCGCGGCCGAGGCGGCGCTCACCGCCCGGGTGCACGGCACCGCGGTATCCGTCGTGACCGACGTCGGCGTCGCCGGGCTGCATCGGCTGCTCGCCGTGCGCGACGAGCTCGCGGCGGCCGACTGTCTCGTGGTCGTCGCCGGCATGGAGGGTGCCCTGCCCAGTGTGGTCGGTGGGCTGGTGGGCGTCCCGATCGTCGCGGTGCCGACCAGCGTCGGCTACGGCTCCTCGTTCGGTGGGCTGGCCGCGCTGCTCGGGATGTTGAACTCCTGCGCACCGGGGGTGACGGTGGTGAACATCGACAACGGGTTCGGCGCCGGACTCTTCGCGGCCCGGGTCGCCCGCAACGCGATGCCTCGGGACCGGGCGTGATCGGCTGGCTCGACGCCACCTCGGGAGCCAGCGGGGACATGCTGCTCGGAGCGCTGCTCGGTGCCGGCGTGCCCCTCGACGTGCTGACCTCCGCCGTCACCGCCGTCGCCCCGGAGGCCGTGTCGCTCCGCGCCGAGACGGTGAGCCGCAACGGCTTCGCCGCCACCCGGTGCCACGTCGAGGTGGCCGACAGCACCGCGCACCGGACCTGGCCGGACGTCTCAGCGCTGCTCGCGGACGCGGACCTCGACGAGCCGGTGCGCGCTCGGGCCCACGCGACGTTCGAGCGGCTCGCGCAGGCGGAGGCAGCGGTCCACGGGACCCCTCTCACGCAGGTGCACTTCCACGAGGTGGGGGCGCTGGACGCCATCGCGGACGTCGTCGGCGGCTGCGCCGGCATCGAGCACCTGCGCCTGGAGCGGCTCGTGGTCTCACCCGTCGCGGTCGGCTCAGGACAGGTGCGGGGGGCGCACGGCGAGCTGCCGGTGCCGGTGCCGGCGGTCTCCGACCTGCTGCGCGGCGTCCCGTCGTACGCCGGCCCGGGACCCGCCGGGCTCGCCGGCGAGCTGTGCACGCCCACTGGAGCGGCGCTGCTCATCACGAACGGCACGTCGTACGGCGACCAGCCGATGATGTCGGTCACGGCCATCGGGGTCGGCGCCGGAGCTCGAGACCCGGACAGCCATGCCAACGTGCTGCGGCTCTTCGTCGGCGAGCCGGCGCATCTGGCGCTCGACGCCCCGCTGCTGCTCGAGACGAACATCGACGACCTCGACCCGCGGCTGTGGCCCGACGTGATCTCGGCCCTGCTCGCGGCCGGCGCCGCCGATGCCTGGCTGACGCCGATCCTGATGAAGAAGGGCCGGCCGGCGCATACGCTGAGCGCGCTGGTGGGCTCGACCCGGGCGGGCGCCGTACGCACGGCGATGTTCGCGCAGACCTCGACGATCGGGCTGCGTGAGATCCCGGTCGGCAAGACCGCCCTCGAGCGCAGCATCCGGACCGTGCAGGTCGGTGGTCAGCCGGTCCATGTGAAGATAGCGGTTCATCAAGGGCGGGTGGTCAACGCGCAACCCGAGTACGACGACGTGGTCAGGGCCGCGACGGCCACCGGTCGACCGGTCAAGGACGTGCTCGCCGACGCGTCCGCTGCCAGCAGGGCCTGGCTGACCGACGACCCACGCCCCCGCTAGAAGGGCCTCATGGACCTGGCCATCCTCGCCGCCACGTTCGGCGCGATCTTCGTCGTCGAGCTGCCGGACAAGACCTTCATCGCAGCGCTCGTGCTGTCCACCCGCTACCCGCCGCTCGCGGTGTGGCTCGGCGTCGGGGTCGCCTTCGGGGTGCAGACCCTGGTCGCGGTCACCATCGGGGCCCTGGCGACCCTGCTGCCCGGCCTGGTGGTGCGGAGCGTCGCGGCGGCCATCTTCTTGATCGGCGCGGTCGTCCTGCTGCGCACGGCGCCCGGGGCCGACGCGGCCGAGAAGGACCAGGAGGAGGAGTACGCGGCGCAGGCCACCGAGGCCCGGTCGTTCCTCAAGGCGTGCGTCGCGTCGTTCCTGGTGTTGTTCGCCGCCGAGTGGGGCGACCTCTCCCAGCTTCTGACGATCAGCTTCGTCACCAGGTTCGACGACCACGTCAACGTCTTCTTCGGCGCCTGGGGGGCGCTGCTCGTGGTCTCCGGGCTCGCCGTGCTCGCCGGTCGGGTGCTGCTGCGCCACCTCCGGCTCTCGCTTCTCCACTACATCGGCGCCGCGGTCTGCCTGCTCCTCGCCGGCGTGACCCTCGTGGAGCTGGCCACCGCCTGACCAGGGTCATGGGCCTGCGGGCTCGGGGGCGGGCGGGCACACGCCCACCCTGCCGAGTCGGCTCATCCGCAGGGTCCGAACCTGCCGAGTCGGCCCATCCGCAGGGCCCGAACCTGCCGAGTCGGCCTATCCGCAGGGCCCGACCCCGCCGAGTCGGCCCATCGGCAGGGCCGACCCCCGGCCGACTCGACACCTGCCACCCGCCACACGCGCCGACTCAACACCCCGCACCCCGCCACACACGCCGACTCGACACGCCCACCCCGCCACACGCGCCGACTCGACACCCCGCACCCCGCCACACACGCCGGGTCGGCACCCTCGGCGCAGCGGACGGGCCGGGTCACCAGATCGGCCACTACGCTTCCCTCTATGACGAACCTGGGCACTGAACCCGCCGGCACGGGTCTGCACGGCGGCCGAGCGCACGGTGTGGACAGCGAGGTCGGTCGACTGCGCACGGTCATGCTGCACCGGCCCGGCCCGGAGCTCCAACGGCTCACCCCCCGCAACAACGACAAGCTGCTCTTCGACGGCATCCCCTGGGTGAGCCGTGCCCAGGACGAGCACGACGCGTTCGCATCTGCCCTTCGGGACCGCGACGTCGAGGTGCTCTACCTCACCGAGCTGCTCACCGAGACGCTTCAGACCGAGGCCGCCCGCGAGCACGCCATCGCCGGCGCGATGTCCAGCCTGCACCTCGGCGACACTCTCCGCACCTATCTCGACAGCGCCTTGCACGACCAGGCGCCCGAGGAGCTGTCGCTGTTCCTGACCGCGGGCGTCCGCAACGACGAGGTGCGAGGCGGGCACGGCCTGGTCACCAGCCTGCTGGCCCACGACGACTTCCTGATCGACCCGCTGCCGAACCTGCTGTTCACGCGGGACTCGAGCGTGTGGATCCGCGACCGGGTGGCCGTCACGTCCCTCGCGATGCCCGCGCGGGAGCGCGAGACCCAGCTGACCGAGCTGATCTACACCGAGCACCCCCGTTTCGCCGGCACCGCGACGATCCACGGCTGGCAGCGTGAGCACGTCGAGGGCGGCGACGTGCTGCTCCTGGCTCCCGGCGTGATCGCCGTCGGCGTCGGGGAGCGTACGACGCCCGCAGGCGCCGAACGCCTCGCGCGGCAGGTGTTCGGGGCGGACCTCGCGCACACGGTGCTCGCCGTGCCCATCGCCCAGGAGCGCGCGACGATGCACCTGGACACCGTGTGCACGATGGTCGACGTGGACAAGATCGTGATGTACCCCAACGTCGCCGACAGTCTCATGGCCTATGCCGTGACGGTGGGCGACCGCACCGGCGACCGGGACGGCGACCTGGTGCTGCAGGTCGCCGACGCCGAGCCGTTCCTGGTGGCAGCCGCCAAGGCGATGAGCATCGACACGTTCCACCAGATCGACACCGGCCTGGACCCGGTGACCGCCGAGCGCGAGCAGTGGGACGACGGCAACAACACCCTGGCCCTCTCCCCCCGGGTGGCGGTGGCCTACGAGCGCAACATCGAGACCAACGCCCGCCTCGAGGAGGCCGGCATCGAGGTGGTGGCGATCTCCGGGTCCGAGCTGGGGTCCGGCCGGGGCGGCCCGCGGTGCATGTCCTGCCCGGTGCTGCGCGAGCCGCTACAACCCTCGGGAGCCTGACCGAGCGGCCGAGCACTGCCATGGAAGCCCGGCCGCTGCTGACGGGGGATACAACAACGACCGGGCATTCTCCAACCTAGGGGTGACGGACAGCCTGATCAACCACCGGTGACCCGAACCACCGGAGGAACCCCACGGTTCACCGACTGGTCTAGCCAGTGCGTAGCGGTTGCTTCAGGACCGGGTGCTCAGCGGATGGTGAGCTGCCGGTTGGCCAGCCCGCTGCGCGCGGAGCGCTCCGCCGGAGTGAGGGGCGACCCATCCGCGAGTGCCTCCTCGAGGTCCCGACCGAACCGCGCTGCCGGCTCCTCGATGACGGCGGCGCCGGTGCCCGACGGCAGGTCCCACACCGGGACGAGCCGGCCGTGCGCTCGGAACATCCCCACGAAGCGCGACCCCGCGGCCAGCACATCCGACCCCGCGACGTGCAGCCGGGCCAGCGCGTCGAGGAGCGGCTCCTCGTCGTACGGCATCACCCAGCGCAGGTGCTCGCGGCTGCCGACGTCGGTCCAGTACGCCGCCTCCACCGAGCTGAGCCGCGCGCTCGGCTTCGCCGCCGCGTTCGCCGTCTCCAGGGACGCAGCGGCCGCACCCGTGGGGTCGTCCACGTCCGCGATCCAGTAGTCGAACCCGTCGTGCACCGTGACCTCGAGAGGGCCGCCGCCGACCAGATCCTGCAAGCGCGGGCCGTCACCGGGTGCGTCGGTCAGCCCCACGACCCCGTCGCCCGGCGGCACCGCCAGCGCCTTGAGGAGTACGGCGCCCAGGTCCCGGCTCGGGTCCCCGAAGCCGTGCTGGACCTGGAGACCGAGCCAGACGCTGCCGTCGGTCCTCGACAACGCCGGAGCCGCCATCGGCAGCAACGAGCACAGCTGCACCGGACGGCCGTCGGCGACCCCGTCCCGCAGCGGCAGCGAGGCGGTGGCAGCGGCGACGATCTCGCGCATCGCGATCAGGTCGCACTCGCCGGTGATGCCCTCGAAGGGCCGCGCCACGTAGGTCTGCACCGGGCCCGCCGAGCTGCCGTGGCACGCCTTGTAGCGGCGTCCCGACCCGCACGGACACGGCTGCCTCGCCGAGACGGCAGCGGTGGTGGTGCTCGGGTCGGCGGCTGTGCGCGCCTTGACGCGTGACTTCTTGCCCATCCCGGAAGCCTACGCAGGGGTGCGGCCGCTCAGACGCTGAGCAGCACGTACACCGTGGAGCGCGACGCGGTGCCCTCGGTCCACCACTGCCCGGCGAGTGCGTCCACGATCGCCATCCCGCGTCCGGCGAGCGCGGTGGCCGGCGCATGGACGTAGCGTGGCCGGGTGGTGCTGCCGCCGTCGGTGACGGAGATCCGCACCTCGTCCCGGTCGCGGGTCCACGTGACGACCAGGCCGCCGTCGGCGAGCGGACGGGCATGGCGCACGGCGTTGGCGACCAGCTCGGACACCACGATCCGCGCGTCCTCCACCGACTCCGACGAGCACCCCATGTCGAGCATCCAGGCCCTCAGCCGCTGACGGGCCACCGCCACCGACGCCGCGGCGAACGGGAGGCGCAGCGTGATCGGCTTGTGCATGGTGCTCGCCACGTCATCCTCCCTCGGTCCCGGGTCCGGTGGGTTCATCGCGGAGTCATCGTTCCCGATGAGGGTGCGGTCAAACGCATGGCGGCCCGTGGAGGTGGTCCAGCGCCTGCCGCGGGTCGTCGGTGATCACCACCTCCGCGCCGAGCCGGACGCACAGGTCGAGGTCGGCGGGGTCGTTGACGGTCCACACGTGCATCCGGCGACCGCGCTTGTGCAGCCGTCTGGCGAGCTTCGGGCTCTCCCGCAGCAGGTCGATCCCGGGGCCCACGATCCAGCCCGGGCCGAGCATGCTGGTGGCCACCTGCCAGGAGAACTGCCGGTCGATGAGGAGCACCACCTCGAGGTCGGGAGCCAGCTTCTTGACCCGGGTCAGCGCGACCGGCGAGAAGCTCATCACCCGCGCCGGCGACTCCGCTCCGTGCCAGCCGACCGACGCGAGCAGGTCGACCAGCCGTCGCTCGACCAGGCCGGCGTAGCGCGTGGGGTGCTTGGTCTCGATGACCAGGTCCACCGGCCGCGCGTAGTCACGCACGGTCTCCACCAGTCTCCTGAGCGTGAGCACCCGCCGGGTGTCCTCGGCGAGCTCGGGAGCCTCGTCGTCCAGGTCGGCCCACGGGTTCTTCCAGGAGGCGAAGTCCAGCTGGTCGAGCTGGGCCAGCTCCATGGTCGAGACCACCCCGCGGCCGTTCGCCGTGCGGTCGACCCGGCGGTCGTGCACGCAGACCAGGTGCCCGTCTGCGGTCAGCCGTACGTCGCACTCCACCCCGTCCGCGCCGGCGTCCAGCGCTGCGACGTACGCGCCCAGCGTGTGCTCGGGGTTGTCATGGCTGGCTCCTCGATGCGCGACCACCTGCGGGCGTCCCTCCACGCGCTGCATCGGACCATCGTCGCACCGCACGGGGCAGGTGCACATACATCCGGTCATCCGGGCACGAAGCGGACGGCCGCGACCGGGGCCGATGACTGCCGAGGGCCTTGTCAGCCGCTCTGCTGGCGCAGGAACCGGCCGAAGTGCGGCACCGTGAACGCCACGGTGCCCCGCTCGCTGGAGTACACCAGGCCCTTCTTGATCAGTCCGTCCCGCGCCGGGGACAGGCTCTGCGGCCGCCGGGCCAGCTCTCGCGCGATGTCGGCGGTGCTCACCGCCCCGTCGTCGGTGTGCACGGCCAGGTCCGCCATCGTCCGCATGTAGTCGCGCTCCGCGGGGGTGGCGCGGTCGTAGCGTGCCCCGAAGAACCCGACCGCCAGCTCACCCTCTGCCTCCGGCGCCGCCTCGCGTACGTCGACCACCCGGATCGGGCTGGCCGGTGCACTGTCCCAGGTGACCTTGCCGTAGGCCTGCACGAAGTAGGGGTAGCCGTCGGTCAGCGCGTAGAGCTCGTCGAGCGCCTCCGGCTCGAAGTCCACCCCCTCGGCGGCCGCGGGCACCAGCAGCGCCCGGTCCGACATCTCCTGAGGCAGCCGGTCGACCACCACGTAGTGGAACAGCCGCTCGGCATAGGACTTGGAGGCGGCCAGGGTCACCGGCAGATGGGGCAGCCCGGCGCCGACGACGAGAAGCGGCGCGCCCTGCTGGCTGATCTCGTGACAGGCCCCGCAGAGGGCGGCCAGCTCGGACGCCGCGAGATCCTGCATCTCGTCGACGAAGACCGCGATCCCCACTGCCAGGTCACGCGCGAGGTCCGCGACGTCGGTGAACAGCTCCACGAGGTCCAGCTCGAGGTCACCAGAGTCCGCGCGACCGCGGGTGGCCGGCACCTCGATCGCCGACCCGGGCTGCCATCGCACGCCCTTGCGGTCCGACACGGACGTGCGCAGAGCGAACGACTTGAGAACGCCCGCGACCGCATCCACCCGGTCGGGGTCACGGTGCCGGTGCGCCACCTCGCGCACCGCGGCGTGCACCGCCTGCGCCAGCGGCAGCCGCATCGACAGCTCGGGGCGCGCCTCCAGCTTGCCGGTCCCCCAGGCCCGTTGCACCGCGAGGCCACGCAGGGCGTTCAGGAGCACCGTCTTCCCGACACCGCGCAGCCCGGACAGCACCATCGACCGCTCGGGCCGGCCGGCGGCGACGCGTTGCAGGGTGACCTCGAACTGGGTCAGCTGCCGGTCCCGGCCGGCAAGCTCGGGCGGGCGCTGCCCCGCACCGGGGGCGTAGGGGTTCCGGACCGGGTCCACGATCGGAGGTTATCGCGATATCTAGCGTGAGGCCTAGACCGACCTAGCGAGTCCTAGCGCGTCCGAGCGGCCGTTAGCCGGTCAGCTCCCGGCCCGGGCCGTCGCCCCGGCGAGCGGCCTCCCGCCGACCGTCGAAGGACCGGGCCAGCCCGCCGCGGAGGGCGTCCACGAGGTCCGGGACGTCGTGCGCAGCGAGCCGGAAGGTGCCGGTGCACGTGTCGCCGCTCCACAGCGAGAGGACCACCAGGTCACCCTCGTCCGGCCCGAGGTGGTGCCAGGACACCCGGAGCGCGCGGTCCGACCCGCGGGTGTCGAGGAAGACCTCGCCCGCCGCAGGCAACGGTGTGACCGGCATCACCTCTCCAGTGTGCCCCGGTCATCCCACCCGGAGCCAGCCCCCGAGCCAGCCCCCGAGCCAGCCCCCGAGCCAGGCCCGGCTGCCAGGCCCGGCTGCCAGGCCCGGGAAACTACACTGGCCCGGTGCCCGAGCTGCCGGAGGTCGAAGGTCTGGCCCTCGACCTGCGCGGCCGGCTCGTCGGGCGGGCCGTCACCCGGGTGGACATCGCGGCCTTCAGCGCCCTGAAGACCTTCGACCCGCCGCTGAGCGCGCTGGCCGGCAGCTTCGTCGACGGCGTCACCCGGCACGGCAAGTTCATCGACATCGACGCGTCGGGGCTGCACCTGGTGATGCACCTGGCGCGCGGCGGCTGGGTCCGTTGGCGAGCCGAGGTGCCGACGCTGCCGCCCAAGCCGAGCAACAGGTCCCCGATGGCGGCGCGGGTGCACCTCGACGACGGCTCCGGCCTCGACATCACCGAGGCGGGGACCAAGAAGCGGCTCGCCCTGTACGTCGTACGCGACCCGCTCGAGGTCCCGGGCATCGCCGGCCTCGGCCCGGACCCGCTCGACGACTCGTTCACCATCGAGGTGCTCGGGGGGATCCTGCAGGCTGCCGGCCGCGCGCAGGTCAAGGGCGTGCTGCGCCACCAGGGCACCATCGCCGGCATCGGCAACGCCTACTCCGACGAGCTGCTCCATGCCGCGAGGCTGTCACCGTTCAAGCCTGCCTCCTCGATCGTCGGCGAGGACCTGCGGACGCTGTACGACGCGATCCGCACCGTGCTCGGCGACGCCGTCGAACGGTCCCGGGGGCTGGCCGCCGCGGACCTCAAGGGCGAGAAGAAGAGCAACCTCGCCGTGCACGGGCGCACGGGGCTGCCCTGCCCGGTGTGCGGGGACACGGTGCGCGAGGTGTCCTTCGCCGACTCCTCGCTGCAGTACTGCCCGACCTGCCAGACGGGCGGGAAGCCGCTCGCGGACCGCCGGATGTCCCGGCTGCTGAAGTGACTACGGTGGCCCGATGAGCTTCGGCAGCAGGCCCGCGATCCCGACGGTGACCGTGACCGGGGTACCCGACCCGGTTCCCGAGGGGGTGCAGGTGCTCGACGTGCGCGAGGACGTCGAGTGGGTCCACGGACACATCGCCGGCGCCACCCACATCCCGCTCCGCGAGCTGCCTGCGCGGCTCGAGGAGGTGCCCGACACCCGGACCCTCGTGGTCTGCAGGGTGGGCGCCCGGTCGGCGCAGGCGGTCGGGTACCTCGCCCAGCACGGGCACGACGTGGTGAACCTCGAGGGCGGGATGCTCGAGTGGGAGGCCGCCGGACGACCCATGGTCAGCGAGACCGGCAGCCCCCCGCAGGTCGTCTAGCCCGGCGGCCTGACCGCCTGGGAACGCCACGCCGACTAGCGGAACGCGCGCGGCAGCGGGACGTCCCGGGCCTCGGCGAGCATCCGCAGGTACGACGGGCGGGGCACTGCCACCACCCCCAGGCTGGCCAGGTGCTCGGTGCGCCACTGCACGTCGAGGACCCGCCGGTCCCGGTGCTCGTCGCGCAACAGGTCCACGAGCCCGACCAGGGCCACCTTGGAGGCGTTGCTCACCCGGTGGAACATGGACTCGCCCGCGAAGAGCCCGTCGACCGCGACGCCGTACAGGCCGCCGACGAGCTCGTCGTCCCGCCATGCCTCGACCGAGTGCGCCCAGCCGAGCTCGTGCAGGCGGGTGTAGGCCGTGCGGATCCGACCGTCGATCCAGGACCCTTCTCGGGAGGGGTCGGCGCACGCCTCGATGACCGCGGCGAAGGCGGTGTCCACCCGAACCTCCAGGTGCCGGGTCGCCTGCCGAAGCGACCGCGAGACCTTCAGGCCGTCCAGCGGCAGCACCCCGCGCTCGACCGGGGACCACCACAGCAGCGAGGGCCGTCGCCGCCGTCCCCCGTCGCCGGACGGCATCGGGAACAGCCCGTGCCGGTACGCCGCGAGGAGGGTTCCGGGCTCCAGGTCCGCGCCCGCCCCAACCAGGTCCTCGGCACCCGGTCCGACGGGCAGCTGCGCCACGTCGGGGAACACCCAGCCGGTGGCGGGCGGCTCGGTGGGCATGGGCACATCCAACCAGGGCACCGAGGGGGAGGTCGCGACGCAGGGAGTCCTTCGAGGCCCCCGGATAGGCTCGAGACACCCGAACACATGCACGAACAGACAAGACGCGCAGGCGCAGACATGACAAGGAGCCCCATGGGCATCGGCAGCTCGCTGGGCAGGAACATCACGCCCCGGATGGCCAGGATGGCGCCCCAGCTCAGCTCGCACTTCGTGCACGAGGCACTCCGCCGCGCGATCGAGGGCGTCGGGCCGCTGCCCGGCGCGGCCCAAGGGGCCGACAGCGTGCTGGCCAAGGTCGGCGGCGACCTCGAGCGCGCCGTCCACGACGTCATCGAGGACCATGTGCGCTACGCCGGCGTGCAGGGGTTCGGCACCAACATCGGTGGCCTGGTGACCGCAGCGGTCATGATTCCCGCCAACATCGCCGGGCTCACCCTCATCCAGTGCCGGCTGGTCGCGTCGATCGCGCACCTGCGTGGCTACGACCTCACCGACAAGCGGGTCCGCAACGCGATCCTGGCCTGCATCCTGGGTGAGGAGACCGTCACCACCCTGGTCCGCAAGCGCCGGCTGCCGAGCACGCCGATGGGCATCGCCACGGCGCCGACCTACGACCCACACCTGGACACCGTGATAGCCGCTGAGGTGGCGTCCGAGCTGCTCACGAAGGTCGCCGGCAAGCGGATCGCGACGACCGTCGGCCGGCGCGTGCCGGTGGTCGGCGGAATGGTCGGGGCCGGCACGGACGCCTTCTCGAGCTGGCAGATCGGGCGCTACGCCGACCGTGAGCTGCGTCCGCGCACCCTGCGGTAGGCCGCCAGCCCCAGCGCAGCGGTCCGGCTCACCTCGGCCTGTCGCACGAGCCGCCGTTTCGCGCGGAACCACAGCGAGCGCGAGCGTTCCAGCTCCTGGTAGGCCGACTCGAGCTCCTCCCGCAGCGTCCGCTCGGTCTCCATCAGCCGGGCCACCTCGTCCAGCAGGGTCACGACCGCCGTGACGGCGGCATCGGTGACCGCCTGCTCCTCGGGACGGTCCGGGTCGGTGAACTCCGTGGGCACGAGGTCGGGACGGAGCTCGTCGAGGCTGCCGCGAACGTCGTACCCTCGCTCGGCGAGCACCGAGATCCACTCCTCGGACAGCTCGAGGGCCCAGTCGCGTACGTCGGGAGGCAGGCCGAGCCGCGCCGAGCCGGTGCGCAGCGACAGAGTCCGGTGCGCCAGCAGCTCACGGACCAGCAGGCGGTAGTCCTCGTTGCGCAGCACGCCGTTGTTGACCTGCTGGTTGATGCGGCGCACCAGCACCGTCTCCGGGACACCCAGGGAGGCGTTGGACCGGTTGGTCTCCGGCTCCAGGGCCGCCGCGTCCAGGCCGAGCACCGAGGAGAACCGCTCCCACAGCAGGGTGCGCGGCTGCCCCGGCTTGGGGACCGTGACCAGGTGCACCCGCTCCCGGGGCAGCGTGCTCCCCCATCTGTCGAGGATGTCGGGCACCTCCTGCACCCCCCAGAACCACGACGCGAGCTCACCGGACCGCCGCGGGTCGGTGATCCGGTCCAGGAACTCGCGGTAGCCCAGCGTCCTGCGGTGCTTGATGTTCTCCTGCCACTCCGCGGGGATCTGCCGGACCAGGTCCCGCGCGGACAGCACGACGTGCACCTCGACGTCACCGAACGAGTCGATCGCCCGTCGTACCTGCTGCCGGGTCGCGGTGGCGAGGATCTCGTGGGACACGATGGAGGTGCCCGGCCAGCCCCGGACCCGCTCCGCGAGGCGGTCCCAGGCACCCACCGCCTGCCTCTCCAGGCCGCCCCAGGGCAGCTCCAGCAGGTCGAGGGCGGCCAGGAAGTGCTCGTCGAACCGCTCGGCGGGGTAGAGGATGCCCTGTCCGGCCAGAGACCCGCGGTTCAGCCACAGCACGTCCTGCACGAAGGACGTCCCGGTCTTGGGGGCACCGACGTGGACCAGGACCCGGCGGGGGACGGCCGGCTGCGGCACGGTCGGTCCGGTCACCGCCTCACTGTTCCTTCGACTCCGTCCTCGCGCCGGACCAGGCGCGCACACGCCATGAGGAGGACCTCCAGAGCGTCCTCGCGTCGAGGGTGGCTCGCCAGGCCCTCGAGCCGGGGAAGCACCCCGGCCGGCGATCCGTGCACAGGGTAGCCGCCGGCGCTCAGCTCGTCGGCGATCTGCGCCGCCCGACCGAAGGCCCAGTCCCGAGCGGACAGGGGGACGGTCAGAGCCGGGCCGGTCGTCGCCGACCCAGGGCCGGACTGCTCCAGCAGGGGGACCAGCCGACCCAGCACGGCAGCGTGCCGCTCTTCGCCGACCCGGACCCCGAGCACGGCGTTGACCCGTCGCCCGACGTCGACGGCCGCCGGGCTCAGGTCCCGTGCACCGCCCGGTCCCGGCCCGTGCCGCCGCCCGCTGGTGTCGGCGCCGAGGAGAGTGACGGCCGTCCGGATCGCGGCATCGGAGCCGGCCGGCGCCACGACGAGGTGCACGTTGTCCGCACCCACCCGGTCGGCCCACCGTCGGGCGAGTGCCGGCAGGTCCATGGAGGGCGGCAGCCTCCGGCGCCCGGACCATCGGGCCACGAAGCCGTGCCAGCGCACCGGGGCACCCCGTTGGACCCGGGCCGACCAGGACTGGGCGAGGGCCAGGTCGAACGGCTCGGCGAGCAGCAGCGCCAGCCGGGGCCTCGCGCCCTCCGCGTGACCCGCGGCCTCGAGCGCCCGTCGTACGACGGACGTGGTGACCGGCGCGCCGGCCAGCGCGAAGGGGGTCGTCCTGCGGGACCGGTGGATCCTCCTCAGCCGGCCCGAGCGCCGCCGGGGGGTGCGCCGGGGCTCGCTGTGCTCCGCGGTCCGGGCGAGGAGCAGCTCCGTGAGCGCCCCGGTCCCGACCCGCACCAGCTCCTCGGCGGGCACCTCGGAGGGGTCGACCGGCGGGGCCCCGAACCGGCGTCCTGCGGCACCAGCGGTCTCCGCAGCATCGGCGTCCGGCCAGCGCAACGGTTGCTGTGCGAGTCCTCGTCCGGGTCCGGAGCGACGGGTCACCAGGTCCGCGAAGACGCCCAGGGCGGCACCGGCCAGCTCCCCGCGGACGGCCACCCGGCGCAGGACCTCGAGCTGGGCCGCACCCGGCGGCGACCAACCTGCCGGCACCGGCGCTGCGGCGGCGACGTCGCCTCGAGCGACCCAGTCCCGCCAGCAGGTGCTCCCGCCGGCGGCCAGGTGCCGCTGCCAGGACCACACCGACCGCTCGTAGGGCCCGGGCTCACTCACGGCCGACCTCCCACCGGTCACCCACCCGGTCACCCACCGGGTCACCCACTGGGTCACCCACTGGGCGGCCTCGCCCCGGCACGGGTCACCGGAGCCGCAGCCGGCGGGCTGCCCGGGTGAGCTTGGCAGTCAGCAGCTCGTTGGGGTCCGGGCGCTTGGCGGCCTCCAGCGCCAGCGCCACCAGTGCGTCGACGGCCGCGTCGACCATCTCGGGGCGCCGCGGACGGTCCGGGTTCACCCAGCGCTGGTCCGGCACCGGCACCGGACGGAGGTCCTCGACGTCGCCGATCACGTCGATCCCCGAGCCCCGGACCCACCGGACCCACTCCTCGGCCACCTCGGCGGCCCACGGGAACGCAGCCGGAGGCAGGGTCACCCGGGTCATGTGCGGTCGCTTCGCCATCGTCTGGTGGACCACCACCTCACGGATCAGCCTGCGGTACTCCTCCGAGGACAGGCCCGCCTGGCGCAGCCGCCGGTTGAGCCTCCGCAGGAGAAAGGTCTCCGCCGCCCCGATCGAGACGTTGTCACGCACGGACTCCCGGGGGGCCCAGGCGGGGTCGATGCCGAAGGCCCGGCAGTAGCGCTCCCACAGCTGGTTGCGAGGAGCGCCGTCCTGGGGGACCGTCACCAGGTGCACGCGCTCCGGCGGCAGCCCGCGCGACCACCGACCGAGCACGTCCGGAAGGCTCTGCACCCGCCAGAACCACAGGCTCGGCCGGTCTCGCCTGGACGTCTGCACCTGCCGGAGGAACCCGGCGTAGCTCACCTTGCGCTGGTGCTTGACGCCCTCCTGCCACTCCGCGGGGATCTGCCGGGCCAGGTCGCGGGCGGAGAGCACGAGGTGCACCTCGCTCCCTGCCAGTCCGGCCATCGCGCGGCGCACCTGGGCCGGCTTGGCGGCCGCGAGGATCTCGTGCGAGATGATGACGGTGCCGCTCAGCCGGCGTACCCGGGCGGTCAGCGCGTTCCACTCCCCATCGACGTCCAGCTGCAGCCCACCCCAGGGCATCTGCAGGAGGTCAAGGGCGGGCCGGAACTGGCTGGCGTGCAGCGAGAGTGGGTAGTGCACCCGGCGGTGGCTCAGCGAGGCCTTGTTGAGTGCGAGCCGGTCCTGCAGGTAGGTCGTGCCGGTCTTCGGCGACCCGACGTGCAGGTAGACGACACGGCTCATGGACGGAAGTCTGCCGCACGCCCGGCGAGGCGTCGCACCCTGCGGCCCGCCGCCCCTGGACGCCTGCGGATGCGCCGGGTCGGGAGGGGCGGCCTAGGGTGACATGCATGGCGCTGGTGACCTACAAGGACCTCTGCATCGACGCCGTCGACGCCGGCGCGCTGGGGACGTTCTGGGCCGCCGCCCTGGGCCTCGAGCCCCACAGGCACGACGACGGCGGCGCGCACCTCACCGGACCGACCAGCGAGCACACGATCTGGGTCAACCAGGTGCCGGAGCCCAAGACTGCCAAGCACCGCATGCACCTCGACGTGAACACCGGCTCCGTCGAGGAGCTCGAGCGGCTCGGGGCCACCGTCCTGGACGCGGACTCGTTCCGCTGGACCCTGATGGCGGACCCCGAAGGCGGCGAGTTCTGTGCGTTCGTGCGGGACGGGGAGATCAGCCGACGGCTCTACGAGATCGGCGTCGACACCGGCGACTCCCCCCGGCACGCGCTCCGCATCGCCACCTGGTGGGCCGACGTGCTGGGCGCCCAGGCCGTCGACAGTGGCCGCGGCTTCGCGTCCGTCGCCGACATCGCCGGGGCCCCGTTCGACTCGCTCGTGTTCGCGCCGGTGCCCGAGCCCAAGACCGTGAAGAACCGCGTGCACCTCGACGTCAGGACCACCGACCTGGATGCCGTCGTCGATGCCGGAGCCGTCGTGCTGCGAGCACAGGACAACGAGATCCGCTGGAGCGTGATGGCGGACCCCGACGGGAACGAGTTCTGCGCCTTCCTGACCTGACCGGGCCGCACCGGGCGAGCGCTCCATCCGTGACCCTGTCGGGCCGGACGGTGCGAGAGTCGGCGCACCCGGAGGGGCTTTCAGCCGCTCGCCGCGACCCCCGTGGGTGCCTTTCCGAACTCCACGCCCTTCGCCTCCTTGCCGAGCAGCACGACGGTTGCCACGACCACCAGCACGGGCACGATCGTCACCGCGAGCGCGAAGGGATAGCCGTGCGACGCCGCGAGGTGCTCCTGGATCGGCAGGTTGAGCGCGGCGAACACGTTGCCCAGCTGGTAGGTCACCCCGGGGTAGAAGCCGCGGACGGCGTCGGGGGACATCTCGGTCAGGTGCGCAGGGATGACGCCCCACGCACCCTGGACCACGACCTGCATCAGGAATGCGCCCAGGCACAGCATCGCGGCCGTGGTCGAGTAGGCGAACAGCGGCACGATCGGCAGCCCGATCACGGCGCAGAAGGCGATCGTGTGACGCCGGCCGAAACGCTCGGAGAGGCTCCCGAACGTCATCCCGCCGATGATCGCGCCGACGTTGTAGATCACAGCGATGGTCAGCGCCGTGGACTCCGAGAGCCCGGCGCCGCCCTGGTCGGTGGCCTTGAGGAACGTGGGGTAGACGTCCTGCGTGCCATGGCTCATCCAGTTGAACGCCGTCATCAGCAGGATCAGGTAGGCGAACCGGCGCAGCACCCTGACGTTGAGCAACACGTCCCGGAAACCGGTCTCGGTGATGCGCATCTGCTCCTTGCTCTCCTTCCACACCTCCGACTCCTCGACGCGGGTGCGGATCAGCAGGCTGATCAGGGCCGGGATGATGGAGAGCGCGAACAGCCACCGCCAGGACAGCCCGAACACCTGGCTGACCACGAGGTAGGCCACGGCGGCCAGCAGGTAGCCGAAGGAGTAGCCCTCCTGCAGGAGACCGGAGAAGAAGCCCCGCCGCTCACGCGGGATCTTCTCCATGGCGAGCGCCGCCCCGAGGCCCCACTCACCGCCCATCCCGATGCCGTAGATCACCCGCAGCACCAGCAGGACGGTGAGGTTCGGAGCGAAGGCGCACAGGAAGCCGACGGTGGAGTAGAGCAGCACGTCCACGATCAGCGGGACCCGGCGCCCGACCCGGTCCGCCCACAACCCGAACAGCAGGGCGCCGACCGGGCGCATCAGCAGGGTGGCCGTGGTCAGCAGGGCCACCTTCTCCTTCGAGGTGCCGAAGTCCGCGGCGATGTCGGCGTAGACCAGGACCACGATGAAGTAGTCGAACGCGTCCATCGTCCAGCCCAGCAGGGCCGCCGTGAAGGAGTTGCGCTGGTCGGCGGTGAGGGGTGTGCGCGTGCTGCTGGCCATCATCCGGACTCCCAAGCCGAAGGGAAAGGGTCGGCGCTACCAACCTCTTTCCCTACCCGCCCCGGGGGCTCTCACACCCCGGTGGGGGATGTCATGAAGTCCGCGACCAGCCGCCCGAGGACGGGTCCGGCGTCCTCCTGCAGGAAGTGGCCGGCGCCGGCGACCACCGGGTGCTCGCGCCCCTTCGCGCCCGGCATGGCGCGCTCCAGGACCGGTGCCATGGCGGCGGTGATCGGGTCACTGTCGCTGAACGCGACCAGGAACGGCAGGTCCAGACGGGTCAGGGTGTCCCAGGCAGCGCGGTTCGCCTCGGTGGCCGGGTCGTCGGGAGCGGTCGGCACCAGCAGCGGCATGGCGCGCGGGCCCGCCTTGAAGGTCTCGTCCGGGTACGGCGCGTCGTACGCCGCCCGCACCTCCTCGGACATCGGCCGCACGCAGCCCGAGGCGACCAGCCGGCCGACGTCGAGCGCCGACGCCTTCTCGACCGCGCGCCTGAACCGCCACCAGACCTCCGGCATGCCCAGGTCCCCGGTGGGCAGGCCGGTGTTCGAGGCCACCACCCGGACGAACCGGTCCGGGTGCTCGGCGACCAGTCGCAGGCCGAGCAGCCCGCCCCAGTCCTGGCCGACGAGGGTTACGTCGCGCAGGTCCAGCTCGTCGAAGACGAGTGCCCGCACCCACTCCACGTGCCGGGCGTAGGAGTGGTCCTCGATGCGGCCGGGCTTGTCGGAGCGGCCGAACCCGACCAGGTCCGGAGCGACGGCTCGGATGCCCGCTGCGGCCAGCTGGTCCATCAGGTGGCGGTAGAGGAACGACCAGCTCGGCTCGCCGTGCAGCAGCAGCGCCACCGGGCCGTCGGCCGGGCCCGCCTCGACGTACGCCAGCCGCAGGGTGCCGCCGTCGGCGTCCGGCACCTCGGCGTACGCCGGCGGGTAGTCGAAGCCGGGAAGGTCCCGGAACCGGTCGTCCGGGGTGCGCAGTGTCTCCATGACCGCGAGTCTGGCAGGCCCGCCGAGGTCGCGGGTCAGGCCGAGCAGGTTGCTGGTCCGAACCCCTCCACGCTGGCCAGGTCGACGTCGTGGTCCTCCGCGTGGCGTCCGGCGCGGGCCACGACCGTGCGCGGGTCGAGGAGACCGGTGTTCAGCAGCGGGCTGATCACCGAGTGGAACAGCCACGGCTGGTCGGTCCCCGTCCATCAGCACCCCGAGCCGGCGCCTTTGGCGTTCGTGGACGTGCTGCATCCGCTACCGCCGGGTGCTTGCGCACCATCTCCCGCAGCTCGGCGTCCGTGGTCAGGAACGCGCGCGTCTCCTGCACCGTCAGCTCGGCCCCCGCCGCGTGCGTCCTCGGGGCGGCGTCGAGGTGCTCGGTGAACAGCTGGTGCCGGAGGACGATGCGGGCGGTCGCATGCCCGGCTGGGTGCCCGACTGATTACCAGGGTATGCAGGACGTTTGGCGCTCCCCATGGCTCGTCGCCACGACCCACCGCACTCCCCATGGCGAACTGGCGCTCCCCACGGGTCATGACCCATGGGAAGTGCCAATCCGCCTGCATCCCCTGGTAATCAGCAGCAGGGCCGCGGCGGGGGCGGCGGTCACTTCACCTCGGCACGGAGCACCCGCACCAGCCCGAGGACGAAGGGCAGAAGGATCCAGATGGCGGAGGCGCTCGCCAGGTGCAGCCAGTCGTGACCGTGCACGTTGACGTTCGGGTTCTGGAAGGGAGTCTGCGCGGTGCCGAGGTCGATCCAGGGTGCGGCGTGCCGCAGCGCCGTCCAGACGTTGGCGATGATGCTGAACGCGATGGGCACCACCAGGTAGACGACGATGGCAGCCGCGGAGTTCAGGAACAGCAGGCCGAACGCAAGGCCCTGGAGGATCCCCATGGACTCCAGCATCGTGAACCTGCCGAACCAGTCGGCACCGGCACCGCTGAAGGGATGCGGAGCGCCTCCCACCAGCGCCCCGACCGCGGCCAGGGCGAACGCCAGGCACACGGCCGCGAGCCCGGCGAGGAGCGAGACGACGACCTTCGCGAGCACGACCTTGGCCCTGCTCGGCACCAGCGTGAAGGTGGTCAGGGCCGTGCGCTGCGACCACTCGCTGGTGACCAGCATGATCGGGAGCACCGGCAGCAGGTAGCTCTGCAGGATCCCTGTCGCGCCGGTCAGGTTGGCGAAGGTCCGGTCGTTGCGGCTCGAGGCCAGGAAGAAGATCACCACGATGCCCGCGGTGACGACCGCGATGGCGATCAGCAGCCACCGGCTCGCGCGGGTGTCGACCAGCTTGCGCAACTCGACCCGCAGCAGCGTCGCGAACCCGATCCGGGGGGTTCTCGAGACGTCGAGGGTCGTCGGTTGGGAGCTGGCGGTGCTCATATTACTGCTCCTTCGGTGGGTACGGCGACGGAGGTGGTGTCGCGCTGGGAGTCGGCGGTGAGCTCGAGGAACAGCTCCTCGAGGCCCGCACTGTCGGCCGGACGGAGCTCGACGAGGGTGATGTTGTTGGTGGCGGCGACCCTGCCGATCTGGATCGCCTCCGCGTCGCTGCGCAGACCGTCCCCCGAGGGCACGGCGGTGATGCCCTCGCGATGCAGGGCGTCGAGCAGCTCCTCGCGCTCGACCGCCCTGACGTAGGCACCGCGAGCGTGCAGCAGCTCCTGCTTCGTGCCCTGCGCGACGATCCTGCCGTGCCCGATCAGGATCAGCTCGTCGGCGATCCTCTCCACCTCGTGCAGGAGGTGGGAGGACAGGCAGACCGTGCCACCGTGCTCGGCGTACTCCCGCAGCAGCCCGCGCATCCAGTGGATGCCGGCCGGGTCGAGGCCGTTGGCCGGCTCGTCGAGGATCAGGATGGCCGGGTCGCCGAGCAGCGCGTGCGCGATGCCGAGCCGCTGCCGCATCCCGAGCGAGTAGTTCTTCACTCGGCGCTTGGCCTCGCTCTGCGAGAGCGAGACGAGCTCGAGCATCTCGTCGACGCGGGACATCGACAGTCCCATGGTCACGGCGCCGATGGTGAGCACCTCACGGCCGGTGCGTCCGGCGTGCTGGGCCGACGCGTCGAGCAGCACGCCGACGTGTCGTCCGGGGTTCGGTAGGTCCGGGTAGCGGTGGCCGCCGATCGTGACACGTCCACGGCTGGCCGGGGTGAGGCCGACCATGATGCGCATCGTGGTGGACTTGCCGGCGCCGTTCGGTCCCAGGAACCCGGTGACCTGACCTGGCCGGCACGTGAAGGACACGTCATCGACGGCCAGGAAGGCGCCGTACGTCTTGGTAACCCCGTCAACTGTGATCATGCTCCAGTCAACCGTGTTTGGCGCCGCCACGGCATCCATCTGCGGCATTCGACGTTCTGCGACTTCGGCAGGGCTCGCCGTAGCCTGTGCGGCCTCACCCCGCAGCACTCCGCGCTCGAGGCACTGCACGAGAAGTACGCCGACCGCGGGTTCACCGTCGTCGGGGTGCCGTGCAACCAGTTCGGTGGCCAGGAGCCGGGCACGGCCGAGGAGATCGCGGAGTTCTGCTCGGCGACG
>JAICWH010000201.1 GCA_025934895.1 Nocardioidaceae bacterium | reverse complement strand
GATCGTCATGAAGTAGCGCGTCACTCGGGGGTCGGTGACGGTGACGGGCCCACCGGCGGCGATCTGTGCGGTGAAGGCGGTCAGCACCGAGCCTCTGCTCCCCAGCACGTTCCCGAAGCGCACGCTCATGTAGGTGCCGTCAGCCTGCATGGCCACCGCCGCCGTGAGTCCCTCAGCCAGTCGCTTCGAATACCCGAGCACGCTGCACGGGTTAGCTGCCTTGTCCGTGCTGATGTTGACGAACCGCTCGACGTCGGTCGCGGCGGCCGCCTCCAGGATGGTGAGGGTGCCCCAGATGTTGGTCTTGACGGCTTCGCCGGGCGCGCGCTCCAGGAGGGGCAGGTGCTTGAGCGCAGCCGCGTGGAACACCACGTGGGGACGACGCCGCTGGAAGAGGTCGATCACGAACTGGGCGTCACGGATGTCGCCGAGGACGACGTCGTCGGTGTCCAGCATCGCCTTGCCATACAGGGAGAGCTGCACCGCGTGCAGTGCCGACTCGTCGCGGTCCAGCATGATCAGCTCGGCCGGACCGAACGTCGCGATCTGCCGGCACAGCTCGGAGCCGATCGAGCCGCCGGCGCCGGTCACCAGCACCCGCTTGCCGGTCAGGTAGCCGGCGATCGACGACACGTCGGTGTCGATGACGTGCCGTCCCAACAGGTCGGTGACGTTGACGTCACGCACGTCCGAGACTGCGACCTGGGTCGGGTTGAGCAGGTCGCGCGTCCCGGGGACGACCTTGAGGTCCAGCCCGGCCTCGTGGGCGTAGGTGGACATCTCCCGGATGGTCTCCGAGGAGGCACTGGGGATGGCGATGATGGCGGTCCTGGCCCCGAGCCGGTCCGCGATGCAGGCGAGCTCGCTCGTCGTGCCGAGCACCGGGACCCCCCGGATCCTGCGGTGCCGCTTGAGCGGGTCGTCGTCCACCAGGGCGACCGGACGCCACCCGCTGTGCGGCTCGCGGAGCATCGACATCACCAGCTGGCGCCCGCCCTCACCGGCGCCGGCGACCACCACCGGGATCAGCGTGCGTCTGGACCGGTGACCGCCGCCTTGCTCGTGGACCACGCGGAACAGGCCGCGGGCCCAGATCATCAGGGCGAACGCCAGGATCGGTCCGGTGACGACGAGGGAGCCGTTCAGCAGCTGCCGGTAGAGGATGTTGGCGACCACCTCGACGGCCGCGACGATGCCGGCGACGGTCACGACGAGCAGGGCGTCGTCGAAGGTCCCGAGCTGGGCGCGTCCCTGGTGCAGCCGCATGCTCAGACCGACGACCAGGTGCAGGACTCCACAGGCGACACCGACCACGAAGGCGGCACCGAACCGGCCGGGGGCGAGGTCGTGCATCGCCACCTGCAGCCAGGCAAGCAGCAGGAAGCTCGTGACCCAGCAGGAGAAGTCGCACGCGGCGAGGATGAGCGGGCGGTGGGGGCGGAGTCGTTGCATCAACTCGTCCAACGAAGGCACCCCAAGAACTAGTAAAGTTTTTTACGCAGTTCGGCGAGCCTAGATCAGCTCCGAGGGTTCCGTGGGCGAAACAGGCGATCCAGCAGAATGAGGTGGTATCCACCGCTTGCGCCGGAGGGGCGGCAGCAACACGCCGGTCGCCAGCAGGGCTCCCAGGAGCGCTCCGGTCGTGTTCGCGACGACGTCGCTGACCGTCGCGAACCGGTGCGGCAGGAAGAACAGCTGGACCAGCTCGATGGTGGTGCTGAGCAGGGCGCCGGCGGCCGTCCAGCCGAGCACCCGGCCGGACGGCCAGATCAGCAGCCCGAGCAGGCTGAAGGGGACGAACAACGCGACATTGCTCGCCACCTCGAGGGGAGAGTGGGCCGGGACGGGCATCTGCGCCGCGCGGAGCACCCGGCTGACCAGCGCCAGGGATGTGCCCGGCGCGTGCTGCGACGGGTCGAACACCAGCACTGCGACCGTCGCGAGATACGCCACGTAGGCGACGACCACCGCCGCCCGTGCACCCCGCTTCACTAGACGCGCACGCGGCGACGGGCGAGGAACCGCGACGCCTCGGCCAGCCCGGCGCCGAGCAGCGCGCCCAGGGTGTTGGCGACGATGTCGACGTAGGACGCGTTGCGCTCGGGGAGCAGCAGCCCCTGGATGATCTCGACCGTCAGGGCGCCGGCGAACCCGATCGCCGTCCAGTCCCGCCAGGAGTACTGCGGGAGCAGCAGGTAGCCCAGGAACGGCACCGGCGCGATGATCACCGCGTTCATGATGAACTCGAGGCGGGGCTGCTCGGTCAGTGCGCCAGGCGCCCGGAGGTGACCGAGGAGGTGGCCGAGCAGCGTCACCGAGTCGCTCTGCAGGGTGGAGGTGGGTGAGAGCAGCGCGAGGAACAGGAACACGCCATAGGCCGCCAGCAGGACCTTCGCGTGCCGGGTCAGCCACCTCATCGAAGCGTGGGCCGCACGTGCAGTCCCACCTCGGGGTCGACGACGACCTCCTGGCCGGCCGCGATCCCGTCGGCGAGCAGCGTCGCGTCCACGGGCACGTTGCGCTTGACCATCGCGAGCCCGATCGGGCCCAGCTCGTGGTGGCGGGCACTGGTGCCGACGAAGCCGACCACCTTCTCGCCGAGCAGCAGGTCACTGCCGAGGACCGGCAGCCGGTTGTCCGACCCGTCGAGGTGCAGCATGGTCAGCCGCCGGGGTGGCTTGCCGAGGGTGTGCACCCGGGCGACCGTCTCCTGGCCCCGGTAGCAGCCCTTGTTCAGGTGCACCGCGGAGCCGATCCAGCCGGCTTCGTTCGGGATCGTCCGGTGGTCGGTGTCCAGTCCCAGCCGCGCCTCGCCGCGGGCGATCCGCAGCGCCTCGAACGCCCACATGCCGCAGGCGGGACCGGCGGCAGCGGCGTACGTCGTGAGGTCGGCGCGCGGGATGAAGCCGTAGCCGGAGTAGGGCAGCCCGGGCGAGACGGCCGCGGGCCGCCAGCTGACGGCGAGCTCGTCGGTCAGGTCGTGCACCTCCACGCGCATCATGAAGCGCATCGAGTCCAGCCACTCGACGAGCGCCGGTGCCCGGCCGGGCTCGACGTGGGCGGTGAAGGCGTCGCCGTCGTCGACGCCGTACATCGTGTGCTCCACGTGGCCCTGCGGGCTCAGGACCAGGGCGGCGATCGGCGTCCTGGGCGCCAGCCCCTCGAAGAACTGGGTGGTGAGCGAGTGCAGCCAGCCCAGCCGGTCCGGTCCGCTGACCCGGATGACGCCCCGGTGGGAGAGGTCGACGAACCCGTCGCCCGCCTCCAGCGACCGCTGCTCCCCTGTGAAGGAGCCGTAGTGCGCGGCCACGGGCGCGTCGATGCCGTCGCCGGCGACGGCGCCGGGCAGGCTCAGCAGGGGACTCGTCGACATGGTCACCTCCTCATTGTCCGTGACACCGGGCGCAGGTGCCGAAGACTGTGAGGTGACCCACGTCGACCGTGAAGTCGTAGCGCTCGCTCAGCGACGCGGCGAACGGCTCAACGGTCTCCGGAGCGACCTCGGTGATGCCCCGGCACTCCCGGCAGACCAGGTGGCCGTGCTCGGGGGCAGCCGTCGAGTGGTAGGTCGGGGCCCGGTCGGTGATGTGCGCGTGCCGGACCAGGCCCAGCTCCTCGAGCAGCTCCAGGGTCCGGTAGATGGTGGAGATGTTGACCGCCTGCGACTCCTCG
The DNA here is from genome assembly GCA_025934895.1 of Nocardioidaceae bacterium. Lineage (GTDB taxonomy): Bacteria > Actinomycetota > Actinomycetes > Propionibacteriales > Nocardioidaceae > Nocardioides_B. The sequence goes on along the minus strand of JAICWH010000201.1, from coordinate 1,416 downwards.
CGTACGGCGGTCAGCACCGCGTCCGGGGTGGCGTGCCCGAGCCGCTCGACGGCACCGAGCACCAGCTCGCGCTGGGGGGTGAGCCGGTAGCCCCTCGCGCGCAGCCTCGACTGCCAGTCCTCGGTGGAGGACGGGTGGTCGTGCGCGTGCTGGATCACCCTGCGATTCTACGGCGGTCAGTCGTAGCCGAGGACCTGACGACGGCGTCGTGCCCAGGCGAGCGCGGACTGCACTCCGTCGGCGACGGTGAGACGGGACGTCCAGCCGAGCAGCTCACGCGCCTTCTCGACGTTGGCGAAGGAGCCCACGGAGTCACCGGGCCGGGGTGGAGCATCCACCGTCGGGACCTCACGCCCGAAGGCCCGCTCGAAGATGGCGAGCAGCTCACGCACGGTCACGCCCTGCCCGGTGCCGATGTTGACGACCGTGCTGGTCGACCCGTCCAGGGCCTCGTCGAACCTCTCGAGTGCCGCGACGTGCGCCTGAGCGACGTCCCAGACGTGCACGTAGTCGCGCAGGCCGGTGCCGTCGCGGGTGGGGAGATCGGTGCCGGTGACCGTGAACGCGTCCCGCTGGCCCAGCGCCGCCATCGTCATCTGGCCGAGGACGTGCGACGGCTCCCGGGCGTAGACGCCCGACCTGAGCGCGGGGTCGGCGCCGATCGGGTTGAAGTAGCGCAGGATGACCGCTCGCAAGTCGCCGGCCGCGGCGAGGTCGCCCAGCATCTGCTCCATCATGTGCTTGGTGCGGGCGTACGGCGAGCCTGGCGCCAGCGACGACTCCTCGGTGACCTCGAAGTCCTCGGCGGCGGCGTAGACCGACGCCGAGGAGGAGAACAGCACCCGCGGCTTCCCGAGCCGGAGCAGCTCGTCGAACAGCTCCAAGGACTTGGCGACGTTGTCGCGGTAGTAGAGGTAGGGCTGCGCCACCGACTCCGGCACCACGATCCGAGCCGCCATGTGGATCGTGCAGGCGATGTCGGGGTGCTCGGCGGCGATGCGGCCCAGCAGCGCGCGGTCGGCGATGTCACCCTCGTAGAAGACCCGGTCCCGCACGAACGCTCGTGGCCCGGTGACCAGCGAGTCCAGGATCACCGGGGTGTGCCCGGCCTGCTCGAGGGCGGTGGCGGTGGTGGATCCGATGTAGCCGGCGCCGCCGGTGACCAGGACCTTCACGGACTAGGCTCGCACCAGCCGGCCCCACAGGTGCGGCTGCAGCTCCTGACCCATGGCGGCCATGTCGTAGGCCCACAGCAGGTCACCCTCGACCAGGCCGTACAACCGGTGCCCGCTGGAGAGCTCCTTCGCGGACTCGGTCCGGACCACGGCGTCCGTGGTGACCTCGACCTTGGCGCCCTCCGCCGTGCCGTGCCACACCTCGACGAACCCGGTGTTGTGCGCGAGCAGCCACTCGAGG
>JAICWH010000099.1 GCA_025934895.1 Nocardioidaceae bacterium | reverse complement strand
GCGAGGGCCAAGGCCCCGGTCGCCGCCGACACGGTCAGGCTCGCCGCGGTCGGCCCGACGCGGAACGCGGCACCGATGGAGGGCAGGAGGGCCTGGGTCGAGTAGAGCAGACCGAACGCGGCGAGCGCCGCGAACAGCATCGCCATGTTGAGCCGTCGCAGCTCTCGGCTGCCCGAGGTGAGGCCTCCGGCGGTCCGCTCGCTCGTCATCGTGGTCCACGCTACGAGCGGCTCCCGCGGGGCGACAACGTGATGTGCCGCATCTGACGTCGATACCGCCTGGAAGACTGCCCGGGTGAGCGACGAACCGCACTGGACCGAGCCGGGCGCCCATCCGGTCGCCGACGGCATCCACCGCATCCCCCTGCCGTTGCCGATGGACGGGCTGCGCGCCGTGAACATCTACACGGTCGAGACCGAGGAGGGGCTCACCGTCATCGACGGCGGCTGGGCCCTGGAGGAGTCGCGGTCCCAGCTCGAGAAGTCGCTGGCCACCATCGGGCACCGGGTCCAGGACATCACCCGCTTCCTGGTCACGCACGTGCACCGGGACCACTACACGCAGGCGGTCGCCGTCCGTCGCGAGGTCGGGTCGCACGTCAGCCTCGGCATCGGCGAGCGGGCCACCCTGGACCTGGTCGCCGGCCCGACCCTCGAGACCGACCCGACCGTGCACCAGCTGATGCGCGCCGGCGCCCCGGGTCTCGCCCGGGAGTGGTCGTCGTACGTCGAGGGGAGTGAGCGCTCCGACGCCTCGCTGTGGGAGGCCCCGGACACCTGGCTCGACGGCGACCACCGGATCGGCGTGGGCTCACGGACCATCGACGCCGTCTCGACGCCCGGCCACACCCGTGGGCACTTCGTGTTCGCGGACCTCGACGCGGGGCTGCTGTTCGCCGGTGACCATGTGCTGCCTTCCATCACGCCCTCGATCGGCTTCGAGCTGGCGCACGCCGCGCTGCCGCTCGGCGACTTCCTCACCTCGCTGGCCAAGGTGCGGGCGATGCCGGACCTGCGGCTGCTGCCGGCGCACGGGGCGGTCACCGGGTCGGTGCACGCCCGCGTCGACGAGCTGGTGGCCCACCACGAGGAGCGCCTGCGGCTCTGCCTGGAGTCGGTGCGGGCCGGCCGGCAGACGGCCTACGACGTCGCCACCGACCTGCCGTGGACCCGGCACGCCCGGCGGCTCGTCGACCTCGACGTGTTCAACACCGCGCTGGCGTCGATGGAGACGATGGCGCACCTGGAGCTGCTGGCCGCCCAGGGACGGGTCGGCCGGAGCGACACCGGCGGCGTGCTGCTCTACCACCCGGTCCCCTCCTCGTAGCCGCCGCCAGCTCAGACCGAAGGGCGCCTCGGCTCACCCGCGGCGCATCGGTACGTGCGGGATGCCGTCCTCGATGAACTCCACACCGGCCTGGGTGTAGCCGTATCCCGCGTACCACGGGGCCAGCGGCGCCTGGGCGTCGAGCGTGGACGGACGGTCCCCGATGAGCTCGAGAGCGGCACGCATCAGAGCGTGGGACAGCCCGCGCCCGCGGTGCGCGGGCGCGACCAGCACCCGGCCGATCCGGGCGTGGTCCCCGTCATCGAGCACCCGCAGGTAGCCGGTCGGCCGGTCCGGCGTGCCCGTCCACACGTGCCTCGTCGCGGGCTCCAGGTCCCGGCCGTCCAGCTCCTGGTAGGGACACTGCTGCTCCACCACGAACACCGAGACGCGCAGCTGCCACAACAGGTACGCCGTCCGCGGCTCCAGCTCCTCGAACGCCTCGACACGGACCTTCTCCGGCTCCCCGCCCGGGTCACTGCCCGGGTCATCGTTGCGGTCACCGTTGGGGCTCACGCCAGAGGTACGACGTCCGGGGCACCCATCCGCGCGGCGTCGGCGGTCTGGTCGTCGGGCATCTCCTGGCTCTCGCGCTCCGCCGCGACCCGCTGCAGGTAGTGCTCGACCTCGCGCTGTCGCTGCTCGTCGCTCCAGCCGAGCGCGCCGCCCATCAGGTCCGCCGTGTCGTCGGCCGACGCGGTGCCCCGGTGGAAGGTCTCGATGGAGATCCGGGTGCGCCGGGTCAGCACGTCGTCGAGGTGCCGCGCGCCTTCGTGCGTCACCGCGTAGACCACCTCGGCACGCAGGTAGTCCTCGGTGCCGGCGAGCAGCTCGCCCAGGCTCGGGTCTGCCGCGACCAGCTCGAGAACCTCGTCGATAAGAGTCCCGTAGCGATGCAGGAGGTGCTCGATCCGCACCAGGTGCAGACCGCTGCTCTCCGCCAGCCGGCGCCGCGCGTTCCACAACGCCTCGTAGCCCTCGGCGCCCAGCAGCGGGACGTCCTTGGTGGCCGACTCGGGGATCCGACGGTCCATGGAACGCTCCAGACCGTGCACCGCCTCGTCAACCGCGTCCTTGGCCATCACGCGGTAGGTGGTGTACTTCCCGCCCGCCACCACGACCAGGCCCGGCACGGTGTGCGCGACGGCATGCTCACGGGACAGCTTCGAGGTGGCCTCGGTCTCGCCCTTCAGCAGCGGGCGCAGGCCGGCGTACACGCCCTCGACGTCGCCGCGGCCGAGCGGGATCTCGAGCACCTTGTTGACGTGCTCCAGCACGTAGTCGATGTCGCTCGAGCTCGCCGCCGGGTGCGCCTTGTCCAGCGACCAGTCGGTGTCGGTGGTGCCGACGATCCAGTGCCGCCCCCACGGGATCACGAACAGCACGGACTTCTCGGTGCGCAGGATCAGCCCGGACTCCGAGCGGATCCGGTCGCGGGGCACCACCAGGTGCACGCCCTTGCTCGCCCGCACGTGGAACTGCCCGCGCTCCCCGACCAGGGACTGGGTGTCGTCGGTCCACACGCCGGTGGAGTTGACCACCTGCCGGGCCAGCACCTTGATCGACCGCCCGCTCTCCAGGTCCTGTACGACGGCCCCGCAGACGCGCTCGCCCTCCCGGAGGAACTCCACGACCCGCGCCCGGCTGGCGACATGCGCGCCGTAGGCGGCCGCCGTCCGCGCGATGAACATCGTGTGCCGCGCGTCGTCGACCTGCGCGTCGTAGTACTGCAGGGCCCCGATCAGCGAGTCCTTGCGCATCCCGGGGACGATCTGCAGCGCCTTGCGCCGCGACAGGTGCCGGTGGTGGGGGACCCCGCGGGCGGTGCCCGACAGCAGGCCGAGGGTGTCGTAGAGGGCGACTCCCGCGCCCGCGTAGACCCGTTCCCACACCCGACCGTGCAGCGGATACACGAACGGCACCGGACGAACCAGGTGCGGGGCCAGCTTCTGGATGAGCAGGCCACGCTCCTGCAGCGCCTCGGCGACCAGTGCGAAGTCGAGCATCTCCAGGTAGCGCAGGCCGCCGTGGATCAGCTTGCTGGACCTGCTCGACGTCCCGGACGCGAAGTCCCGAGCCTCGACCAGGCCGGTCTCGAGCCCCCGGGTGGTGGCATCGAGGGCGGCTCCCGACCCGACGACGCCGGCACCGACGACCAGGACGTCGAGCTCCTTGGCCTCCATCGCGTCGAGTGCGGCTTCACGTTGCTGAGGCGACAAGGCCACGGACTTCATGCGGTTCCTTCGCTCGTCGGTGCGGGCAGCCAGGATAGGACGCCCCGGACAGGTCGTTCGGACGGGTCGTTCGGGCAGGTCGTTCGGGCAGGTCGTTCGGACGGGTCGTTCGGCACGGGTCGACCGGGTGCGGCCTCAGCCCACATCGACCCAGTCGAGGGTCTTGGACACGGCCTTCTTCCACTGGGCGTAGCCCTTCTCCCGCTGCTCGTCGTCCCAGGCCGGCTCCCAGCGCTTGTCCTCGTTCCAGTTCTCCCGGAGCTCGTCGGTGTCCTTCCAGAACCCGACGGCGAGCCCGGCGGCGTACGCCGCACCCAGCGCCGTGGTCTCCGCGACGACCGGTCGGCTCACCGAGACGCCGAGGACGTCGGCCTGGATCTGCATGCACAGCTCGTTGGCGGTGACACCGCCGTCGACCTTGAGCACCTCGAGCTTGACGCCGGAGTCCTTCTCCATGGCCTCCGCGACGTCCCGGCTCTGCCAGCAGATGCTCTCCAGAGTGGCGCGGACGAGGTGCGCCTTGGTGTTGAATCGGGACAGACCGACGACCACGCCACGGGCATCCGAGCGCCAGTACGGCGCGAAGAGACCCGAGAACGCCGGCACGAAGTACATGTCGCCGTTGTCCTCGACCTCGCGGGCCAGCGTCTCGGACTCCGCGGCGTCGCTGATCAGGCCGAGCTGGTCGCGCAGCCACTGCACCGCCGACCCGGTCACGGCGATCGAGCCCTCCAAGCAGTAGACCGTGTCCTCGTCACCGAACTTGTAGCCGACGGTGGTGAGCAGGCCGGACTTCGAGCGCACGATCTCCGTGCCGGTGTTCAGCAGCATGAAGTTGCCGGTGCCGTAGGTGTTCTTGGCCTCGCCGGGGGCGAAGCACACCTGCCCCACGGTCGCCGCCTGCTGGTCGCCGAGGATCCCGGTCAGCGGGACCTCGCCACCGAGCGGGCCGTCCTTCGCGGCGGTGCCGTAGGTCTCCGGGCACGAGGACGGCTTGATCTCGGGCAGCATGGCGCGCGGGATGTCGAAGATGGCGAGGAGCTCGTCGTCCCACTGCAGGGTCTCGAGGTCCATCAGCATGGTGCGGCTGGCGTTCGTGGGCTCGGTGACGTGCACGCCGCCGTCCGTGCCGCCGGTCAGGTGCCACAGCAGCCACGAGTCGGTGTTGCCGAACAGGGCTTCGCCCTTCTCCGCGGCCTCGCGGACCCCGTCGACGTTGTCCAGGATCCACTTGATCTTGCCGCCGGAGAAGTACGTCGCCGGCGGGATGCCGGCCTTGTGCCTGATCGTGTCCCCGTGGCCGTCGCGCTCGAGCTTGGAGGCGATCTTGTCGGTGCGGGTGTCCTGCCAGACGATCGCGTTGTAGTAGGGCTCCCCGGTGGACCTGTTCCACACCACGGTGGTCTCCCGCTGGTTCGTGATGCCCAGCGCGGCGAGGTCCGCGTGCGTCAGGCCGGCGTTCTTCAGCCCCTGGGAGATGACCTCCTTGCTGTTCTCCCAGATCTCCACGGGGTCGTGCTCGACCCAGCCGGACTGGGGCAGGATCTGCTCGTGCTCGAGCTGGTGACGGGCCACCTCGTTGCCGCCGTGGTCGAAGATCATGAATCGCGTGCTGGTGGTGCCTTGGTCGACTGCGCCGACGTAGTCCGGCATGTGGTTGTCTCCTCGAGGTTCTCGGTCGGGTGCTCGGGCGCTTCGGACGTGTGCGTGGGCCTCAGGCCAGTCGGTCGTGGGCTACGTCGTGCTCGGGCTCGCTGACGGTCGGGTCGCCGTACTCCTCGGTCGGGTCCTTGGGCAGGTGGGTCTCGATCAGCATCTTGAACAGGCCGCCACCGACCAGGCCGCCGACCAGCGGTCCGACGATCGGCACCCAGAAGTACAGATAGCCGTTCTGGTCCCGCAGAGCGGTGCTGTAGCCGGTGATGAGGCTGGCGAGCCGGGGGCCGAGGTCCCTGGCGGGGTTGATGGCGTAGCCCGCGTTGACCCCCCACGCCATCCCGATGCCGACCACCAGCAGCCCGATCACCACCGGTCCGATGTTGGACAGGGGTGGGTTGTTGTTGGCGGTCGTGAGGGCGAAGACCACGAACACCAGGATGGCGGTGCCGACGACCTGGTCGAAGAACGCGTTGGTGACGCTGACCTGGTAGGCGCCGTTGCCGGGCAGCGTGGAGAAGATCACCTGGCTGGCGATGGTGTGCTTCGGGTCGATCGACTTGATCAGGTCGGTGTAGGTGAACCGGACGACCAGCGCGCCGGCGAAGGCGCCCACCAGCTGCGCCAGCATGTACGGCGCCACCCGGCGCCACTCGAAGCCCTTGAAGGCGGCCAGCGCCAGCGTGACGGCCGGGTTCAGGTGCGCACCGCTCAGCCGGGCGGCCGCGTAGATCCCGAGGGTCACTCCGATCCCCCAGGCCCAGGTGATCGCGTCGTGCCCGCCGGCCGGCGCCTTGGTCCCGGCCGTGGTCACGACCTGCGCGACCACGGCGGTCCCGAACAGGATGATGATCATGGTGCCGATGAACTCTGCGCACAGCTCGCCGACCAGGTTGTTGCGCAAGATAGGTCTCCCGTCGAGGAAGGGTTCCAGGTGTCGGGCTCCGTTATTCCATACCTGAAACATTTCCGCCACAGCGCACGCCGACGGATCTGAGGAGCCCGGATGTCACAGTTCGCGGTTCCGCGGTGTCCTGTCCTGGACCCGACCCCTGTGCAGGAGACACGATGACCAACCCGACGAGGGACTCCGAGAACGCGGTCCGGCCGGACCAGGACCCGTTCAACCGGCACCGCGGCCTGCTGTTCACGGTCGCCTACGAGATGCTCGGCAGCGTCGCGGACGCCGAGGACGTCCTGCAGGAGAGCTGGCTGCGCTGGGCCGCCGCCGACCGGGCGCAGGTCCGCGAGCCCCGCGCCTACCTGGTCCGGCTGGTCACCCGCCAGGCCCTCAACCGGCTCCGTACCGTGCAGCGCCGCCGGGAGACGTACGTCGGGCCGTGGCTGCCCGAGCCGCTGGCGACCACGCCGGATGTCGCCGACGACGTGGAGCTCGCCGAGTCGGTGTCGCTGGCCATGCTCGTCGTGCTGGAGACGCTGAGCCCCACCGAACGAGCCGTGTTCGTGCTGCGGGAGGTGTTCGGCTTCTCCTACGACGAGATCGCCGCGGCGACGCAGCGGTCCGCGGACGCCGTACGCCAGGTGGCGAGCCGGGCGCGCAGGCACGTGCAGGCCAGACGGCCGCGGGTGCCCGACCCGCCGGACACGGTGGAGGTGGTGGACCGCTTCCTCGCCGCTGCGGCGACCGGTGACGTGCAGCAGCTGCTGGACGTGCTCGCGCCGGACGTGGTGCTGGTCAGCGACGGCGGCGGGGTGAGGAAGGCGGCGCTGCGACCGATCGTCGGCCCGGACAAGGTGGCCAGGTTCCTGGCTGCGATCCGACCCGAGACCGCCGAGCTGGGGATCCGGTGGACGCAGGCCAACGGCCGGCCGGCCGTGCTGCTCTACCTCGGCGACGAGCTGGACAGCCTGGCCTCGTTCACCGTCCGGTCGGGGAGGGTGCACGAGGTGCACCTGGTCCGAAACCCCGAGAAGCTCCGCCACGTGGCCGAACCGGTCTGGCTCCGCCGCCGGTGATGGTCTGCTGCCGGGCCGGTGTAGGGTCGGAGGCGAACGACAGGGGAGCGCCACCGGGCGCTGAGAGTGCGGGAGTCGCCGCAGACCCTCGAACCTGCTTCGGTTAGCACCGACGAAGGAAGTCGAGTCTCGACCGCTTCTGTGGTCCCCTCCCACCACGAGCGGGAGACGACGAATGCCCATCTCGAGAGCCATCACCACCCGTCGACGCAGGATGTCGGCCACGCTGCTCGCCACGCTGCTCGCCATCGCGCTGCTCGCCTCCTGCTCCCTCGGCGGCGGCTCCGCGGGGTCGTCGGCGTCCACCGCGAAGACGGTCGTGCTCGCCACCCACGACTCCTGGGCGATGTCACCCAAGGTGCTGCGCGAGTTCACCCGGCGGAGCGGCTACACGGTCAAGGTCGAGAAGAACGGCGACGCCGGTGCCCTCACCAACAAGCTCGTGCTGACCAAGGGCTCGCCGATCGCCGACGCCACCTTCGGCATCGACAACACCTTCGCCTCACGAGCAGTCGACCAAGGCGTGCTCACCGCCTACCGGGCGCCTCACCGGCCGCGGTCCGCCGCGTCGTACGCACTCCCGGACCCGAAGGAGGCCGCGAGGATGACCCCCATCGACTACGGGGACGTCTGCGTCAACATCGACGACGTGTGGTTCCGCAAGCACCGCGTCACTCCGCCGCGCACCCTGGACGACCTGGCCAGGCCCGCCTACCGCAACCTGTTCGTCACCCCTGGTGCGACCACCAGCTCGCCGGGGCTGGCGTTCCTGCTCGCCACCATCGCCAAGTACGGCAAGGACTGGCCGGCGTACTGGAGGCGCCTGATGGCCAACGGCACCAAGCTGACCTCCGGGTGGTCCGACGCCTACGACGTGGACTTCACCGCCGGCGGCGGTCATGGGAGCAGGCCGATCGTGCTGTCCTACGCGTCCTCGCCGCCGTTCACGATCCCCAAGGGCGCGAGCCGGCCCACCACCAGCGCCCTGCTCGACACCTGCTTCCGACAGGTGGAGTACGCCGGCGTGCTCGCCGGTGCCCGCGACCCCGCCGGGGCCAAGGCGTTCGTGGACTTCATGACCCAGCGCTCGTTCCAGGCGGCGCTGCCGGAGAACATGTACGTCTTCCCGGTCGACCGCAGCGTGTCCCTGCCACCCGACTGGGCGAAGTTCGCCCGGACGGCCTCCAAGCCGTTCACCGTCCCGCCCGCCGAGATCGCCAGGAACCGGGACACCTGGCTGCGCCAGTGGGGCGAGATCACCAGCAGATGAGCCGGCAGACCAGCACCCGCTGGAGTTCCGGACTGGGACTCCTCGCGCTCGCCGCTGTCCCGCTCGCGGTGCTCGGGGTGTTCTTCGTGCTCCCGGTGGCCGGCATGGTCGGCCGCGGCTTCTTCACCTCGGGCTCGTTCGACCCGGTCGGGGTCCTGGAGATCCTCGGCCGCGGCCAGGTGCGTCGGGTGCTGTGGTTCACGCTGTGGGCGTCGACGGCCGCCACCGCCGTCACCGTGGTCCTCGGGGTGCCCGTGACGTTCGTGCTGCACCGGCTGCGCTTGCCCGGACGCCGGGTGCTGCGTGCGTTCGTGGTGATGCCGTTCGTGATGCCGACGGTCGTCGTGGGTGTCGCCTTCCGCACCCTGGTCGCCTCGTCGGGTCCGCTGGGCCGGTGGCATCTCGACGGCACTCCGGTCGCGATCATCGCCGCGATGGTGTTCTTCAACCTGGCCGTGGTGGTGCGCACCGTGGGAGCGCTGTGGGGAGGGCTGGACCGTCGCCGGGAGGAGGCCGCGGCCGCGCTCGGCGCCTCCCCGGTCCAGGTCCTGCGCACCGTGACGCTGCCCGCCCTGATGCCCGGCATCGTGTCCGCAGCCAGCGTGGTCTTCTTGTTCTGTGCCTCGTCCTTCGGGGTCGTGCTGACCCTCGGCGGCCTGCGCTACTCGACCGTGGAGACCGAGATCTACCTGCTCACCACCCAGTTCCTCGACCTCCGAGCGGCCTCGGCGCTGTCGGTCCTGCAGCTGGTGGTGGTCTGCGCCCTGCTGTACGTCGCCCAGCGGACCCGGACCGCGCAGGAGCAGGTGCTGGACCGCGCCGGTCACCGGCACACCACCCGGCGACCGTGCGCTCGTGACTGGCCCGTGCTCTCCGTCACCGCCGGAGTGCTCGCCTTCCTCGCCGCGCCCCTGGTGACGCTCGTGGCCCGCTCCCTGCAGGTCGACGGCGGCTGGAGCCTGCAGAGCTACCGGGCGCTGACCACCACGGGTCCGGGCGGGGCGCTGCTGGTCACGGCGTCGCAGGCGCTCGCGAACTCGTGGCGGGTAGCCGTCGACGCGACCCTCCTCGCCATGCTGCTGGGGGTGCTGGTCTCGGTCGTCGTGTCGCGTCGCCCACGGGCTCCCCTCGAACGACGGGGCCTCGCGGTGCTCGACGCACTGTTCATGCTCCCGCTCGGGGTCTCGGCCGTGACCGTGGGGTTCGGCTTCCTGGTGACACTCGACCGGCCCCCGCTCGACCTGCGCAGCTCGGTCCTGCTGGTGCCGATCGCCCAGGCGATGGTCGCGCTCCCGTTAGTGGTGCGGACCCTCTCCCCGGTGCTTCGGTCCGTCGACCCCCGGCAGCGGCAGGCCGCCGCGTCGCTGGGCGCATCGCCCCTGCGGGTGCTGGTGACCGTCGACCTCCCGACGCTGTGGCGGCCACTGCTCGCGGCGACCGGCTTCGCGTTCGCCGTCTCCCTCGGAGAGTTCGGCGCGACGAGCTTCCTGGTCCGACCGGACCGGCCGACGCTGCCGGTGGTGATCTACCAGCTGGTCTCGCGCCCCGGTGAGCAGAGCTTCGGCATGGCGATGGCGGCCTCGGTGGTCCTGGGCACGGTCACGGTCGCCGCGATGGGTCTCGTGGAGAGGGTCCGGATCGGGTCCCTGGGGACTCTCTGAGTGGGATTGTTGCCGATGTGCTGACGGTCCGGGACCTGACGGTCCGCTTCGACGACGCGGACACCGCGGCGGTCGACCACGTCAGCCTGGACCTGCCGGCCGGCGACGTGCTCGCGGTGCTCGGACCCTCGGGGTCGGGCAAGTCGACGCTGCTGCGCGCGGTCGCCGGGCTCGAACCGCTCCAGACGGGGTCCGTCGCGTACGACGGGCATGATCTGGCCGGCTGCCCCACCCACAAGCGGGGGTTCGCGCTGATGTTCCAGGACGGCCAGCTCTTCCCGCACCAGACGGTCGCCGGGAACGTCGGCTACGCCCTGCGTCTGCGGCGTGCCAGGTCGGCGGAGGTGGCGCACAAGGTGGAGGAGCTCCTCGAGCTGGTCGGCCTGCCCGGCTTCGGGGCGCGCAACACCACGGCCCTGTCCGGGGGCGAGCGCCAACGGGTGGCGCTGGCCCGGGCGCTGGCCGTCGAGCCGCGGCTGCTGTTGCTCGACGAGCCGCTGTCCGCCCTCGACCGAGGGCTGCGCGAGCGGCTCGCCCACGACCTGCGGGACATCCTGGTCGCCGCGGGGACCACCGCGCTCCTGGTCACGCACGACCAGGAGGAGGCGTTCGCGGTCGCGGACCGGATGGCGCTGATGCGGTCCGGGCGGCTGGTGCAGGCCGGCACCGTCGGCCAGGTGTGGCGCGCTCCCGCGGACCCGGAGGCGGCGCGGTTCCTGGGCTACGCCACGGTGCTCGTCGGTGCGGCCGCGGCCCGGGTCCTGGAGGCCGGTGGCGGCGGGTCGGACGTGGGCCAGGGGCTGGCGCTGCGGCGGTCCGCCCTCCGGGTGGGTCCCGCCGGTCCGCTGCACGGACGGGTCCTCGCGGCCCGCATCACCCCGGGCGCGGTGCGGCTCTCCGTCGACGTCGAGGGGGTGGGGGAGGTGCATGCCGTGGGGGACCTCGAGGCGGCGCCTCCGGCGGTCGGGAACGACGTACACCTGGTGCCCGACCTCACGCGTGCCGCACGTCTCGGTGACCCTGGTCCGGCCCCCGGAACCCCTTAGACTGTCGCAGGTGAGACGACGCCCGTATGCCCTCCTCGCCGGCGTCGCCGTCGTGATGGGCATCGCGGCCCTCATCACCAGTGCAGCGCTCGGCGAGAGCCTCAAGGACCCGGACGGCTCGCTCGGGCCGTCGTGGTTCCGGCTCCCGATGATGGTGCTCGGCGCGTTCGTGGTGGACGTCGTACCCCGAGCGGTGTGGAGGTCGCGCGGACGGTTCCGATCGTTCGGCGCGCAGGCCCGAGGCGTGATCCGCGAGCACTGGACACGCGAGCGGGTCAGCCTGGTCGTGATCGGGCTGGTGACCTTCTACGTCACCTACGTCAGCTACCGGAACCTCAAGAACTTCCTGCCGCGGGTCAACGACTCGTTGCACGACACCCAGCTGCACGCCATCGACAGGGCGCTGATGTTCGGGCACGAGCCGGCGGTACTGCTGCACCACCTGCTGGGGGAGACCTACTCGGCGCACGTGCTGGCGATCGTCTACCTGATGTTCCTCCCGATCTCGCCGCTGTCCCTGATCGTCTACCTGGTCTGGGCGCGGGACGTGACGGTCGGCTACTGGTACGCGACCGCCCAGTGCCTGGCCTGGGCGATGGGCACCGTCAGCTACTACCTGCTGCCGACGCTCGGTCCCAACTTCGCCTACGTATGGCTCTACAAGGACCTCGACCAGACGAGTGTCGCCGCGATGCAGGAGTCGCTGTACTACTCCCGCGGTGACGTGCGCTTCAACCCGCTGCACACCGACTCCATCCAGAGTGTGGCAGGCTTCGCGTCCCTGCACGTCGGCATCATCCTGACCCTGGCGCTGGTCACCCACTTCACCGTCCGGCACACCTGGATCCGACGCGGCACCTGGGTCTACTTCGGGCTCACCGTCGTCTCGACCCTCTACTTCGGCTGGCACTACATCGCCGACGACGTCGGGGGCGCCGTCATCGCGATCCTCGCGGTGTGGCTGGGTGGCCTGGCGACCGGCCAGCGGTTCCTGAGGCGCGGGCGGTCCGTGGTGCTGGCCAGCCGCGCCACCCTCGCCCCGGTGGACACCCCGGACACCTCGCACGCCGCCGTCCCCAACTGACCCACCCCCCTCTGCCGACCCGGCGCATCCGGCGGCCCCGCTGCCGACCCGGCGCATCTGGCGGCCCCGCACTGCCGACCCGGCGCATCTGGCGGCCCCGCACTGCCGACCCGGCGCATCTGGCGCCCCCCTCTGCCGACCCGGCGCATCTGGCGCCCCCCTCTGCCGACCCGGCGCATCTGGCGGGCGCGAAACCCTGCCGACCCGGCGCTGGGATCCTGGAGCCGCGTAGCCCGGGCGGTACGTGCAACTCATGCACGCGAAGTATGGAAACTGCCGACCTCTTCGAGTCGGAAGCTTGCTGCCTCACAAACTTCGGGTTCGCTTGTGGACGGGCGGGTCGACGGACACGAGCCTGTCCCTGGGGGCGATTCGGCGGGGTCTAGGCCTGCGGATACGCCGGGTCGGCCGGGTTTCGGCCTGCGGATACGCCGGGTCGGCCGGGTTTCGGCCTGCGGATGCGCCGGGTCGGCCGGGTTTCGGCCTGCGGATGCGCCGGGTCGGCAGGGTGGGGCCGCCAGATGCGCCGGGTCGCGAGGAATGACAGGTGTGTAGTTTGTCAAGGCGACGCGCCGTGTGACAGGCGGTTCTTTTGGTGTTCCTGTTCCGCTTGTGACTGATGGGCACTAGCGTGCTGAGGTGGGCCTGCCGAAACGGCCCACAGCAGGACTGCCACGGCTCCTCGAACCGAAGGGAAGCGGCTCGATGAGCACACGAAGGGAAACAGGAGTGCGACGACTGCACCGGGCGGCATGGCCACTGGTCACGCTGCTGGTATGCCTGGCCTGCTCCTTGTCCACCCTGCCGGCAGCGGTCGGGTCCCCGACCTCGCCGGACCCACACAGCGGTGCGGGTCGGACGTTCCCCAGCCAGGGCCAGGTCGACCGGGCCCGGGCGAACGCCGTTCAGAAGGCGGGCGAGGTCGGCGCGATCAGGACCCAGATGCTGCTGGCCGACCAGCGGCTCGAGGCAGCAGGCGTCCGGGCCGAGCAGGCGTCCGAGGCGTACAACGGAGCCCGGTGGCGGCTGCAGCAGGCCACGGCTGCCTACCGAGCCGCCCAGGCGGAAGCGGCTCGCGCCCGCCGTACGGTCGCCGCGCAGCGCAACCGGATGGGCGCCCTCGTCGCGCAGTCCTACCAGAACGGTGGCGACCTCTCGGCGCTCAACGCGGTGGTGGGCGCCGACGGTCCCGAAGGCGTGCTCGACCAGTACGCCGCCTTCCAGGGCGCCTCGTCGTCGTTGCAGGCCGACTACCAGCGGTACGCCGCCACTGACTCGCTGGCCCGGGTCTTCGAGACCACGGCCAGGGCGGCCAAGGCTCAGCAGACCCGGATGGTGGCAGCGGCGCGGGTGGCTCGGGCCGCTGCCATGTCCGCGGAGGCGGCCGCACAGAGCGAAGCCGAGCGCATCGCGGCACAGAAGGACCGGCTGCTCCAGGAGCTCGCCCGGGCCCAGAGCATCTCGCTGACCCTGGCCCGCAGTCGACAGAGCGCGCTCGAGGAGATCGCGCGCAGACGAGCCGAGGAGCGTGCACGGGCCGCGGCGCTCGCCGCCGCGCGAGCCCGTGCGGTGGCGCAGGAGCGTGCGGACGCGCGGGCACGAGCGCAGCGGGCTCAGGCCGCCGCATCGGCGCCGGTGAGCCGTGGCGCAGCCCGGCCCGCGTCGGGCTCGGGCGCCAGGCGCGGTGGCGGCAGTGGCCCGGCAGCCAGTCCTCCGACCAGCAGCCCGGCACCCGCACCGGACCCCGCTCCCGCACCGGACCCCGCTCCGGCACCGGACCCCGCGCCTCTGCCTGCGCCGGCACCGCTCCCCGCTCCCGCACCAGGAGGCGGCGCGCAGCAGGCGATCAGGTTCGCGGAGGCCCAACTCGGCGAGCCCTACCAGTGGGGTGCCGCCGGTCCGGGCTCGTGGGACTGCTCCGGCCTGACGATGGGCGCCTGGGGCTCCGCCGGGGTGCCACTGCCACACTACGCGGCGGCGCAGTACGACGCCGGGACCCCGATCTCCGTGGCCGATCTCAGGCCCGGCGACCTGGTGTTCTGGAGCTCCGACGGCAGCCCGGGCGGCATTCACCACGTGGCGATGTACCTCGGCAACGGGCAGATCATCCACGCCCCGCGCACCGGTCGGCCGGTCGAGATCGACCCGATGTACTACTGGATCCCGCCGGACTTCTTCGCCCGGATGTGACCCGCCCGGCCGATGAGCCCCGCCGGTGAGCCAGGCCGGTGAGCCCGGCCGGTGAGCCCGGCCGGTGAGCCCGGCCGGTGAGCCCGGCCGGTGAGTCAGTGGGCGGTGGTCCCGTCGACGGCCCGCTTGAACGACGCGGCCACCTCGGCCTCCGCCTCGTGCCGCCCGACCCAGTTGGCGCCCTCGACCGACTTGCCCGGCTCGAGCTCCTTGTAGACCTCGAAGAAGTGCTGGATCTCCAGCCGGTCGAACTTGGAGACGTGGTTGATGTCGCGCAGGTGCTCCAGCCGCGGGTCGTGGGACGGGACGCAGAGGACCTTGTCGTCGCCGCCGGCCTCGTCGGTCATCCGGAACATCCCGATCGCCCGGCACCTGATCAGACATCCCGGGAACGTCGGCTCCTGCAGCAGCACCAGCGCATCGAGCGGGTCGCCGTCGAGCCCGAGGGTGTCCTCGATGAAGCCGTAGTCGGCCGGGTACTGCGTCGAGGTGAAGAGCGTCCGGTCCAGCCGGATCCGACCGGACGTGTGGTCGACCTCGTACTTGTTGCGCTGTCCCTTGGGAATCTCCACCAGTACGTCGAACTCCACTGTTCCTCCGATTTCACGAATCCGTCGGCACGTCGGCCGTCCCCGGTGTCAGCCGGTGCTCGGCTAGTGTCCCGCATGAGGCGCAAAACGTGGAGTCGAGGAGGGCCGCGTGTCCGAAGGTGACCCAGGCCACGCCCCCACCGACCCGGCACCCACCCCCGACGAGGCCCCGG
>JAICWH010000111.1 GCA_025934895.1 Nocardioidaceae bacterium | reverse complement strand
GCCCCCGACTATCCAGCTCCGGCAGCCCCACCGGACTCGCCGCCCCCGACTGCCGACCCTCCCCGGACCCCGACGCCTCCGGCCGCCCCGGAACCGGGGACAGGTCCACGGCACCGCACGGGCCGCCCGGCGTCGGGAACAGCGTCTCGGTCATGAGTCAACCCTGCCAGCGACCACCGACAGAAACCCCCGACAACCACCCCGAACCCGCCACCCCGGACAACAAATCCCCAAGGAATTTCCGTGGCCGCAACGGACCTCTCCCACCGGGTGCGGCGACGAGGTCGGACTTGATCAGCCCTTCGCCACCGACCCATCACCCGTCCGGTGCAGCCCTGCGCGCCGGTGCCGGATGCCGACTCCCTCAGCGGCGGATCACCGGAAGCACCAGGCGCGAACGGTGGTTTCCGCCGTGGTGCACCCGGTTCAGAGCCGGCTGCAGCTGCTCCTCGGTCTCGGTGGCGATCGTGCCACCGGTGTTGGTGTTCCGGTCGAAGCGAGGGAAGTTGCTGCTGGAGATCTCCAACCTGATGCGGTGCCCGGCCGCGAACTCGTTCGAGGTCGCCACCAGGTCGACCGTCACCTCGTAGACCTTCCCGGGCTCCATCAGTGCGGGCTCCGAGAGCGACTCTCGGTATCGGACCCGCAGGATTCCGTCAGCCACGTTGACGGCGCGTCCATCGGGGGCCACGTCGACGAGCTTGGCGGTGAAGTCGGTATCAGGGGCCGAGGACGACACACACAGCACGGCGACGACCGGACCGGTGACGTCGAGAGGCTGGTCCAGTGGCTCGGTGGTGTAGCACAGCACGTCGCTGCGCCTCTCCACCTCCCGCTGGTCGCGCGGCCCGGCGTTCGCGCCGATGAACAGCCCGGGGAGGAACGACGCACCGCCGACCGTGGGGACCGGGTTGCGCGGGTCGTAGAGGTAGGCGTCGTACGCGTCCACGCTCGCGGGGTCGGTGGCCAGGGTGCCGTCGCCCGCGGCGGTGTTGGCGTGTCCGGCTCCTCCCAGGAAGTAGTCGACGTAGTCGGTGTCGGGAAGCGGCCAGTCGTCCTCGTCGCGCCAGATGTTGGCGCCCATCACGAAGATCCGGACCGGCTTGTCGGTCTCGGCGCCGTTGTCCTCACCCTTGAGGAGATGGTCGAACCACCGCAGCTGCATCCCGGTGATGTCCGCGGCCTCCGTGCCGGACATCACCCCGAAGTTCTGCTCCGGGAACCATCCGGCCAGAGGCCCGTGCGCCCACGGTCCGATGACGAGCCGTTGCAGACTGCGAGCCGACTCGGTCCCGCCGCGAGACTTCATGCCCACGTAGTTCGCGATCGTGCCCTTGAGGAACAGGTCGTACCAGCCGCCCATGTTGAGGGCCGGTGCGGTGATCCTCTCGTAGCTCTCCCGAGGCGCGCACGACCTCCAGAAGTCGTCGTACGACGGATGGTCGAGCCAGTCGTCGTAGTAGCCGGCGAGCCCGTCGAGCTCGGGGAGGCCTCGAAGCGGCAGCCGACGGTAGAGCTCGTCGTTGCCGTCGACGGCGGCGACCAGCTCGAGGACATCCTCCGCCTTGGCCGCCCCGGTGCGCAGGCGACGCTCGAGCTCCCCGAGTCCCAGCGAGGACAGGCTCCAGTGCAGGTTGAACCCGAGCTGGAACGCGCCGCCCTGATAGGCCCAGCTCTCGTAGTACTGGTCGGTGGTGACGAACGGTGCGATCGCCTTCAGCGCCGGTGGCGCCTCACTGGCTGCGAGCCACTGCGTCGCACCGAAGTAGGACCCGCCGGCCATCCCGACCTGCCCACTGCACCACTGCTGTTCGGCGACCCAGGCGACCGTGTCCGCACCGTCCGCGGCCTCGTCGAAGAACGGGTTGAACTCCCCTTCGCTGGCGAAGCGGCCGCGGGTGTCCTGCGTGACGACGGCGTACCCGGCCTGCACGGTCCGCATCACGTCGAGGGAGAAGTTGATCAGGGTTGGTGGTTCCTTGTCGTAGGGCAGGCGTTGCAGCACCGCAGGGACCGGCTGCTGACCGTCCGGGAGGTAGAGGTCGGTCGCGAGCCGGACCCCGTCCCGCATCGGCACCATGACGGACTTCTCGACGACCAACCGCATCGCGGTCCCCTCTCGCTCCGGCGGCGCCGGGCCGCCCGTGGTGGAGGCTGGCATCGAGGTCCGGAGGTGTCAAGGTGCACCGCAGGGCTCGCCACTGTGACAGCCCGAGCCGCTCTCGGTGACGCGGTTGCCCCACCTGCGCGCGGCACCCGGTCCGGGGCGCTACCATGGAGACATCACCGGGGTGGTGCCGCTGATCCAGCGACCGCTCCGGTTCGACGGCGAGCAGATCGACTGGGCGCCGTGGGGGCCGGCGAACGTGACCAGTCGATCCCTCACAGCTCCACGGCGCCGACCCGCGTGGAGGAGCAGGCAGCGAGGCCGGGCGGGCGCTGGTCGCTCGCAGACGTCGGGCTGCTTGGTGGACGTTTTCTGGTCTGCGCCGGTGACCCTGCACCCGGGGGATGCCGGAGGAGGAGGAGTGAGTGGCTCGACGAGCCCAGCGCCAACCGAGCGCCCGGCGCAGCGCCCCCAGGGGCCAACGGCGTCCTCGTGCCCGCGACAACGAGGGCCTGATCCCGGTGCTGGCCCGGGCGGTGCGTGAGGTCGAGGGCGCCGTACAACGCGGACGCGTCTCGCCTTCGGTGCTCACGAAGTTCCAGGTCGTCGCCCTGCTGGTGCGTGAGGAACGCGCCCGGGTCACCACCGACCAGACACCGAGCGAGGCACAACGGACCGAGCAGCTACGGCGCCTCGACGGGATCGCCATGATCCTGGCGCAGACCGCTGCCCGCGACACCTCCCTGCTCGAGCTGCTCGCCGAGGATGCCGTCGTCTCCGGTGCAGCCAAGGACCTCAGGCGGCGCATGCTGCTCGAGGCCGGCCTCGAGGCGCCGCCCGAGGAGGTCACGGCTTCGCGACCCGCCGAGCGCGCCGATGCCGGGTCCGGCAACGGTGAGCGACGGGTCGTCCCGCAGTCCGTCGTGTCGAGGAAGCTGGCCAGCCCCTTCCTCACGCCAGACTTCTCCGCGGCCCGGCAGACCCGGACCGCCGCCCCGCGCCGGCTCGCCGGCTGGGAGCTGCTGGGTCCGCTGTTCCGGTCGTTCGAGTACGTCGGTGACGGGTCGTCGGCCTGTATGGCGCTGCCGGAGGCCTCCGCCCAGCCTGCCCCTGGGGGTCTGGTGCTGATGCCGCACCAGGCCAGGCTCGTCGCGGCGGCAGCCGCCGGGCACCGGACGTTCCTGCTCGCCGACGAGCCGGGACTGGGCAAGACGGCACAGGCCCTGCTCGCGGCGCAGGCCGCCAACGCCTACCCCCTGCTGGTGGTGGTTCCAAACGTCGTCAAGACAAACTGGGCTCGTGAGGCGGGCCGCTGGACCCCCCGGCACAAGGCCACGGTCATCCAGGGCGACGGTGACACCGTCGACGGATTCGCGGACATCGTGATCGTCAACTACGAGGTGCTCGACCGCCACATCGGCTGGCTGGGCGACCTCGGTTTCCGCGGCATGGTCGTCGACGAGGCGCACTTCATCAAGAACAAGACGTCACAGCGTTCCCAGCACGTGCTCGAGCTGTCGGACCGCATCCGGTCCCGCAACGCACGGCCACTGCTGATGGCTCTGACCGGGACGCCGCTGATCAACGACATCGAGGACTTCCGGGCGATCTGGCAGTTCCTCGGCTGGATCGACGACAAGTCGCCCATGGCAGAGCTGATGGACGCGCTCGAGGAGACCGGCCTGACGCCACTGGACCCGGGCTTCTACCGCGCCGCGCGCAGCTGCGTGATCGACCTCGGCATCGTGCGCCGTCGCAAGATCGACGTGGCCGCCGACATCCCCGCCCGCCGCATCGCGGACCTGCCGGTCGAGCTCGACGACGCCGCCGGTCGCTCGATCCGCAAGGCGGAGCGCGACCTCGCGCGTCGTCTCGTCGCGCGCTACGAGAGTGCGTTGGAGACCCGCACCTCGGGCCGCGTCGTCGACGGCATCGACCACGAGCTCGTGCGCAGGGTCGCCACCTGGGAGCGTCAGGACACCACCACCACGAAGAGCGACGAGAACGTGTTCTCGATGATGCGACGCATCGGCCAGGCCAAGGCTGGGCTCGCGGCCGACTACACCGCCCAGCTGGCACGCAGCGTGGGCAAGGTCGTCTTCTTCGCCCAGCACATCGACGTGATGGACATCGCCGAGGAGACGTTCGCCGGCCGCGGGATTCGCTACTCCTCCATCCGTGGTGACCAGACCCCGACAGCTCGGCAGAGGAACATCGACGCTTTCGTCAACGACCCCGAGGTGTCGGTCGTGGTCTGCTCGCTGTCCGCAGCAGGGGTGGGGCTCAACCTCCAGGTGGCGTCCAACGTGGTGCTCGCCGAGCTGTCCTGGACGGACGCGGCCCAGACCCAAGCCATCGACCGGATCCACCGCATCGGCCAGAAGGAGCCGGTGACGGCGTGGCGGATCATCGCCTCGCAGACCATCGACACGAAGATCGCGGAGCTCATCGACAGCAAGGCAGGTCTCGCCGCCCGGGCACTCGACGGCTCCCAGGACGAGGTCCCGTCCTCGGCGGACATCCAGACAGAGGCACTCGTGACCCTGCTGACCGAGGCGCTGGAGCGGTGAGCGCCCGCGTACGACGACCGGTGGGCCGCTACGCGTAGCAGGACAGCGCTCGTCCGCCGTTGAAGGCCACCATGTCCCGCAGGGCTCCCGGCACGTCGACATCTCGTGGCTGCCCTTCGCCGGCGAGGTCGGCGTAGGCGCGATGCAGGTTGCCGACGAGGCGCTCGGGGTCCAGCCAGCCCGCGTAGTCGCCCAGGTCCGTCTCGAGAGCCGTCTCCAACG
The DNA here is from genome assembly GCA_025934895.1 of Nocardioidaceae bacterium. GTDB lineage: Bacteria > Actinomycetota > Actinomycetes > Propionibacteriales > Nocardioidaceae > Nocardioides_B. Next base: position 7,063 of record JAICWH010000111.1, on the reverse strand, counting down.
GGGTCAGGCCCGCGTCACGGCCCCGGGCCGCAGCATCGAGCACGAAGCGGAGATACCCCAAGGTGGTCTCGACGAGCTCGTGGTCACAGGGCAGGCCGTGCCCGGGCACGATCACCCGGGCGGGGATGAGTGCCACCTTGGTCGTCAGCACGGAGATGGCGCCGGTGAGGGACCCCATGAGCAGGAACGGCGTCCCCCCGTTGAACAGCAGGTCGCCGCAGAACAGCACCTCGCTCTCGGGCAGCCAGACGACGCAGTCGTTGGTCGTGTGGGCCGGCCCTCCGACGTACACCACGTCGATGGGTGAGTCGTCCGACCAGACCCGGATGCGGTCGGAGAACGTCACTGTCGGAGGGGCGAGCTCGAGGGCGCCCCAGTCGACCGGCTCCCAGATGCCGAGGTCCGCCGGCAGCCCCGCTGCGAGAAGCTCAGAGCGGCAGCGCTCGTGGCCGATGATCGTCGCGCCGGTGAAGAACGAGTTCCCGAACGTGTGGTCCCCGTGGTGGTGCGTGTTGACCAATTGGCGCACCGGGGCGGACGTCACCGTCGCGACCCGGTCGAGGTAGGCACGGGTGCGCCTCTCGGTGGAGCAGGCATCCACGCTCACGACGGCAGAGCGGCCGACCACGACGCCCGGCTACACACTAGGACTCGCAGGCCAGGCCACACCGGGCGAGCCCGTCGTCTTGCTCTGGTTGTCGCAGCCTGACCTAGCCTGGCGGAGTCCAGCTGGAGCCGACGGAGGTAGCCATGACATCCCTTGACGACCGACCCAACACCGCTCTGCTCGTCATCGACGTCCAGAAGGGCGTGGTCGGCAGTGCCTACGACCGTGACCGCGTGATCGCCACCATCTCGACCGTCCTCGACAAGGCCCGGGCCCGGGACGTCCCGGTCGTCTGGGTGCAGCACTCCGACGCCGGTCTGCCGATGGGGTCCGACGACTGGGAGATCGTGCCGGAGCTCGAGCCGATGGACTCCGAGCCCCGGGTGCACAAGACCTACGGGGATGCCTTCGAGGCGACCGATCTCGAGGACCGGCTCGCCGAGCGACGGGTGGGCCGGCTGGTCGTCACCGGTGCCCAGACCGAGATGTGCATCCGCTCGACGTTGCACGGTGCGCTCGTGCGGGGGTACGACGCAACCCTGGTCTCGGACGCGCACACGACGCAGGACATGCGCCAGTGGGGCTTTCCCGTCCCTCCGGAGGTGTCGATCGCCTACACCAACGCCTACTGGAGCGAGTCCAGGGCGACCGGCCGTGAGGGAAGCGTGTCGACCGCCGAGGACCTCGACTTCTCGGCGACCGGGACGAGCTGAGGAGCTCGACCGGTCAGCTCCGGAGGAGCGCGAGCATGTCCGGGAGGTCGAAGAACGTCGCAATCGCAACCGCCGACCGGGAGCCGAGATCCGGGTCCGCGCCTGCCCGCAACAACGCGGTGACGATGTCCCGGTCCTGGCGGAAGACCGCCGCCGCCAGCGCCGTCTGCCCCTTGTCGTTGACCCGTGCGTGATCGGCCCCCCGCTCCAGGAGTGCACGCACCAGGTCGGCCTGCACGTGGTAGGCCGACAGGGTGAGGAGGGTGTCACCCGCGCTGTTGGTCAGGTTGACCGGCACCCCCGCGTCCACCTTGCCCACCAGCGCCTCGAGGTCGCCGTTGCGCGCATCGTCGAAGGCGGACTGCAGGAACTCCAGCTCCTCGGGCGTCAGGTCGTGGGACACGGACCCACGCTAGCCCGGGCTCCGCCCCGTCGCACGACGGCTGGCGACCGCCGTGCGCGACCGGTCAGCGACGGAGCTCATCGGGAAGCCGCAGCCGACCCACCCCGCCGAGCCTGCGATGGAAGCGGACCCCCTCCGCGTGCGAGTCCAGCACCCGCCACAGCTCCTGGTGCGCCGCCCAGGGCAACGGCTCGTCACCGGTGCGCCAGCTGTCTCCGAACCCGACCCACACCGGCGTCCACCCGGCCGCCTCGTCCCACTCCCCGCGGTTCCTCTCCAGCAGCCGACGTCGGACCTGGAACGCCTGGCGTGGCCCGTCCACGCAGATGGGTGCCGTCCGCACCGGCCAGACCCGCATGTCCAGCGCCATCAGCTCGAGCTCCAGGTCGCCGAGGGCACGCGGGTCGACCAGCACGGTCGCGACGTTCTCGTGGGGCGCACGTCTCACATGCGGCACGCTAAACCGGTCGCCGCGGATCCGCCATCCCAGCAGGGCGCCTCGGCAGGGTCAGGCGGGGCGCGGAGCCGCGCGCAGGCAGCTCACGGCCGGGCTGGTGAGGATCTGGATCTGCTCCTCGCGTCCCAAGCCGCTCTCGTAGGTGACGATCGACTGGATGGCTCCGATGCGGGCGTGCACGATCGAGCGAGCCTGGGCATCGTTGAGCTCGGGTCTCAGCTCCACCAGGGTGCTGACCCACTCCTCGCTGCCGGTAGACCCCCGAGCCGACGATGCCGGCGTCGTACCGATGTCGGCCATGCTCACCGCGTGGAAGCCCCGGGCGGCGAACAGGGCCGAGGCGAGGATCTTGTTGCCGCGGTCGGGGTCACGCACCCAGCAGGGCCACCGGGATGTCAGCGGTGCGGGAGCGGACGTACTCGGCCAGACCCTTGGCCTGCGGGTCGGGGCGGGTAGCCGCGGCCACCCCCTCGCCGAGCAGCCCGACCACGACGAAGTTCAGCGCCCGCAGGTTCGCGAGCTCGTAGCGGCGCACCTCGAGACCGGCCGCCTCCGGCATCAGCTCCTTGAACCGGTCGACGCTGATCGCGCTGCACAGCCACGCGAACTCCTCGTCGGTGCGGGTCCAGAGGCCGACGTTGGCGTTGCCGCCCTTGTCGCCCGAGCGACCGCCGGCGATGCGACCCAGCGGAGCCCTGGTCGTCGCGCCGGAGGACGCACCGGGCCCGGGCGGGACCTGCCGCTCGACGGGTGCGACCGGCCCGGTCGGGCTGTGCCCCACGACCTGCTCCGTGTCGTCCCAGAGCACCAGCCGCTGCTCGACGAGGTCCCGCGGCACCAGGGTCGGCCAGTACACCCCGTACGCGCTCGCCGGCGTCGGGGGCGTGGTGGTGTGGAAGCCGGCGTAGCCACCGAGCGCCAGCGCCGTGACCGCCCCGGAGAACGCCCGACCGACCTTGGCCTCGTCGGGGTCCTTGACCGTCACCCGCAGGTGGGCAGTGGCCTCCACGTTGGTGGCGGCGTCGGCGCGATCGAAGCGCAGCAGCTGGACGTCGACCTCGGCGAAGCTGCTCTCGCCGCCGAGCAGCGCGAACAGCTCCTCGCGGGCCCAGGCGGCCTTCTCCTCGATGTCCAGGCCGGTCATGACGAGGGTCATCGTGTTGCGGTGGCCGCCGAGGAAGTTCATCGCCACCTTGAGCGTCGACGGCGGCGGCGAGCCCTTCGTCCCGCTCATCAGCACCCGGTCCGGACCCTGCTGGGTGAGCCGCGTGGTGTCGAAGTGCGAGACCACGTCGGGGTTCAGGTAGGCCGGGTCGGCGATCTCGTAGAGCAGCTGCGCCGTCACCGTGCCCACCGACACCACGCCTCCGGTGTCGGGGTGCTTGGTGACCACGCAGTCCCCGTTGGCGGCCACCTCCGCGAGCGGGAAGCCGGGGTAGCGGCGGTCCAGGACCTCCCCGAGGAAGGGGTAGTTCCCGCCGCACGCCTGGGGTCCGCACTCGATGACATGTCCGGCGGCGACCGCGCCGGCCAGCCGGTCCCAGTCGGTGGGCGCCCAGCCGTGCCACCATGCGGCCGGCCCGACGACCAGCGACGCGTCCGTCACCCGGGGCGTCACCACGATGTCCGCGCCCGCGTCCAGCGCAGCAGCGATCCCCCACCCGCCCAGGTAGGCGTTCGCGGTGACCGGCTGCACACCGCGGTCGGCGAGCGGCTGGCCGGTGTCGAGGTGGGCGAGGTCGTGGCCCTGTGCCTGCAGGTCGGGCAGCCGGTCGAGGAGGTCGTCGCCGCTGAGGTACGCGACCCGTGGCGACAGGCCGAGCCCGGCGGCGAGCTTGCGGACCTCGTCGGCCAGGCCGCGCGGGTTCAGCCCGCCGGCGTTGCTGACGATCCTGATCCCGCGGTCCAGACAGGTGCCGAGGACCTCCTCGAGCTGGGTGAGGAACGTGCGGGCATATCCCGCGTCCGGGTCGCGCCGGCGCGCCTTCCACAGGATCAGCATGGTCAGCTCGGCGAGGTAGTCACCGGTCAGTACGTCGATGGGACCGCCCTCGACCATGTCCTTCGCGGCGCGGGTGAGGTCGCCGTAGAAGCCGGAGCAGTTCGCCACCCGCACCGGTCGGACCTCCTGCTGGCGGGGTTTCACGACGGCACCGTCAAGCCCGGCTGGCGACCGTTGCCCGGGGGACCGGCGAACGCCTGGGCGAGCTCGACGTAGCGCGCCGCCACGGGTCCGGTGGTCGTGACGTCGAGATCGGCGCGGTGTCGGCGCTGGGTGACCAGCAGGCAGAAGTCGAGCGCCGGCGCCAGCACCTGGTCCGCGGCGTCCGACGGGCCCCAGGCCCAGGTGGACCCGTCCGGTGCGGTGAGCGAGACGTGCACCGGGGTGGAGGGCGGCTCGAGCCCGTGCACGGTGAAGCTCCAGCCGATCGTCGAGACGCCGATGTGGGCGACGTGCCGGAGCCGGGCGGTCGGTCGGCGCACCACCGTGAGCGCGTCCGCGACGTCCTGCCCGTGCGCCCAGGTCTCCATCAGCCGGGCGGTCACCGCGCTCGCTGCGCTCAACGGCGGGCCGTACCACGGCAGCTTCGTCGCGGGGTCCAGGGCACCGTAGGTGCCCAGCAGGTCGCGACGCGCCTGCTCGAACCACGCGAGCAGGTCCGCTGCCGGTCGGCCGTGGTGGCTGCGCGCGATGTGCCCCGTGAAGTCGTCGCCCAGCGCCACGAGCTCCGCGGCGCCGGCACGGAACGCCTCCGGGTCGGTGGCGGAGAGGCGGGCGGTCTCGTCGAAGTAGGCCAGGTGGCTGACCTGGTCCTTGATGTCCCACCCGGCCGAGGGCGTCGGGGTCAGCCACGCACCTTCCTCGAGGGTCGCCACGATCGAGACGAGGTCGTCGGTCTCGGCGGAGAGGTCGGCGATGAGACCCGCCATGTCGACTGCCATCAGCGTCCCTCCCAGCTCGGCGGCCGCTCGTCCCGGGAGGCGCGCCACCCGACCGGGCCGTTGCGGCGGGAGGTGACGGCGTCGCTCACTGGTCCTCCCGGGTGGTGATCACGGCTAGCACCGCCCCGCTGTCGACCGTCTGGCCGGCGTGCACGTCGATGCTCTCCACGATCCCGTCGTACGGCGCGCGGACGGTGTGCTCCATCTTCATCGCCTCGAGCACCAGCACGACCGCTCCTTCGACGACGGGCCGGCCGGCCTCGACCTCGACCCGGACCACCGTCCCCGGCATGGGTGCGAGCAGCGATCCGGTGAGAGCGGTGGCGCCCGGCTCGGTGAACCGAGGCGCCTCGTGCAACGTGGTGAAGCCGGCTGCGCTGACCACGTGGGTCGCGCCACCCGACCCGGGGCGCACCCGGGCCCGAGCCCGCACCCCGTCGACGGTGAGCTCGATGCAGTCGCCGTGCACGGCGTGCATCTCGACCTCGTGCTCGACCCCGTCGACCTCGACCAGGGCGCGCTGCCCGGTGATCCGGTAGCCCACGCGGACGGTCGTGCCGTCCACGTCGTAGTCGGCCCACTGGGGCTGGTTGGGCACGTTGCGCCAGCCGCTCGGGAGCTCGGGCAGCAGGGCCGCGGTGGCCCGGCGTCGGTGCGCGCCCGCGAGAGCGGCCGCGACCAGGTGAGCCGTGCGCACGTCCTCGGGTGCCGGCCTCGACATCGCGACCACGTCGTGCCGGTCGAGGTAGCCGGTGTCGATCTCCCCGGCCCGGAACGCCTGCTCCCGCAGGATCGAGACGAGCAGCGCACGGTTGGTGGTCACTCCGAGCACCTGTGTCTGCGACAGCGCTCGCGCCAGCCGGCGGACCGCCTGGTCGCGGGTGGCGCCGTGCGCGACCACCTTGGCCAGCAACGGGTCGTAGCTCACCCCGACGACCGAGCCGCTCCGCACCCCGCTGTCCACGCGCACCCCGTCCAGGGCCGGCACCTCGAAGACGTCGACGGTGCCGGTCGCAGGGAGGTAGCCGGCGGGGACATCCTCGGCGTAGAGCCGGGCCTCGATCGCGTGCCCGGTGATCCGGGCGTCGCGCACCTCCTCGGGCAGGGCGCCGCCCTCGGCCACCACGAGCTGGGCTCGCACCAGATCGGTGCCGGTGACCATCTCGGTGACCGGGTGCTCGACCTGCAGGCGGGTGTTCATCTCCAGGAAGAAGAACGCGCCCGAGGGGTCCAGCACGAACTCCACCGTGCCGGCGCCGACGTAGCCGATGGCCCGCGCGGCGTCGACCGCAGCCGTCCCGAGCTCTTCGCGGAGCTCCTCGCCGACCGCGGGTGACGGGGCCTCCTCGATGATCTTCTGGTAGCGCCGCTGGATCGAGCACTCCCGCTCGAAGAGATGCACCGTGCTGCCGAAGGTGTCGGCGAGGACCTGGACCTCGATGTGCCGGGGCCGCTCCACGTAGTGCTCGAGGAACACCGTCCCGTCGCCGAACGCCGAGGCCGCCTCGCGCTGGGCCCCGTCGACCGCAGCGGCCAGGTCGTCGAGGTCGGGCACGATCCGCATCCCGCGGCCGCCGCCGCCGAACGCCGCCTTGACCAGCAGCGGCAGGTCGAGCTCCTTGGCGGCCTCGACCAGGGGTACGCCGGCCACGGTGCCGTCCGCGTCCACGACCAGCCCTGGCAGCACAGGCACGCCGGCGCGCCGCATCAGCTGCTTGGCCGCGGTCTTCGAGCCCATCGCCTCGATCGCGTCGGGCGGTGGGCCGACGAACACGACCCCGGCCTCGGCGCAGGCACGTGCGAACCCCGCATGCTCGGAGAGGAACCCGTAGCCGGGATGGACGGCGTCGGCCCGGGTGCGCAGGGCCGCTTCGATCACCAGGTCGCCGCGCAGGTAGGTGTCGGCGGGGGTCACGCCCGGCAGCCGAACGGCTTGGTCG
>JAICWH010000054.1 GCA_025934895.1 Nocardioidaceae bacterium | reverse complement strand
CGTCACTCCTCACTAGGATCGGTGCCATGAGCCCCTCCGGTGCCTCAGCGCCCTGGTGCGACTTCACCCAGGACCCTCGCAGCCCACACGCCGCCGCGCTCCGGGCGTCGGACCGGGACCGCGACGTGGCCCTGGGGGTCCTCTCCGAGGCGTACGCCGACGGGCGCCTCACCCGCGAGGAGTACGACGAGCGCGCCGGCGCCGCGGCCGCCGCCAAGACCCTCGGCGACCTGCCGCCGCTGATCCTGGACCTGGCACCGCAGACCCCGTCCGGCGCCCAGCTCTCGACCGGGACCTCCGAGGCGCTGCACGCGAAGGCCGTGGAGCACTGGCGGTGCCGGCGCCGCCGGGCGCTCACCGGCCTGCTGATCCCAACGGTGATCTGCTGGGCGATCTGGGTGATGTCGGGGCTCGGCTCCCATGCAGCGACCTTCCACGCGGGCTTCCCGTGGCCGCTCTTCGTGATGCTCGGGACCGGCGCCCACCTGACCCGGGTGCTGGTGAACCGGCAGGTCATCGTGGAGACCGAGCAGCGCCGGCTGGAGAAGAGGCAGCGCAAGGCCCTCGAGCGGCCGCGATCTTCACGCCCGTGCCACCGTCCCGACGCCGGATAGCTACCGCTCCCACCCCGGCGGGCGGTGCCGCCTGGGCAGCTGCGCCACCACCAGGTCGTAGGACTCGTCCACCGCCTCGCGGATCTCGTCGTCCGGGATGGCGCCACCGACGACCAGGGTGTTCCACCCGGACCGGCCGATGTAGCGCATCACCGACGCGTCGTCCGGGTAGCGTCGCAGCCACTCGTCCGCCTCGTCCCGGGTCGCGCCCGCCTTGACCCCGACCGAGGTGGCACCCAGGAACGCGAAGATCTTGCCCGTGCCCGGACCGCCCGCCACCTTGATGACCGGGTGCTCATGGTCCCAGGGGTTGTCCGCCCACGCGCCGGGCTTGGCGAGGCAGTAGGCCTCCAGCGTCCGCGCGTCCAGCGGGGGCATCGCTCAGCGGGCCCCGGCCTCGACCATCTGCCGAAGCTCCTTCTTCAGGTCCTGGATCTCGTCGCGCAGCCGGGCGGCAAGCTCGAACTGCAGCTCGGCCGCTGCGGCGTGCATCTGGTCGGTCAACGCCTGCACGAGCGCGGCCAGCTCCACCGAGGGCATCCCGGCCAGCTCGGCCGTGTGCCGCCCGGCGCCTCGCGACGACAGCCCTGGCACGGGCGCCTTGCCGCGCGACTGCTGACGGCCGCCACCGCCGAGCAGCTCGGCGGTGTCCTGGTCCTCGCGGGCCAGCATCTCCGTGATGTCCGCGATCTTCTTGCGCAGCGGCTGTGGGTCCACGCCGTGGGCGACGTTGTATGCGACCTGCTTCTCGCGGCGGCGGTTCGTCTCGTCGATGGCCTTCTCCATCGACGGCGTCACCTTGTCGGCGTACATCACGACCTGGCCGGACACGTTGCGGGCCGCCCGCCCGATGGTCTGGATCAACGACTTGTCCGAGCGCAGGAAGCCCTCCTTGTCGGCGTCCAGGATCGCCACCAGTGACACCTCGGGCAGGTCGAGGCCCTCCCGGAGCAGGTTGATCCCGACGAGCACGTCGTACTGTCCCAGGCGCAGCTCCCGGAGCAGCTCGATGCGACGCAGGGTGTCCACCTCGCTGTGCAGGTAGCGGGTGCGGACACCCGCCTCGAGGAGGTAGTCGGTCAGGTCCTCGGACATCTTCTTCGTGAGCGTGGTGACCAGAACCCGCTCGTTGCTCCCGACCCGGTCCTGGATCTCGTGGATCAGGTCGTCGATCTGTCCCTTGGTCGGTTTGACGACGACCTCGGGGTCGACGAGGCCCGTCGGCCTGATGATCTGCTCGACGACGTCGCCCTTGACCTTGGCCAGCTCGTAGTTGCCGGGGGTCGCCGACAGGTAGATCGTCTGCCCGATCCGCTCGAGGAACTCGTCCCACCGCAGCGGTCGGTTGTCCATCGCACTCGGCAGCCGGAACCCGTGGTCGACGAGGTTCCGCTTGCGGGACATGTCGCCCTCGTACATCCCGCCGATCTGCGGCACCGCGACGTGGGACTCGTCGATGACCAGCAGGAAGTCCTCGGGGAAGTAGTCGAGCAGGCAGTTCGGCGCGGACCCGTGCGTGCGGCCGTCGATGTGCATCGAGTAGTTCTCGATGCCCGAGCACGAGCCGACCTGTCGCATCATCTCGACGTCGTAGGTCGTGCGCATCCGCAGCCGCTGGGCCTCGAGGAGCTTGCCCTGCCGCTCGAAGGTGGCGAGCTGGTCCTCGAGCTCGAGCTCGATGCCGCGGATCGCCCGCTCCATCCGCTCCGGCCCCGCGACGTAGTGGGTGGCCGGGAACACGTGCAGCTCGGCGTCCTCGGTGACCACCTCGCCGGTGAGCGGGTGCAGGGTCATCAGCCGCTCGATCTCGTCGCCGAAGAACTCCACGCGGATCGCGAGCTCCTCGTAGACCGGGAAGATCTCCAGGGTGTCGCCGCGGACCCGGAACGTGCCCCGGGTGAACGCCATGTCGTTGCGGGTGTACTGGATCTCCACGAGCTGGCGCAGCAACGAGTCGCGGTCCTGCTCCTGGCCCACCTTGAGCCGGACCATCCGGTCGACGTACTCCTGGGGGGTGCCCAGCCCGTAGATGCACGAGACCGTCGACACTACGATCACGTCGCGGCGGGTGAGCAGGGAGTTCGTCGCGGAGTGCCGCAGCCGCTCGACCTCCTCGTTGATCGAGGAGTCCTTCTCGATGTAGGTGTCGGTCTGCGGGACGTAGGCCTCGGGCTGGTAGTAGTCGTAGTACGAGACGAAGTACTCGACGGCGTTGTTGGGCAGCAGCTGCCGCAGCTCGTTGGCGAACTGGGCGGCGAGCGTCTTGTTGGGCTGCATCACCAGGGTCGGGCGCTGCAGCTGCTCGACCGCCCAGGCGATCGTCGCGGTCTTCCCGGTGCCGGTCGCCCCGAGCAGGACGACGTCCTTCTCACCCGTCCGGATGCGCCGCTGGATGTCGGCGATGGCCGTCGGCTGGTCGCCCGAGGGCACGTAGTCGGACACCACCTCGAACGGCGCGACCCTGCGCTGCAGGTCGGTCACTGGCCTCATACGGCCAGCCTACGGCCCGCCACCGACAGGATAGGTTCTCCACGTGAGCAGCCGCCGACGACGCCTGTGGTCGGCCCGCACCCGGGGGCGCCTGGCCGAGCTGGTCAAGCGCACCGTGCTCGCGGTCCTCGGCCTGCAGGTGCTGCTGGCGCTGGTCCTGACCCTCGTCGACTCCTACCGCCGGCGCGGCAAGAAGCCCAAGCCGTTCCCCACCACGGCCCCCGCCGAGGTCTCGATCGGGTCGGGGTCGGTGACGACGTACACCTTCGGACAGGACCTGTACGACGACATGCTCGCCTCGATCGAGGACGCCAGGACCCAGATCCTCTTCGAGACCTACATCTGGAAGGGCGACGAGGTCGGCGAGCGGTTCAAGCAGGCGCTGAGCGACGCAGCGGGGCGCGGGGTCGACGTCTACGCGATCTATGACGGCTTCGCCAACCTGGTGGTGTCTCCGAGGTTCAAGCGGTTCGGGCCGCGGCTCAAGGTGCTGGAGTACCCGCTCTACAACGCCGGCTGGCGGTTCTTCGACCTGCGCCGCTACGGCCGCGACCACCGCAAGCTCCTGGTGGTGGACGACCGCGTCGGCTTCGTCGGCGGCTACAACGTCGGCACCGCCTACGCCACCGAGTGGCGCGACACCCACGTGCGCATCACCGGCCCCGGCGTCTGGGACCTCAAGCGGTCCTTCGCCGACTTCTGGAACCTCAACCGGCGCCCCCGGCACGGGATGCGGCCGCTGCTGCTCGAGACGGTGGCCGACTGGGAGCCGCGGATCCGGGTGCACCGCAACGTGCCACGACTGTGGATGTTCCCCATCCGGTCCATGTACCTCGAGGCGATCGGCCGGGCCTCGCACCACGTCTGGATGACGCACGCGTACTTCATCCCCGACGACGACCTCGTCGAGGCGGTCAAGCAGGCCGCCCGGCGGGGGGTCGACGTACGCCTGCTGCTCCCGGAGGTCTCCAACCACGTGGTCGCGGACTGGCTCTCGCGCGGCTACTACGGGGAGATGCTGGCGGCCGGGGTGCGGATCTTCCAGTTCCAGGGGGCGATGGTGCACGCCAAGACCTCGACCATCGACGGCCGCTGGTCGACGGTGGGCACCGCCAACATCGACCGGCTCTCGATGACCGGCAACTACGAGATCAACCTCGAGTTCATCGACGCGGACTTCGCCTCGGAGATGGAGCGGATCTACGAGACCGATCTCTCCAACTGCCTGGAGCTGACCGCCGAGAGGTGGGCGGCGCGCGGGGTGCACCGCAAGTTCACCGAACTCGTGCTGGCTCCGCTGCGTCCGCTGCTCTGACTGCCTGAGGCTGGGGAGGCCGCGGATCCACTGGTCCGACCCGTGCGACACGTCGCCTGTGTGTGGCATATCTCACCGGCACCGGGGGTACGCGCCGTGCACCGGACAAAACGCACCACATCGTCTCGGCAGACAACCGTGGGGGGAAGACTCATGCGCCTCGACAAGAGCGCGGTCACGGCCGCGCTGCGCAAGCAGGGCGACCACGACCGGGCGATGCAGGCCGAGTGCGTGCTGCCGGGCCACGTGGACACCGAGCGGGACGCGAACCTGCTGTGCCGGCTGGACGTGCACCTCCACGACCTCGACGACCTCGACGACCTGCCGGACCTCGACGCGTCGGACTAGCCGGCGCCGGACACGTCCAGCTCGCCGTCGGCGTACCACTTGCGGATCACCTTCTTGTCGAACTTGCCGACGGAGGTCCGCGGCACCGCCTCGATGAACGTCCAGGCGTCCGGCAGCTGCCAGCTCGCCACCGTCTGGGCCAGGAAGTCGCGCAGCTCGGCAGGCTTCACGCTCGCGCCCTCACGGAGTACGACGGACGCCAGCGGCCGCTCCTGCCACTTCTCGTCGGGGATCCCCACCACCGCGGCCTCCAGCACGTCGGGATGGGCCATCAGGGCGTTCTCCAGGTCCACCGAGGAGATCCACTCACCGCCGGACTTGATCACGTCCTTGGAGCGGTCGGTCAGCCGGATGTAGCCGAGTTCGTCGAGGTTGCCGACGTCGCCGGTGCGCAGCCACCCGTCGCGGAACTTCTGCGGATCGTCGTCCTTGTAGTACGCCGCGGTGACCCAGGCCCCCCGCACCTCGAGCTCGCCGACCGCCTCGCCGTCGCGGGGCATCTCGTCGCCGGCCTCCCCGACGATGCGGCCCTCGATGCCCGGCAGCATCCGGCCCTGGCCGCCGCGGTAGCGCCAGACGTCCTCCCCCTCGACGCCCAGCGGCGGCCGGGCCACCGACGCCACCGGCGACGTCTCGGTCATCCCCCAGGCCTGCACCATGGTGATCCCGTGCCGCTCGCCGAGGGCCTTCTGCAGGGCGACCGGCACAGCGGACCCGCCGCACAGCACGAGCCGCAGGTGCGAGGCGAGCTCCACGTCGGGGTGCCTGTCGAGGTGGGACAGCACGTCGTTCCACACCGTGGGCACCGCTCCGGACACCGTCGGACGGGCCTCGCGCATGAACCGGCACAGCGGCTCGGCCTGCAGCCAGCGGTCCGGCAGCACCAGTGACGCACCCGTCATCACCGCGGCGTAGGCGAGCCCCCAGGCGTTGGCATGGAACATCGGCACGATCGGCAGCACCCGGTCGGTCCAGGTGAGCCCGCCGACGATGCCGAGCCCGACCGCCATCGAGTGGAGGTAGGCCGTGCGGTGGCTGTAGACCACGCCCTTCGGGTTGCCGGTGGTGCCGGAGGTGTAGCACATCGCCGCGCCGTCGCGCTCGTCGATGTCCGGCCAGTCGAACCTCTCGTCCGCGGCCTCCAGCAGGTCGTCGTACAGGTGCACCTGCTTGCCGCTGGCCCGCAGCGCGTCCAGATCGGCTGCCTTCGCGTCGGGGCCGCTCACCAGCACGTGCTCCACGCTCTCGAACGTCGGCAGCTGCCGGGCGAGCAGGTCCACGAGTGAGCCGTCGACGATGACGACCTGGTCCTCGGCGTGGTTGGCGATGTAGGTCAGCTGCTCGGGGAACAGCCGGATGTTCAGCGTGTGCAGGACCGCTCCCATCGACGGGACGGCGAGATAGGCCTCCAGATGCTCGGCGTTGTTCCACGCGAAGGTGCCGACGCGCTGGTCCCCGCAGACGCCGAGGGCCCGCAGCGCGTTCGCGAGCCGGGCGGCTCGGCGCCCGACGTCGGCGTAGGACTCGGTTCGGGTGCCTCCATCGGTCGCGGTGATCACCTGTCCGTCGCCGTGCACCTCGACCACGTGGCGGAGGATCCCGCCGATGGTCAGCTGGAAGTCCTGCATGGTGCTGCGCATCGCTGTGCCTCCTCGCCCCGTCGTGAACGCCCTGGTAGGCGACGACCTGTCCGCATCCTCCCGCTCGCGGTCTGGCCCGTCTAGGGTGCGCCGACGCGCACCGACCTCACGCCACCGTGCCTCGATGCCTGGCCCGACCTTGCGGTGCCGGTGCGGCTGAGGCTGGTTGTCTAGTCCGCTGGGACCCGTCTCCCGGATGCCTGTCCCCTCCAGCCATCCGGGTCCCCCGGGGCGCCGAACCCGCGGCGTGCACGCACGGCCAGCCTCCCAGCAACGCGGTGTCCAAGACCCGCGGCATCGGGGAGTACGGCATGACGAGGGCGTTCTTCAGGGGCGGGACGACCAGCTTCACCTACACCAGGGGCTACTACTGCGATGCGCGGGTCGGCTCGACCGCATCGACCCGCTGCGAGGCGGGCGCGAACTTCCGGAAGCCGCCGACCAGGGACTTCGACCCGCTGTACATCACGGTGCCGCTGGGGTTCACCGTGCGGCCGATGATGATGGACTGCCCGAACGGCCTGGTCTGCGTCGACCACCCGGGCACCATCGACCTGCGACGACTCGAGAAGGCGCTCAAGCCGCTGTACCCCAAGCTCACCGATCGCCAGCTGCGGGCCGCTCTGCGCAACGTCGCGACCCCCGGTCACGACCACTTCATCACCACCAAGGCCGGCGGGCACCCCGAGTGGTGGGACGTTCGGATCGTGGGCGTCACCAACCGGGCGGAGTACAACAAGATCCACGCGAGCAAGTCGGCGCGCTTCCTGCGTCACGAGATCAACGCCGGTGGGACCACCCCGGTGATCCCGACCAACCTGCTTCCTGTACTTCGGCGTCAGCTAGCCTCACCGCACCACGACCTCCACGTGGCCCCGCGCCGACACGGCGCGGGGCCGTCCGGCTCCTCGACGGCTGGCGTGGCCGGCGCGGGGTACGACACAGGCCATGACACGCATCGCAGTGACCGGAGGCAGCGGCAAGCTCGGCGGGGCCGTGGTCCGCCACCTCGCCGAGCACGGGTACGACGTCGTGAACGTCGACCGGGCCAGCCCTCCCGCCGACGCTCCGGGCGACTTCCTGCGCGTCGACCTGACGGACTACGGCCAGACGCTGCAGGCCCTCTCCTGCATCGAGGACCGCTACGACCGCGTCGACGGGGTCGTCCACCTCGCAGCGGTGCCGGCACCGGGGCTGGTCCCGAACACGACGACCTTCGTCACCAACATCACCTGCACCCACCACGTCTTCGCCGCCGCCCGCGCCGCCGGCGTCACCAACGTCGTCTGGGCCTCCTCCGAGACGGTGCTCGGGCTGCCGTTCGACACACCACCGCCGTACGCCCCGGTCGACGAGGGCTACCACCCGCGCCCGGAGTCGTCCTACTCGCTGGCCAAGACCCTCGAGGAGGAGATGGCCGCGCAGCTCTGTCGGTGGGACCCGACGCTCAAGATGGTGGGCCTGCGGTTCAGCAACGTGATGTACCCCGAGGACTACGCGGACTTCCCCTCGTACGACGCGGACCCGATGCTGCGCAAGTGGAACCTCTGGGGATACATCGACGCCCGCGACGGCGCCCAGGCGTGCCGGCTGGCGCTCGAGCTGGAGGCCACCGGGTGTGAGGTGTTCGTGATCGCCAACGCCGACACCGTGATGACCACGCCCAACGTGGACCTGCTCGCCCGGGTCTTCCCCGGCGTGGAGGTGCGCGGGGAGGTGTCCGGAACCCAGACCCTTCTCTCGATCGAGAAGGCGCGCCGGGTGCTCGGCTACCAGCCGCAGCACTCCTGGCGCGACGAGGTGCTGCCGGATGGCGGCGCCTGACGGCAGGCGGCCCGAGCGCCGTCAGCCCGGCAGGTGGCGGCGCGGAGCCATCCGCGGACCGTGCCGGGGACGCCTCAGGCCGGCGAGCTCCACCAGCCGCTGGACCCGGAACCGGTGCGGTCGGTAGGGCTCCAGCAACTGCGCCAGGCCGTCGTCGTCGACCTCGGCGCCGGTCAGGGCCCAGCCCACGTTCTTCGCCACGTGGTAGTCACCGAAGCTGACCGCGTCCGCGTCGCCGTGCGCCCGGAACCGCACCTCCGCGCTGGTCCACACGCCCACGCCGGGCAGGGACCTCAGCCGCCGGTCCACCTCCGCAGCGGGCAGGCCCGCCGTCCGCTCCAGCGCGTCGGCCAGCTGGGCGGCGCGGACGACGGACCGCGAGCGCGCCGGGTCGATGTGCATCCGGAGCCACTCCCACGAGGGGACCAGCCGCAGCGTCTCGGCTGACGGCTGCACCCACACGCCACGCCCACCACCGGCACCGGGGGCGCGTTCCCCGAAGCGGTGCACGAGCATCCGGAAGCCGGCGAAGGCCTCCTGGCCGGTCACCTTCTGCTCGATGATCGCCGGCACCAGCGCCTCCAGGACCAGGCCGGTCCGGCAGACCCGCCAGTGCGGTCGGCGACGGTGGGCGTCGGCCAGCACCTGGTGCGCGGGGCTGAAGCCGGTCGGGTCGTCGTCGCGGCCCAGCATGGCGGGCAGGCTCTCCAGCGCCCAGGCGGCGCCGCCGCCCCACGCGGTCGCGTGAACCTCACCGAGCGCCGGCCTGGAGCTCAGCCGGAGGGTGGCCGGCCCGTCGGGTGTGCGGATGCCACGCCAGGTGGTGCCGTCCGGGTCGACCCGGAAGGTGGGGTCCCCGGCCCCCCGGCGCAGGATGGAGAGCGTCGCGCCGACCGCACACGGCCAGGCCGGGTGCCAGACGCGCTCGGCCGCCGGCGCTCCCACGCGTGTCACCCCGACAGGGTATGGGACTGCCGGACCGAGCATGCCGGACAGGACGTGTCGGTGGGGTCGGCCACAATGGCGACATGCTGCTCGCGGACCTGGTGGAGGCCTCCCGCGTCGTCGGCGCGACCCGGTCGCGCACGGCCAAGACCGCCGCCTTGGCCGCGGCCCTGGCCGCCGCGGAGCCGGACGAGGTCGAGACGGCGACCTCCTACCTCTCCGGTGCGCTCCGGCAACGGCGCACGGGCCTCGGGTGGCGCAGCCTGACCTCCCTCCCGGAGCCGGCCGCTGCCAGCAGCCTGACCGTGGCCGACGTGCACGCGGCCTTCGAGGAGATCAGCGCCCTCTCGGGTCCGGGGTCGCAGGCTCGTCGCGCCACCCTGACCGGTGCCCTGTTCGGTGCCGCGACGGCCGAGGAGCAGACCTACCTGCGCCGGCTCGTCGCCGGTGAGCTGCGACAGGGTGCCCTGGACGGGCTGATGCTCGAGGCGGTCGCCGTCGCTGCCGGCGTACCCGCGGCCACGGTGCGCCGGGCCGCCATGTTCGCCGGCTCGACCCTCCCGGTGGCCGCGGCGGCGCTCACCGGTGGCACCGCAGCCCTCGCGGGGTTCGGCCTCCAGCCGGGGCGTCCGCTGCGACCGATGCTCGCGTCGAGCGCGAACGACGTCGACGAGGCGATGGCCAGGGCAGCACCCGTGGGGCATCCGGTCGCGGTGGACTGCAAGCTGGACGGTATCCGGATCCAGGTGCACAAGCAGCACGGGCAGGTCCGGGTGTTCACCCGCAGCCTCGAGGACATCACCGACCGGGTCCCGGAGGTCACGGAGGCTGTCGCCGCGCTGCCGTCCGGTGTCCTGGTGCTCGACGGCGAGGCGATCGCCCTGGGCGAGGAAGGCCGACCGCGGCCCTTCCAGGAGACGGGCGCCCGCACCGCGAGCCACCTCGACGTCGCGATGCTGCGGGCCCGGGTGCCTCTCACGCCGTACTTCTTCGACCTGCTGCACGTCGACGGTGAGGACCTCGTCGACGCCCCTGGGCGAGAGCGACTCGCCAGGCTCAGCGCGCTGCTGCCCCCGGAGTTGGTGGTCGCTCGCACGGTGACCGCCGACCCGGCGACGGCCAGGCGAATGTTCGCCGACGTGGTGCGGGCCGGCCACGAGGGCGTCGTGGTCAAGGGGCTCGAGGCTCCCTACGACGCGGGCCGTCGCGGCGCCGCCTGGGTGAAGGTCAAGCCACGTCACACCCTGGACCTGGTGGTGCTGGCTGTGGAGTGGGGCAGCGGCCGGCGACGAGGGTGGCTGTCCAACATCCACCTGGGCGCCCGCGACCTCAGCGCCGGCGGGACCGGGTTCGTGATGCTGGGCAAGACGTTCAAGGGGATGACGGACGAGATGCTCGCCTGGCAGACCGAGCGGTTCCTCGGGCTCGAGGAGTCCCGCACGGCCCACGTGGTCACCGTCCGTCCTGAGCAGGTCGTCGAGGTCGCGTTCGACGGCATCCAGACCTCGACGCGTTACCCGGGCGGGATGGCGCTGCGGTTCGCGAGGGTGCTGCGCTACCGCGACGACAAGACCGCGGAGGAGGCGGACACGATAGAGACGGTGCGGGCCCTGCGCACGCCCTGACCGCTATCCGCGCGGAGTCCCCCAGTGCCGCCGCTGCACCACCACGGACGGCCGTGCTGGGGTAGGTGTCAGCCGCAGCGCGAACACCGCGTTCGCCGGGTTCCACACCCCGAGATCACCGACGCCGTCACCGTCCCAGTCGCCGGCGACCGGCAGGCTGCCCGGAGACCCGAACGCGACCCGGCGGACGGTGACGGCTCCGGACCGTGCCTGGGTCCGCAGCGTGAACGTCGCCGTGCCCGACGACCAGACGCCGAGGTCCGTGCGACCGTCACCGTTCCAGTCCCCGGTCACGGGCCGGTCGCCGACAGACCCGAACGCAACGTCGCGGGTGTGGCCGTTCGTCCCGCGGAGCGTGAACACGCGCGTGCTCGGGTTCCACACGCCCAGGTCGGTACGCCGATCGCCGTTCCAGTCCCCGGTCACCCCGACGTCGCTGACCCGGCCGAGCCGGACCCGGGTCTCGGTGCCGTCCCGGTGACGCAGCACGAAGGACATCAGGCCGGGACGGCGCGCACCGATCTCAGCCCGGCCGTCGCCGTCCCAGTCGCCGCTCAGCGGCTGGTCGGTGCGCCAGCCGAACGGCACCCGCAGGTTGCGATGCGCGGGCTGGCGCAGGTAGTAGCGCGGTGACGTGGCCCGGCGCTGGACCGCGACGTTCGAGGTGCCGTCGCCGTCCCAGTCACCCACCAGCGGAACGTCGCCGCAGTTCGTCGACGCCTGCGTCGTACCCATCACGAAGGAGGTGCGATGGAAGTAGGCGTGCTGGTCGACGCGGTTCAGCCGTTCCTCGAGGTGCAGGTGCGGGCCCGTGCTGCCTCCGGTGCTGCCGACCAGGCCCAGCGGTGTGCCCTGGTCGACGGCCTCCCCGACCGTGGACCAGAACGCGCTCAGGTGGGCGTAGAGGGAGCTCCGCCCCCCGCCGTGGTCGACGATGACGTAGCGCCCGTAGCTGCGGTCGCCCAGGTCCACCGTCGACGTGACGACCCCCGGTGCCGCCGCGACCACCATCGCGCCGTCGTCGTGCGTGCGGTTCCAGTCGATGGCCAGCGCGCTCGGGCTGTGGTTGTAGCGGCTCGACCCGTTCCAGATGTCCCCGCAGGGGAACGGCATCTCGTAGTCGGGCCCCGCACCGGTTCGCGGGGATGTCGCGGCGGGGCCCGGGTCGGCGGCCGGGTGCACACCTGCATCGGCGTGCGCCGCGACGGGCGGGCCGCTGAGCAGGACAGCAAGGGCCAGGGAGACGCCCAGCGGCACGGCCGGCGGAACGCCCACCGGGAGCGACAGCCATCCTCGGGTGTGCAGGCGCATCCGCTCTCCTCGACGACAGCCGTCCCGGGGCACCTCCCAAGTCACATCGACAACATGAAACCCTGAAGCCCCATAACCGAACAACCGTAACCGTCTGCCGCGTGGCTGTCAGCGGATCGGTGCATCCCGTGGTAACGACAGCGCTGTCGTCGGTCGGTGACGAACGATCAGCCGCGCGGCCGGATCAGGCCCTCCTGGGCGACGGAGGCCACGAGCCGGCCGTCCTGGGTGAACACCCGTCCCAGGGCCAGCCCGCGGGCGCCGGACGCCGAGGGCGAGACCTGGTCGTAGAGAAGCCACTGGTCGGCCCGGAACGGCCGGTGGAACCAGATCGTGTGGTCCAGCGACGCGGACTGCACCCGGGGGCTCGCGATCGGGACGCCGTGCGGCACCAGGGACGAAGCCAGCAGGGTCATGTCGCTGGCGTAGGTGAAGGCCGCCTTGTGGGTTAGCTCGGTGTCGTCGAGCTGACCGGTGACCCGCATCCACAGCTGCGAGCGGGCGGGATGCTCATCCGCGCCCAGCACACCGCCCGCGCCGGAGTCGCCGATCACCCGCAGCTCGAGGGCCGCCCATTCGTTGGCCCACCTGCCGGTCTGCGCGTCCGACTGCTCGCGAAACAGCGCGCCCAGGTCGCGGGCGTCCTCGGGCGAGGCCACGTCCGGCATCACGTCCTGGTGCTCGAAGCCCTCCTCCGGCACCTGGAAGCTCAGGGTCATGAAGTAGATCGGCCGGCCGTGCTGGCGCGCCACGACCCGACGCGTCGAGAACGACCGGCCGTCGCGCATCCGCTCCACGTCGTACACGATCGGGACCGAGACGTCGCCGGGTCGCAGGAAGTAGCTGTGCAGCGAGTGCACGGACAACGGCGGCTCGACGGTGCGCGCCCCGGCCACCAGGGACTGGGCGGCCACCTGTCCGCCGAAGACGCGCTGCAGCTCGGTGTCCGGCTGGATGCCGCGGAACAGGTTGACCTCGATCGGCTCGAGGTCCAGGAGCGCGACGAGCTCGTCGGCGGATCGGGGCAACGAGGGCCTACTCTCCGGTGTCGTTGGGGCGGTCGTTGGGCCGGTCCAGGCCGGCGAGGAAACGCTCGAACTCGGCGCCGAGCTCCTCCCCGCTCGGCAGGTTCTTCTCATCGGCCAGTGGCAACGCCTCCGGGTCACCGTCGGCGGTCCCGGGGCCGGGACGGTGGAAGGCGTCGTACTGCTGCTCGAGCCCACTCACCACGTCCTGGACCTCGGCGGAGTCCTCGAGCTGGGACGCGATCTCCAGCAGCTTCGCCTGCCCGGCCGCCTCGAGGTCGGAGAGGTCCCACTCCAGGCCGGTGACCACCTCGACCGCCTCGAGCATCGTGGCAGCGGCTGCCGGGTAGTCGAACTGGGCGACGTAGTGCGGGATGTGCGCGACGAAGCCCATCGCCGGGTGCCCCCAGCCCCCGAGCCGCAGCTCGAGGAGCGCCTGTGCGCTCGCCGGCACCCGGATCCGGCCCTTCCAGACGTTCTGGAAGATCAGCAGGTCCGAGGACGTGGCGTGGTTGGTCAGCATCACCGGACGCGTGTGCGGCACCGCCATCGGCACGGCGCCCATCGAGGTGGTGAGCCGCACCCGGCAGGACTCGACCACGCTGCGCACCGCCGTGGCGAACGACTCCCAGTGGGTGTCCGGCTCCGGCCCGTGCATCAGGAGGTACGGCGTGCCGAGCCTGTCGTGGTTGAGCCGGACCACCAGCCGGGGGGTCTCGTAGCCCTCGTAGCGGTCCTCGGAGAACGTCATCGGGGGCCGTCTGGCCCGGTAGTCGTAGAAGGCGTCGATGTCGAAGCTGGCCACCACCCGGCCGGAGGACTGCGAGAGCAGGTGCTGGGTAGCCAGGGCCGCAGCGTTTCCGGCGTCGAGGAACCCTTCGAGGCAGTGGATCAGCACCGGCCCGCTCTCGAGAGTGTCGAGCTCGGGCAGGTCGTCGACGATGTGGACATATCGTGCGGGCTCTGTCATCGGGACCTCCCTGGCTCTCACCGCGTCTCGTGGTCTCGCTGCCTGCCGTGCGAACGCGACCAGGGCCCTCACTATGCCCGATCCGGCGCGAGACCTGGTGCTGACGCGGTCTGAGATCCGGGCTCGGGGGCGGAGCCGCTCAGACACCTGTGCGGCACAGTGGAGGGATGGACGTCACCCACTCCGGCCACTCCGGCCACTCCGGCCACTCCGGCACTGCTGCGACTCTGCGGACCAAGAAGGCCGAGATCGAGCAGCAGCTGGGCGTCCTCGAGGAGAGGCCGGGTGACCAGGGGTCGATCTCGTTCGGCAAGCGGGTCGGAGAGGGCACCTCGATGGCCGTCGACCGACTCTCGCAGGTCGCCGTGCACGACAAGCTGCAGAAGACCCTGGCCGACGTGAACCGGGCGATGGACAAGCTGGCGGACGGCTCCTACGGCCGCTGCGACGCGTGCGGCGAGCCGGTCGGTGACGAGCGGCTGGAGGCACTGCCGTGGGCGACCCTCTGCGTCCGGGACGCCGGACGCCGGTAGCCGACCGACGCCGGCCCGCTGGTCACGTCCCCGGCACCGGTAGGCTCTGCGCGTGACGGACTACCAGGTGACCTACTGGCGCGACCTGCCCTCGCTCGTCGTGGCCCGAGACGGCGAGGACGTGACCAAGGCACCCCTCGCGCCGCGGTTCCAGGCCGCCATCGACGAGGCGGCGATGCGGCTCGGTGACATCGGCAGCGAGGACTACCTGGCGGGCTGGACCCGGAGCAGCTGGACCGCGGCCGAGGGCACCCCGACAGACGTGACGGACCGGGTCGTCGCCGACCTGGAGAGCCAGTGGCCCGTCGACCGGATCAAGAGCTACCTCGACTCCCTCGGAGAGACAGAGGCACACGGATGAACCGGCTCACAGCCCTGCTCGACACCCGGGTCGGCGGCAGCCGACCGGTGCTCGTCGACGGCGGGATGGGCACGCTGCTGCAGGACAACGGCCTCGACGACGGTGGCGCCGGCGAGCTGTGGAACGTCGAGCGACCCGAGGCGGTTCGCGCGAGCCACGAGGCATATGCCCGCGCGGGGGCCCGGATCCTCACCACCAACACGTTCGGCGGCAGCCGGCCGCGGTTGAGGATGCACGGGCTGGACGACCGCGTGCACGAGCTCAACCGGGCCGCCGCCGCCATCGCCCGGTCGGTGGCCGACGACTACGACGCTCTGGTCGCCGGTGACCTGGGCCCGACCGGCGAGCTGCTCGAGCCGCTCGGCACGATGTCCCCCGAGGAGGCGCAGGAGATCTTCGAGGAGCAGTTGCGGGGGCTCCGCGACGGGGGCATCGACCTGGTCCTGATCGAGACGATGAGCGACCTCGCAGAGGTGGAGGCGGCGATCGCGGCCGCCCGGGTGGTCACGCCGGACCTGCCGGTGATGGCGACGCTGTCCTTCGACACCAACCTCCGGTCGATGATGGGTGTGCGTCCGGGCCAGGCCGTCACCGCCCTGGTCGCAGCGGGAGTGGACGCGGTCGGCGCGAACTGCGGGCGCGGTCCCGAGGAGATGGAGGCCATCGCAGCCGAGCTGGTCGAGGCGCGGCCCGAGCACCTCCTGCTGGTCGCCCAGTCGAACGCCGGGCTGCCGCAGGTGGTCGGCGACCACTTCGAGTACGACAAGTCGCCCGCCGACCTCGCAGAGCACGCCCGCACCCTGCGCGAGCTCGGGATCGACCTGATCGGGGCCTGCTGCGGCTCCACCCCGGAGCACATCGCAGCGATGAGCGCAGCGGTCAGCCGCGCCAGGTAGGACGCCCCCTTCGTCGATGATGCTGCCGGTGCTGACTACCGGCAGGTCTGGGCGATCTCGCGCACCCCGGCGAGCAGCCGGTCGACGTCGTCCGCGGAGGTGTAGGGCGCCAGCCCTGCCCGCACCGCCCCGTGGTCCCCGAGCCCCAGCCAGCGCGACGCCTCCAGGGCGTAGAAGCTGCTGGCCGGCGCGTTCACCCCGCGGGTCGCCAGCTGCTCGTAGACCGTCTGAGGGGCCACGCCCTCCACCCCGAACAGCGCGGTCGGCGTGCGACGAGCCGGGGCGCCGTACCGGTGGACGCCGGGGGTCTCCTGCAACCCGGACAGCAGCCTCTCGAAGAGCACGTCCTCGGCGGCCTCCACCGCCCGCATCGAGGCCCGCACGCGGTCCCGACGCGGGCCCTCGCCGGTGACCAGCGCGGCGATGAAGTCCACCGCCGCGGTGACGCCGGCGAGCATCTCGTACGGCAGTGTCCCGAGCTCGAAGCGCTCCGGCACCTGGTCGGTGGCCGGGAGGAGCTTGTCGGGGTGGATCGTCTCGAGCAGCCCGGGTGCCGCGGCCAGCGCGCCCAGGTGTGGCCCGAAGAACTTGTACGGCGAGCACACGAAGAAGTCGGCGCCGAGCTCCGCCACGTCCACCGGGGCGTGCGGGGTCAGGTGCACGCCATCGACGAAGACCAGGGCCCCCACCTGGTGCGCCGCGGCGGCGACCGCTGCGACATCAGGACGCGTGCCGAGCAGGTTGGACGCCCCGGTGACCGCGACCAGCCGGGTGCGCTCGGACAGCACGGCAGGGTCGAAGGTGAGCTCGGCGGTGTCCCGGTCGAAGTCGACCCATCGCGTCGTGGCGCCCACCGTCTCCGCGGCGCTGACCCAGGGCCGGATGTCGGCGTCGTGGTCGAGCCTGGTGACGACCACCTCGTCGCCAGGCCTCCACTGCCGGGCCAGCGACCGGGCCAGGTCGAAGGTCAGCTGCGTCATCGACCTGCCGAACACCACCCCACCCGGGTCCGCGCCGACCAGGTCGGCGACGGCGGCCCGCGCCCCCACGACGATGTCGTCGGCGCACCGCTCGGCCGCCGTCACCGTCCCGCGGTTGGAGAGGCCGGCGGACAGCGTCGCGGCGATCGCCTCGGCCACCTGCCGTGGCGTCTGGGAGCCGCCCGGCCCGTCGAAGAAGGCAGTGCCCCGCTCGAGGGCGGGGAACATGCTGCGCACACGGTCGACGTCGAGATGCATGCCGGAATCTAACCCGGGCCTCACTCCACGGGGAGCAGCGACTCCCCCTGGTCGAGGGCGGTGACGTCCTCCACGATGCTGCGAGCCAGGGTCTGGGCGGTCAGCCCGACGCGCTCGAGGATCACGGCCCGCTTGGCGTGCCCGAGGAACTCCTGCGGGATGCCGTGCAGCCGCACCGGGGTGGGGACCCGTGCGTCGTTGAGGGTCTGGAGCAGCACGGACCCGCATCCGCCCACCACGCCGTTGTCCTCGACGCTGACCACCAGCCGGTGCTCGCCGGCGAGCCGGAGCAGCACCGGGGCGACCGGCTTCACCCAGCGGGGGTCCACGACCGTGACGCCGATCCCCTGGGCGACCAACCGGTCGGCGACCTCGACGCTGGTGCCTGCCATGGACCCGACCCCGACGATCAGCACGTCCTTCGCGCCGGTGCGCACGAGCACGTCGCACCCCTCGACCCGGCTGACGGCGTCGATGTCGTCGGGCGGCGCCCCCTTCGGGAAGCGCACGACGGTCGGGGCGTCGTCGACCTGGACCGCCTCCCGCAGCAGCTCGCGCAGCCGGGTCGCGTCACGCGGCGCGGCGATCCGCAGCCCGGGAACCACCTGCAGGACCGACAGGTCCCACATGCCGTTGTGGGAGGCGCCGTCGTCCCCGGTGACCCCGGCACGGTCGAGCACGAAGGTGACCCCGCACCGGTGCAGCGCGACGTCCATCAGCACCTGGTCGAACGCGCGGTTGAGGAAGGTGGCGTAGACCGCCACGACCGGATGCAACCCACCCATGGCCAGCCCGGCCGCCGACGTGGCGGCGTGCTGCTCGGCGATGCCGACGTCGAAGGTGCGCTCGGGGTATCGCAGCGCGAACCTGTGCAGGCCGACCGGGTGCATCATCGCCGCGGTGATGGCCACCAGGTCCTGGCGCTCCGAGCCCAGGGTCACCATCTCGTCGGCGAACGCCTCGGTCCAGGTGTGGCCCTTGGGTCTCTCCTCGCCCGTCTCGACGTCGAAGGCGCCCGGGCTGTGGAACTGGTCCGCCTCGTGCCGCTCGGCCGGGTCGTAGCCGAACCCCTTGCGGGTGATCACGTGCACGATCACGGGCCCCTCGAACCGCTTGGCCTGTCGCAGGGCGTGCTCTACCTGGGCCCGGTCGTGACCGTCGACGGGTCCGACGTACTTCAGGCCGAGGTCCTCGAAGAGGCCCTGCGGGGCGAGGGCGTCCTTCATGCCCTTCTTCATGGCGTGCAGCGCGTCGTAGACCGCCGGCCCGACTCCGCGGACCCCGTTCAGCCGCTTCTTCACCTGGTCGAGGACCTGCTCGTAGTGCGGGCTCGTGCGGAGGACTGTCAGGTGGTCGGCGAGGCCGCCGACCGTCGGAGTGTAGGAGCGGCCGTTGTCGTTGACGACGATGACGAGGCGTCGCGTTCGGCCGTCCCCGTTGGCCGCGATGTTGTTCAGCGCCTCCCAGGCCATCCCGCCGGTGAGCGCTCCGTCCCCGACGACAGCGGCGACGTGCCGCTTCTCGCCGCGGATCGCGTAGGCCTTCGCGAGCCCGTCGGCGTAGGACAGGGCCGTGGAGGCGTGCGAGTTCTCGACGAGGTCGTGCTCGGACTCGGAGCGGCTCGGGTAGCCGGACAGGCCACCCTCCTCCCGGAGCCGGGCGAACCCGGCGGCCCGGCCGGTGAGGATCTTGTGCACGTAGGCCTGGTGGCCGGTGTCGAACACGATCCGGTCGCTGGGCGAGTCGAACGTCCGGTGCAGGGCGAGGGTCAGCTCGACCACCCCGAGGTTCGGGCCGAGGTGCCCACCGGCACGGGACACCGACCGGACCAGGAAGTCCCGGATCTCCGTGGCCAGCTCGTCCAGCTCGGCGTCGGTCAGGTCGTGCAGGTCTCGTGGGCCGGTGATCCGGTCCAGCAGTCCCATCGATGTCCTCCTCGGCCCGGGCGGTGGGCCTTCGGCGGTCGGCGCCCGGCGCGCGGCTTCCCGCGTCCTTTGCCAAGTCTAGGCGGCGCCGGGTCAGCGACGGGACGTGGCTGCTGGTGCGTCATGGTCGACCCAGGGGTCGAGTCGGCGCATCCGCAGGCCGCCCAGGGTCGACGTACGGCGGGGTGCAGCTGCCCGTCCCGCTTTGGCACCCCTGTCATCGCCGGTGGCTCGGCTCCCTCGTCGCAGGACGCGACGCCCCGCCGGATGCGGGTGGCGCACCGGCCAGCCCGTCGACGAGGTCCCGGTAGGTCGGCGAGGTGAGCAGCTCGGTGACGAAGTGCCTGCAGGAGTGGCTGGTGTCCAGACCGACCAGCGACTCGGGGGCCACGAACACGATCTGTCGGCCCTCGCCGATCACGATGTCGGCATCGGTGAGCGTGGTGCCCGCCACCCATACCCGGTAGTCGAAGGGCTCGTCGCGCTCGGGGTACTGGAACGTCTCGGCGCGCCACAGCCGCAACCCACCCTCGAGGTGTACGCCGGTCTCCTCCTCGAGCTCCCGGTAGGCCGCCGGCTCGAACTCCTCACCGTCCTCGACGTGGCCGCCGACCATCCCCCACTTGTCCGGAGAGAGCGGGGCGTGCTCGTCGCGCTCCTGCAGCAGCACCCAACCGCGGGCATCGACGAGCACGATCACCGAGATGCGAGTCATGTCCCGATGCTAGAGACGCGCGACGAACCGGCGGCCCTGCAGCGCCTCCTCGACCAGCCCGACGGCGCGCCTCTCGGCCATCAGCCGTGCCGCCTCGGCGTGCCAGGTCTCCACAGCGGCCTCCACGGTGTCGGGGTCGGTGACGTCGCGGAGCGCAGCACGGGCCTCGCTCAGCCCCCGGCGTACGGCGGTCTGGCAGCCCTCGACGTGCAGGACGGCGAAGCGCGCCAACACCACGGCATGGCGGCGGAGCACCGGGTAGGACCGGAACTCGGGCGGGCACCGGTCCAGCAGCCAGGTGACCGCGGTCTCCTCCCACCGGGGCGCATCCGGCGGACGCACGGCGGCCGGCCACCCGGGGGGCGAGACGAGCTGGGACATGCTCACCAGCATACGCGTGGTTCGAACGCACGTTCGACACGAGGGCAATGCCTTGACCTGAAGTGAACTTGAGGTTGCACGCTTCTCTCATCCCCGAAGGAGGACACCATGTCTGTAGCCGTCATCACCGGCGCCTCACGCGGTCTGGGTGCCGCGCTCGCCCATGAGCTGGACCGTCGGGGCTGGGACCTCGTCGTTGACGCCCGGCACGCCGACGAGCTCGCCGGCACCCCTGGTCAGCGCATCCCGGGCGACGTCACCGACGCCGCGCACCGCGCGGCGCTCGCCGCCGCCGCGGAGGCGCTCGGCGGCGCCGACCTGATCGTCAACAACGCCAGCACCCTGGGCGCCAGCCCGATGCCGGCAGTGGCGGACCTGGACGAGGCCACGCTTCTGCACGCGCTGACCACGAACGTCGTCGCACCGCACGCGCTGACCCGGCTGCTGCTGCCCCAGCTGCTGGGCCGACGTGGCGTGGTCGTGAACATCACCTCTGACGCGGCGGTGGAGCCGTACGACGGGTGGGCGGCCTACGGCTCGTCGAAGGCCGCACTGGACCACCTGACCCGGATCCTCGCCGCGGAGCAGCCGGCGCTGCGGGTCTATGCCGTGGATCCGGGCGACATGCGCACCCGGATGCACCAGGACGCCTTCCCCGGTGAGGACGTCTCGGACCGCCCCGACCCGGCGACCGTCGTGCCTCACCTGCTGGCTCTGGTCACCGGTGAGCTGCCCAGCGGACGCTACCGGGCCGCCGACGTGGCCGTGCGGGAGGACGCGTGAGCGCGGTCGCCGTCGACGCCCCGTGGCCGAGCGAGGCCACGTCCCCGCCCGAGGCCAGAGGGCTGGCACGCGACGAGGTGCGGATGCTGGTCGCGGAACCCGACCGGCTCACCCACCTCCGCGTCAAGGACCTGCCCTCCGTGCTGCGGCCGGGTGACCTCCTGGTGGTGAACACGTCCGCGACACTCCCGGCCGCCGTACGCCTGCTCGACGACGCTCGGTCGGTGCACGTGTCCACCCAGCTGGACGACGGGGACTGGGTGGTCGAGGTGCGGCGGCCCGACAACACCGGATCGGAGCCGGTCGAGCCGGGCGCCGCCGTTCTGCTGCCGGGCGAGGTGCGGCTGCGGGTCCGGGGCGCACATCCCGCGGGGCAGTCGCGGCTGTGGCGGGCGACGCCGGAGCCGGCGACCGACCGGGGGACCTACCTGACCCGCCACGGCCGCCCGGTCGCCTACTCCTACCTGGAACAGGAGTGGCCCCTGGAGGCGCGGCAGAACGTCTACGCCGAGGTCCCGGGCAGCGCCGAGATGCCGAGCGCGGGGCGGCCGCTGTCGGAGCGCGTCCTGGTCCGGCTGCTCGCGCGGGGCGTGGTGGTGGTGCCGCTGGTCCTGCACACCGGCGTCTCCAGCCAGGAGACGCACGAGCCACCCCAGCCCGAGCAGTACGTCGTCCCGGAGGCCGCCGCACGGCTGGTGCGGTCCACCCGGAGCGCGGGCAGGCGCGTCGTCGCGGTGGGTACGACGGTCGTCCGCGCCCTCGAGTCGGTGGCCGACCCGCAAGGGCGGGTGCACCCGGCCGTCGGCTGGACCTCGTTGGTGCTCGGCCCCGACCGGCCGGCCCGGGTCGTCGACGGGCTGCTCACCGGACTGCACGACGCGGAGGCGAGCCACCTGGACCTGCTGCGCGCCGTGGCCGGTGACCGGCTCGTGGACCGGGCCTACGACGCCGTCCTGCACGGCGATCGCCGCTACCTCTGGCACGAGTTCGGCGACACGATGCTGTTCCTGCCCTGAGGCCGCAGGATGGACACCACGGCGGGATCAGCGGCGCGGGGTCAGCGGCGCGGGGTCAGCAGCGGGGTCAGCCGGGCAGAAAGGAGAGTCGGACCTGGCGGTCGGGGTTGTCGACGTTGAGGTCCACCAGGCAGACGCTCTGCCAGGTGCCGAGCGTGAGCCGACCCCCCCGCACGGCGAGCGTCGCGTAGGGCGGCACCAGAGCCGGCAACACGTGCGAGCGCCCGTGACCCGAAGAGCCGTGTCGGTGACGCCAGCGGTCGTCGGCGGGCAGCAGGTCACCGAGCGCGGCGAGCAGGTCATCGTCGCTGCCGGAACCGGTCTCGATGATCGCGATCCCGGCTGTCGCATGCGGCACGAAGACGTGCAACAGCCCGTCCTGCTCACCTTCGACGAAGGCCGCGCACGCAGCCGTCAGGTCGTGCACCACCTCGGCCTTGCCGGTCTGCACCTCGACGGTCTCGCTACGCATCGGTACCTCCCTGGAGGCGCTCCTCGATGCGCTCGACCTTGGCGGTCAGCTGTCCGTCGTACCCGGGACGGATGTCGGCCTTGAGCACCAGGCCGACCCGCGGTGAGGTGGCGGCGACGACGTCGACGGCCTGCTTGACCACTGCCATCACCTCGTCCCACTCCCCCTCGATGTTGGTGAACATGGCGTTCGTCTCGCACGGCAGCCCGGAGGCGCGTACCACCCGCACCGCCTCCGCGACCGCTGCGCTGACCCCGCCGGTGTCGTCCGCACCGGACGGGCTGAGGCTGAAGGCGACGATCATGGCGCCATCGTGTCACCATGACGAGGTCGGGTTCTCAGCGGGCGCTGAGGCGCCCGCTGAGAACCCACGACCGCCATGTCGGGGGCTATCCCTGCTCACCGCCTCGGTCCAGGGCGTCACTTCTTCAGGAGGCTCCGCAGGACGTACTGCATGATGCCGCCGTGCCGGTAGTAGTCGGCCTCGCCGGGGGTGTCGATGCGGACCTGGGCGTCGAACTCGACGTCGTCGCCGTCCCGGCTGGCCTTCACGTGCACCGTCCTCGGAATGGTCCCGTCGTTGAGCGCCGTGACCCCGGTGAACGAGAACGTCTCCTCCCCGGTGAGACCCAGAGACTCGGCGCTCTCGCCCTGCGGGTACTGCAACGGAAGCACCCCCATGCCGATCAGGTTGGACCGGTGGATGCGCTCGTAGGACTCCGCGATGACTGCCCGCACGCCGAGCAGCGCCGTGCCCTTGGCCGCCCAGTCGCGCGAGGACCCGGAGCCGTACTCCTTGCCGGACAGGATGACCAGCGGGATGCCCGCCTCGAGATACTTCTCCGACGCCTCGAAGATCGTCGTCACCGGCTTGTCCTCGGCGGTGAGGTCGACGGTGAAGCCGCCCTCGGTCCCGGGGGCGAGCTGGTTGCGGAGCCGGATGTTCGCGAACGTGCCCCGGATCATCACCTCGTGGTTGCCGCGCCGCGAGCCGTAGGAGTTGAAGTCCCGGTTCGAGACGCCGTGCTCGGCGAGGTACTTCCCGGCCGGTGAGTCCTTCTTGATCGCGCCGGCCGGGCTGATGTGGTCGGTGGTCACGGAGTCGCCGAGCTTGGCCAGCACCCGGGCCCCCTCGATGTCCTCGACCGGCGTCGGCTCCGGCGGCATCCCGTCGAAGTACGGCGGCTTGCGGACGTAGGTCGAGTCGGGGTCCCAGGCGAACGTGTCGCCGTCGGGGGTCTCGAGGTTCCGCCACCGCTCGTCGCCGGCGAACACGTCGGCGTAGTCGTCGGTGAACATGTCGGAGGTGATGGCGTGCGCGATCACCTCCTCCACTTCGGAGGCGGTCGGCCACACGTCCCGCATGAACACGTCGTTGCCCTCCGTGTCGACGCCCAGCGGCTCGTTGAACAGGTCGTGGTCCATCGACCCTGCCAGTGCGTAGGCCACCACCAGTGGCGGGGACGCGAGATAGTTCATCTTCACGTCGGGGTTGATCCGGCCCTCGAAGTTCCGGTTGCCGGAGAGCACGGAGACGACGGCGAGGTCGCTGTCCTGCACCGCCTGGCTGACCTCGGGGATCAGCGGCCCGGAGTTGCCGATGCAGGTGGTGCAGCCGTAGCCGACGAGGTTGAAGCCCAGCTTGTCGAGGTACGGCGTGAGGCCGGCCCGCTCGTAGTAGTCCGAGACCACCTTGGACCCGGGCGCCAGGGTGGTCTTGACCCACGGCTTGGTGGTCAGCCCCTTCTCGACCGCCTTCTTGGCCAGCAGGGCCGCGCCGATCATCACCGAGGGGTTCGAGGTGTTCGTGCACGACGTGATCGCCGCGATGGCGACGGCGCCGTGGTCGACCTCGAACTCCGTGCCGTCGGACAGCTGGACCCGGGTCGGGCTGGACGGCCGGCCGTTCGCATCCTTGGCCAGGTGCCCGTGCCAGTCGTCGGGCTGGCCACCGCCGTTGGCGTCGTGCGAGTACGCCGGGGCGTCGCTGGCCGGGAACGACTCGTCGGAGGCCTCGTCGGCGGCCGAGACGACGCCGTACGGCTTCTTCTGCTGCGGAACACCGGGCTTGCGGTCCTCGCCGCCGGTCTGGTCGTCCTCGACGTAGTCGGCGAGCGCCGACCGGAAGGCCTCCTTGGCCTCGGACAGCGAGACCCGGTCCTGCGGGCGCTTCGGCCCGGCCAGGGACGGTACGACGCTGGCGAGATCGAGCTCCAGCTTCTCGGAGTAGCGCGGCTCGGCCGACGGGTCGTGCCACAGCCCCTGCTCGCGGGCGTAGGTCTCGACCAGGGCGAGCTGCTCGGGCGGACGGCCGGTGAGCTCGAGGTACTTCGTGGTCTCCTCGTCGATCGGGAAGACGGCGATGGTCGACCCGAACTCGGGGGACATGTTGCCGATCGTCGCGCGGTTCGCCAGCGGCAGCGCCGAGACGCCGGGTCCGTAGAACTCCACGAACTTGCCGACCACCCCGTGCTTGCGGAGCATCTCGGTGATGGTGAGCACCAGGTCCGTGGCGGTCGCGCCCTCGGGGAGGTCGCCGCTCAGCTTGAAGCCCACCACGCGGGGGATCAGCATCGACACCGGCTGACCGAGCATCGCCGCCTCGGCCTCGATGCCGCCGACCCCCCAGCCGACGACCCCGATGCCGTTGACCATGGTGGTGTGCGAGTCGGTCCCGACGCAGGTGTCCGGGTAGGCGACCTTCCTGCTGCCAGTGCCGTCGTCACTCTCCCGGGTGAAGACTGTCCGGGCCAGGTGCTCGATGTTCACCTGGTGCACGATGCCGGTGCCGGGCGGGACCACCTTGAAGTCGTGGAACGCCCCCTGCCCCCAGCGCAGGAACTGGTAGCGCTCCTTGTTGCGCTCGTACTCGATCTCGACGTTGCGCTCGAACGCCTCCGGGGTGCCGAAGACGTCGGCGATCACCGAGTGGTCGATGACCATCTCGGCCGGGGCGAGCGGGTTGATCTTGGTGGGGTCACCGCCGAGCTCCGACATCGCCTCGCGCATCGTGGCCAGATCCACCACGCACGGCACCCCCGTGAAGTCCTGCATGATCACCCGGGCCGGCGTGAACTGGATCTCCTTGCTGGGGTCGGCCTCAGCGTCCCAGCCGGCCAGCGCCAGGATGTCGTCCTTGGTGATGTTCGCCCCGTCCTCGGTGCGGAGCAGGTTCTCCAGCAGCACCTTGAGGCTGTAGGGCAGCGAGTCGACCGCGTCCTCCGGCAGGCCCTCCCCCGACACGGCCGAAAGCCGGTAGATCTCGTACGACGTGCCGTCCACGTCGAGCTGTCCCTTGGCACCGAAGCTGTCGACACTCGACATCTGGCATCTCCTCGTGAGTCGCTCGGGCTGTCTGTCTGTACGGCGGGGTGCCCGCCGGTCCTGCTGGTGATCCGCGTGGGTCCGCGTGGGTCCATCCTGCCCGCACCGTCGTACCCACCGACAGCCGGACCAGCATGTCTCTTGATATCAAGATACCTCAGGAGGCCATGCCGGTGCGAGCACGGCGACGCACTCGCCAGCGACTCTCATCCGCGGTGAACACGATCACTCGGGGTGTGGGTCCTCCTCGGAGGGGCCATCGAGGGCGTCCTGGCCAGAGGCCCGGACCAGCATGCGTTCACCGGGGCGACCGAAAATGGACAACACCTCCGCCGGCCCGTCGCCGGTGGAGCCGAACCAGTGCGGCACCTCCGTGTCGAACTCCGCCGCCTCACCAGTCCCAAGGACCAGGTCCTGGTCGCCGATGATG